>NZ_CP076853.1:3127500-3427500 GCF_018987265.1 Rhizobium sp. WYJ-E13 | reverse complement strand
GCTTTATCGGCGGTGGCATGATCCCCTCGGTCTTCGCGGCCGCCTTCACGATCTTCCCGCCGTCGAAGCGTTCGATCGTCTCGCCGATCATCGGTCTCATCGCCACGCTTGCGCCGACCATCGGCCCGACAGTCGGCGGCTATCTGAGCCACGCCTTCTCCTGGCACTGGCTGTTCCTGGTCAACATCGTGCCCGGCATTATCGTCACGATTGTTACCTGGAACTTCATCGATTTCGACAAGCCGGAGCTGTCGCTCTTCAAGAAATTTGACTGGTACGGGCTGTTTGCCATGGCCATCTTTCTCGGCTCGCTGGAATATGTGCTTGAAGAAGGCAATTCGAACGACTGGTTTAACGACAGCTACATCGTCGCAGGTACCGTTGCCTCGGTCGTCGCGTGCATCGTCTTCTTCTACCGCGCTTTCACGGTGGAATTCCCGGTCGTCGATCTGACGGCCTTCGCCAACCGAAATTTTTCCTTCGGTTCGGTCTTTTCCTTCGTCATGGGCATCGGCCTTTACGGGCTCACCTATATCTATCCGGTCTATCTCGGCCGCATCCGCGGCTACGATTCGCTGATGATCGGCGAGACGATGTTCGTGTCGGGTCTTGCGATGTTCTTCACCGCGCCGATTGCCGGCCGGCTGTCCACCAAGATCGACCTGCGTCTCATGATGGCGATCGGTTTCGTGAGCTTTGCGGCGGGCACCTACATCATGACGCATCTGACGCAGGACTGGGACTTCTACGAGCTCTTCATCCCACAGATCCTGCGCGGCTTCGGCCTGATGATGTGCATGGTGCCGATCAACAACATCGCGCTCGGCACGCTGCCGCCGGCGCGTATCCGCGGCGCTTCCGGCCTCTTCAATCTGACGCGTAACCTCGGCGGTGCCGTTGGTCTTGCAGTCATCAATACCGTGCTCACCACCCGCCAGGACGTGCATTACGAGCGGCTGCGCGAAAACGTCCATTGGGGCAATACGGCCGCGATCGACCAGATGAACAACATGACCGCCAACTTCAACAATTGGGGTTTGGATGGCGCCGATGTCGCGGTCAAGCAGATGGTTGGCTTGGCCACCAAACAGGCGATGATCCTTTCCTTCAGCGACATCTTCCTGATGCTGACGGTGCTTTTCCTGGCGATGATCCTTGGCGTCGTCATGATCAAGAAACCCGCGCCGCAAGGCGGCGGGGGAGGCGGTGGCGGCCACTGACCTCCGGCCGTCATTGCAAGAAGGCCCTCTTCGGAGGGCCTTTTTCCTTTTAACATGAGTGGTTTCTCTGTTCCTTCAGCGAGGGTGTTTTCCAGCTCACGTATTTTTTGATTTACGTACATCAAAATTGGCGCTAATGGTCTCGTCAGGAGGAATGATGAGGCCAACCGTTCATGATATCGCCGCTGCGGCGGGTGTCAGTCTCGCGACCGTGGACCGGGTTTTGAACCAGCGGCCGGGCGTGCGCCACGTGACGCGGGAGAAGGTGGAGACAGCCATCCGCGATCTCGGCTATGTGCGCGACGTGGCGGCTGCAAACCTTGCCAAGGGCCGCGTCTATCCGCTGACCTTCATCCTGCCCGCCAGCGACAACTCTTTCATGCACGGTCTGAATGCCGAGATCCGCGCGGCGATCGCGCGCTCGGCTATCGAGCGTACGGATATCCGCATCGTCGAAGTGCCTGCCTTCGATCCGCAGGCGCTGGTGCGCGAGCTGGAAACAGTAGATGCCGAAAAGCCTGCCGGGGTGGCGCTTGTTGCCACGGATGCGCCCGATGTGCGTGCTGCCGTGGACCGGCTGGTTCATGACGGCATTCCGGTCGTCACTCTCGTTTCCGATCTGACGGGATCGCTGCGTCATCATTATGCCGGCGTCGACAACATCGCCGCGGGGCGCACCGCTGCGCGTCTACTCGGCCGCTTCCTTGGCGGCGCGAAGGGCGAGATCGCCGTTCTGGCCGGCTCCATGCTGGTGCGCGACCATCGCGAGCGCCTGGAGGGCTTTGCATCTGTCATGGCGCAGGAGTTTCCGGCGCTGCATCTGCTGCCGGTGCTCGAAGGTCGGGACGATCCTGAAGTCGCCCATATGTTGATTGCCGATGCGCTCGGCAAGAACGATGGCATTATCGGCATCTACAGCCTGGGCGCCGGTAATCGCGGCCTTATTCGGGCACTAAAGGAAAAGGCGGCAGACAGGTCGCTGACGGTGATTGCCCATGAATTGACGGCGCACACGCGCGCAGCTCTTCTCGATGGCACTATCGACGCAATCCTCAATCAGGATGCCGGCCATGAGGTGCGCAGCGCGATCCGTGTTCTCAAGGCAAAGGCGGACGGGCTTGCGGTCATCGACGCGCAGGAGCGCATCCGCCTCGACATATTCCTGAAAGACAACCTGCCGTAACGGCAAAGGGAGAAATACTACATGTATCTGGGTCTCGATCTCGGAACTTCGGGCGTCAAGGCGATGCTGATCGACGGCGATCAGAAGATCATCGGCTCCGCCAATGGTTCGCTCGACGTCTCGCGCCCGCATTCCGGCTGGTCCGAACAGGAACCGGCCCATTGGGTACGCGCTACCGAAGAAGCTGTCGCCGGCCTCAAAGCCAAACACCCGAAGGAGCTTGCCGCGGTGAAGGGCATCGGCCTTTCCGGCCAGATGCACGGCGCAACCCTGCTTGACGCCTCCGACAAGGTGCTGCGCCCCTGCATCCTGTGGAACGACACGCGTTCCTATGTCGAGGCGGCCGCGCTCGATGCCGATCCGCGCTTCCGCAAGCTGAGCGGCAATATCGTTTTCCCCGGCTTCACCGCACCGAAGCTTGCCTGGGTCGCCAAGAACGAGCCCGAGATCTTCGCCAAGGTTGCCAAGGTCCTGCTGCCGAAGGACTATCTGCGTCTCTGGCTAACGGGTGAACATATTTCGGAAATGTCGGACTCGGCCGGGACGTCCTGGCTGGATACCGGCAAGCGCAAGTGGTCGTCCGAACTGCTGGCTGCCACTAATCTCGATGAGAAGCAGATGCCGACGCTGATCGAAGGCACGGAGCAGGGCGGCAAGCTGCGCGCCGAACTCGCCTCGGCCTGGGGTATTTCGGGCGATGTCGTCGTTGCCGGTGGCGCCGGCGACAATGCGGCTTCGGCCTGCGGCATGGGCACGGTCAGCGATGGTGCGGCCTTTGTTTCGCTCGGCACGTCAGGCGTTCTTTTTGCCGCCAACGCCGCCTACCTGCCGAAGCCGGAAAGCGCCGTGCATGCCTTCTGCCATGCGCTGCCGAACACTTGGCATCAGATGGGCGTCATCCTGTCGGCGACCGATGCACTGAACTGGCATTCTTCGGTCACCGGCAAGTCGGCCGCCGATCTCACCGGCGAACTCGGCGAAAGCCTGAAGGCGCCGACCGGCGTGACCTTCCTGCCTTACCTCTCAGGCGAGCGCACTCCGTATAATGATGCGGTCATCCGTGGCGCCTTTATCGGCCTCGAACATGAAAGCAGCCGCTCAGTGCTGACCCAGGCAGTGCTGGAGGGCGTGTCCTTCGCGATCCGCGACAATCTGGAAGCCCTGCGTTCGGCCGGCACGGATATTTCCCGTGTCACGGCGATCGGCGGCGGTTCGCGCTCGCGCTATTGGTTGGCCTCGATTGCGACCGCGCTCGGCGTTCCCGTCGACCTGCCGGCAGACGGCGATTTCGGCGCCGCCTTCGGTGCTGCTCGCCTCGGCCTCATTGCCGCAACGGGTGCCGATCCGGTAGCCGTCTGCACACCGCCGGTCACGGCTGGCACGATCGAACCGGTTGCGGCACTCTCGGGCGCCTATGAAGATGCCTACAAGCGCTACCGCGCGACCTATCCGGCGATCAAGTCGCTGGCGCATTGAGAAGCTGAGCCGATGGCCCCTCATCCGCCTGCCCCGAAGGTCCGGATGAGGGCGCGCGCACGGTACTGACGATAAGACTGAACGACAAACCCAAGGAGAACCCCAATGAGCACCGGATTTTTCGGCGATATCCAGAAAGTGAAGTACGAAGGCCCTGACAGCACCAACCCGCTGGCTTTCCGCCACTACCAGCCGGATGAAATCGTTCTTGGCAAGCGCATGGAAGACCATCTGCGTTTTGCCGTCGCCTACTGGCACACCTTCACCTGGCCGGGCGGCGACCCCTTCGGCGGTCAGACCTTCCTGCGTCCGTGGTTCGAAGACACGATGAAGGCCGCAAAGCTGAAGGCTGACGTCGCTTTCGAATTCTTCTCACTGCTCGGCGCGCCCTATTACTGCTTCCATGACGCCGACGTTCGTCCGGAAGGCAAGAACTTTGCCGAAAACACCAGGAATCTGAACGAGATCGTCGATTACTTCGCCGAGAAGCAGGCGGCTACCGGCACCAAGCTGCTTTGGGGCACGGCGAACCTCTTCTCCAACCGCCGCTACATGTCGGGTGCTGCCACCAACCCGGATCCGGACGTCTTTGCTTTCGCCGCCGCGACGGTGAAGACCTGCATCGACGCCACGCAGAAGCTCGGCGGCGAGAACTACGTTCTGTGGGGCGGCCGCGAAGGTTATGAAACGCTGCTCAACACTGACATCGGCCGCGAACTCGACCAGCTCGGCCGCTTCCTCAACCTCGTTGTCGAGTACAAGCATAAGATCGGCTACAAGGGTACGATCCTCATCGAGCCGAAGCCGCAGGAGCCGACCAAACACCAGTACGACTACGACGTCGCGACCGTCTACGGCTTCCTTAAGAAGCACGGCCTCGAAAACGAAGTGAAGCTCAACATCGAGCAGGGCCATGCGATCCTCGCAGGCCATTCCTTCGAGCATGAGCTGGCGCTCGCAAACGCGCTCGGCATTTTCGGCTCGATCGACATGAACCGCAACGACTACCAGTCCGGCTGGGATACCGACCAGTTCCCGAACAATGTTCCGGAAATGGCTCTGGCCTATTACTACGTCCTGGCGGGCGGCGGCTTCAAGACGGGCGGTACCAACTTCGATTCGAAGCTGCGCCGTCAGTCGCTCGATCCGGCAGACCTGCTGATCGGCCATATCGGTGGCATGGATTGCTGCGCCCGCGGCCTGAAGGCTGCTGCCAAGATGCTCGAAGACAAGGCTCTGTCGCAGCCGCTCGCAGACCGCTATGCCGGCTGGAATTCGGCCGAAGGCCAGAAGCTCTTCCGCGGCGAATATTCGCTGGATGAGATCACGCAGTGGGTCGAAAGCAAGGACGTCAACCCGCAGCCGAAGTCCGGCAAGCAGGAGCTGCTCGAAAATATCGTCAACCGCTACGTTTGATCGGCGGTTTTGATTATTTGAAGAGCCGGGTAGCGAAAGCTTCCCGGCTTTTTCATTTGCGAAGGCGAACGTTGGCTAGTTGTACTGGTCGGGCAGAGGGAAATCTGGCATGCCATCAGCGGCGATGGAGAAAACGCTTGGGCGCTTCATGACGGACGATCGCAAACCGCATTGGGAAAATGTCTATTCGACCAAAGGCGAGGCTGATGTCAGCTGGTTTCAGGAATGCCCTGCGCCTTCTCTCGATCTGATTCATTTCGTTAAGGCAAAACGTTCTGACGCTATCGTCGATGTCGGCGGCGGCGCTTCAAGGCTGGTTGACGGCCTTCTTGCTGAAGGGTTCGTCGATGTGACTGTGCTCGATCTCTCGGCGGCTGCGCTCAATGCGGCGCAAAAGCGTCTCGGCGCCAAGGCTGACGAGGTGACGTGGATTGCCGGCGACGCCACTCTTTGGGAGCCGCCGCAGGCCTATGATATCTGGCACGATCGCGCAGCCTTCCATTTTCTGACCGATGCGGCTGAACAAGCGGCCTACATCGAGCGACTGAAACGCGCGCTGAACATCGGCGGCTCTCTGATTATTGGAACTTTCGCCCTTGATGGGCCGGAAAAGTGCAGCGGTCTGCCAGTTGCGCGCCATAGTTCGGACAGTCTGCTGGAACTGTTGGGAGCAGGTTTCGAGCTGATCGACAGCCGCCGCCACGATCATTCGACACCTTGGGACAGCGTGCAGAGATTTCAATTCAGCACGTTCAGGCGAATTGCATGATCGCAGAGGAACCCTGGAAGTTTCAAAGTTGTGATTCGATCGCGGCCTTGTCTATGACCGACCAGACGGTTTCGATCTTTCCATCCAGGAACTCGTAGAAGACGTTTTCGGCGAACTGCACCCTCCTGCCGTTGATTGGAAGACCGAACAGCTCGCCCTTCGGGGTGCAGTTGAACTGCAAACGGCTTGCCACACGCGGCGGCTCGCAGATTAGCAGCTGAATGTCGAAGAAGAGATCGGGGATAGCGCGAAAATCGTCTTCGAGCATCTCGCGATAGCCGGACAGGCCAATATGCTCGCCATTGTAGCGAACACGCTCGTGGACGAAGTTTCCCAGATTATCCCAATCCTGGCCGTTCAGGCAGGCAATGTAACCTCGGTATCTGTCGGCCAGCAGATCTCGTGACATTTCGGTTGCCTCGTCTTTACAAAGGAGTCCGTCGCCAAATTAGGACAGCATTGAGTTCGGGCAATAGCAAATCATTGGCAGCGGCTTCGAGCCTACCGCTTCTGCCAGTTGCGCGGCGGCGCAGAGACGGAATTACGCACAACGAGATCCGGCCGCAGCAGGATTTCCGTTTCGGCCGGTCGGCCGTTGGAGAGAAGCTCAAGGAGCAGCGCCATGGCTTGTTTGCCGATCGCTGTGCGCGGCTGGCGAATGGTCGTCAGCGACGGGCTCATGAAAACGGCTTGTGGCACGTCGTCAAAGCCGGTCACGGAAAAGTCCTGCGGGATATTGTAACCGCGGGCATTGAGGCCGATCATGACGCCGATCGCTGTCTGGTCGTTGACGCACATGAAGGCGGTGGGGAGCGTATCGCGCATGAAGAGTTGCTCCACGGCGTGGCGGCCGCTCTCGATCGTGCCGTCGCCTTCCAGCACGATACGCGTGTCTTTCGGCACGCCGGCGGCGTCGAGACCGGCGTCATAGCCTTGCCGGCGGCGGCTGTAGGCGAGGCGGGTGCGGGAATCGCCGATAAAGGCGATCTTGCGGTGTCCTTCGGCCAGGAGCAGGTCAACGGCTTTCCTGGCGCCCTCGATATCGTCAACGCCGACATAGGGGATGCCACCATTGAAGACAGGTTCGAATACGCCGACGCTCGGCGGCAGTTGCGCCGTCACAGTCTGATGACCGAAGGGCAGGATGCCGGTGAAAAGGATGAGTCCCGCCGCCTGGTTGGAACTGAAGAATTTCAGATATTCGAGGCCGCGCTGCGCATCGTTCTGCGTATGGCCGATGAGGATACCATAGCCATGGGCACGAGCCTCATTCTCCAAGCCGATCAGGATGTTGGAAAAGTTAGGGTCGCCGATATCGGGCGCCACCACAAGGATCATATTGGAACGGCCGAGCCGCAGGCTGCGCGCCATGGCATTGGTCGTATAACCGGTGATGGCGATTGCCTGGTTGACCTTCAGCCGTGTGGAATTGGCCACCTTTTCGGGCATGTGGATTGCCCGCGAGACCGTCGCGATGGAAACCTCGGCGATCCGGGCGACGTCTTCGATTGTTGCGGGCGTGGAATTCGACACGGGGCTCCGCCTTGGGCTGTCTTCGCCGCACACTACACAGACTTGCCGGGAGGTCAAAGGTACCGCACAACAGATCTGTGTAAATCCACGATGTAAACCTTTACATGCCAGATGTAAAGGTTTACATATGCCTAGTATAAGCGGATGGGAGCCGCAGGAGGAAATCATGACCGTGGATACCGCAGAGGCTGCACCGGTGGTGTTGTCCGCCCGGCGCATTTGCAAGTCTTTCAGCGGCGTGCAGGTTCTTTTCAGCGTCAATTTCGATCTTCGCGCTGGTGAAATCCATGCGCTGATGGGTGAAAACGGCGCCGGCAAATCCACTCTCGTCAAGATCCTCTCCGGCTTCGAGCAGCCGACGTCGGGCGAAATCGTGCTCGACGGCAAGCCCGTGGTGCTGCCGCCGAACGGCGCGGCCGAAGCGCTCGGGATCGTCATCATCCATCAGGAATTCAATCTCGCCGAACATCTGACCGTGACCGAGAGCCTGTTTCTTGGCCGCGAAGTTACGCATTTCGGTGTGCTCGATCGCAGATATATGCGCGCGGAGACTCGCCGGGTGCTGGATGTGCTTGGTTCGCATGTCGACGAGAATGCGATGATCAGCTCGCTCTCGATCGCCGACAAGCAGATGGTCGAGATCGCCAAGGCGATCAGCCGTGATGCCCGTGTTGTCTTCATGGACGAGCCGACGGCCGTGTTGTCGCGAGAAGAAACCAATATGCTCTTCAAGCAGGTGCGCAAGCTGCGCGAGCAGGGCACAAGCTTCGTCTTCGTGTCCCACAAGCTCGACGAGGTCATGGAGCTGACCGACAAGGTCACGGTGCTGCGTGACGGCCAGTGGGTCAAAACGGCGCCGACCTCCATGCTTGATGGGGAATCCATCGCGCAGTTGATGGTCGGCCGTGAGCTTTCCAGCCTCTATCCCGCTAAGGTCGAGCCCAATGTGGACGAGGAAGTGGTTCTTCGCGTCAGCGCGGTGTCTACCGGCTACGTACAGGATGCGAGCTTCGAGGTGCGCAAGGGCGAAGTCATCGGTTTCTCCGGCTTGATCGGCTCCGGCCGCACGGAATTGATGGAAGCGGTCGCCGGCCTGCGCTCGCGTCTGTCGGGCGAAGTCGTCATCCACGGGGAAAGCGTGCACTCGGGCGATGCGCGCGCGGCCAATCGCGCCGGCCTTGCCTATATGACCAAGGATCGCAAGTCGAAGGGGCTTTTGCTCGGCTCGGGCATGATCGCCAACCTGACGCTGCAGTCGCTCGAGCGGCATGTCAGCCATGGTTATCTGAGCCCGAGCAGCGAGGCGGCCGCACTTGCCAAGGCCAAGCGGCGGTTCGACATCCGCGTGCGTGACGGCAATATCATTGCCGGCCGCATGTCGGGTGGCAACCAACAGAAGCTGCTTCTCGCCAAGGTCATGGAGACCGAACCGCAGATCATCATCATTGACGAGCCGACGCGCGGCATCGATGTCGGTACTAAGCAGCAGATCTATCATTTCATCTCGGCGCTCGCCCGCGACGGGCGGTCGATCATCGTCGTTTCCTCGGAAATGCCCGAGATTATCGGTCTCTGCACGCGCGTCGCCGTCATGCGCGAAGGCCGGATCGTCGGCATCCTGGAAGGGGATGAAATTTCCGAACAGGAAATCATGCGTTACGCAGCAGGACTGAAGCGTCAGGCGGCCGCCTGACGCCGCCAGGGTACGGGCGCACCGCGCGATAAACAAGATGCCCAGCAGTCATGGGACGGGAGGTTGGTTTTGGATATGAGTGTTAACGAGGAGACCAGGGAAATCCGGCGCAGATCCTGGCGTGATGTCGATCTGCGAGCGGTTGCGCCCTTTGCCGCACTGGCCCTGCTTCTCATCGTGGGCGCGCTGGTCAATCCGAATTTCATCGGCATCACCAACCTTACGAATGTCGCGACCCGCTGCGCCTTTATTGCGATCATCGCCGTTGGCGCAACCTTCGTGATCTCCGCCGGCGACCTCGATCTTTCCGTTGGCTCCATGGTGGCCTTCGTTGCGAGCCTGATGATTCTGCTCATCAATTCCGGCGTCATCGCCGATCCGGTGCTGATGCTGACGGCGGCTGTCGTCTTCGCCGTGATTGCCGGTGCGCTCTGCGGTCTCGCAAACGGCCTCATCACGACGGTCGGTAAGATCGAGCCCTTCATTGCTACCCTCGGCACGATGGGCATTTATCGCGGCTTGACGACATGGCTGTCGCAGGGCGGCGCAATCACGCTGCGCTCGGCTGATATCCAGACGCTCTATCGTCCGGCCTATTTCGGCAATATCCTCGGCATTCCGGTACCGATCGCTGTCATCCTTGCTGTCACTGCCGTTGCGGCCTTCATCCTCTACCGCACGCGTTTCGGCCGCCATGTCGTGGCTGTCGGTTCGAACAGCGACGTCGCCCGCTATTCCGGCATTGCGGTCAACCGTGTGCGCACGATCGCCTTCGTCATCCAGGGCCTTTGCGTGGCGATTGCCGTGCTGCTCTATGTGCCGCGCCTCGGCTCGACCTCGGCCACAACAGGCATCCTGTGGGAGCTGCAGGCGATTACGGCCGTGGTCGTCGGTGGTACGGCGCTGAAGGGTGGTGCGGGCCGCGTGTGGGGCACGATCTGCGGCGCCTTCATTCTCGAGCTCGTCGGCAACATCATGCTGCTGTCGAACTTCATCAGCGAATACCTGATCGGTGCGATCCAGGGTGCGATCATCATCATCGCCATGCTGGTGCAGCGCTCGCTGGTCCGCAAATCGTAAGACAAGCCTGCTTCTCGAATTGGCCGGGCTATCCAGGGCACCCGGCTCGAACTGAAAAGTCCCTGATATTTTTGGGAGGAAATAGCATGCGCAAGCTCATGTTGGGTCTGGCGGTTGCGGGGGTGGCTTTTGCCGGCGCAGCCTACGCCCAGGATAAGAATTACACGATCGGCGTGTCCATTCCGGCTGCCGACCACGGCTGGACATCGGGTGTCGTGTTCCATGCAGAACGCGTTGCCAAGAAGCTGATGGCTGAACATCCGGGCCTGAACGTCATCGTCAAAACCTCGCCGGATGCCGCAACGCAGGCAAACGCAGTGCAGGACCTCGACACGCAGGGCATCGACGCACTCGTCATCCTGCCGTCGGATCCGGATCCGCTCGTCAACGCCATCAAGGAAGTCAAGGGCAAGGGCAAGTTCGTTGCGCTCGTCGACCGCGCGCCGTCGAACAACGACAATTCCGTGCGTGACCTCTACGTCGCCGGTAACAACCCGGCGCTCGGCGAAGTCGCCGGCAAATACATTGCCGAAAAGACGCCGGAAGCTGAGGTCGTCGTCATCCGCGGTCTGCCGATCCCGATCGATCAGCAGCGCCAGGACGGCTTCGACAAGGGGATCGCCGGCTCCAAGGTCAAGGTTCTCGATCGCCAGTATGGCAACTGGAACCGCGACGATGCCTTCAAGGTCATGCAGGACTATCTGACGAAATATCCGAAGATCGACGTCGTATGGTGCCAGGATGACGACATGGCCGTCGGCGTCCTTCAGGCCATCGAGCAGGCCAAGCGCACCGACATCCAGTATGTCGTCGCCGGCGCCGGCTCCAAGGACATGATCAAGAAAGTCATGGACGGAGACAAGATGATCCCGGTCGACGTTCTCTATCCGCCGGCAATGGTCGGCACGGCCATGGAACTGACGGCTGCTTCGCTCTACGATCAGGTTCCGGTTCACGGCAACTATATCCTCGACGCAACCCTCGTCACCAAGGAGAATGCCGAGAACTTCTACTTCCCGGATTCTCCGTTCTGATTACTGCTTTCACGTATGCGCCCATTCGAAAGAATGGGCGCATTTTTCATGCCTTCAGACAAGTTGAAGCCAAAATGCGGCACGTACCTCTTGCCGTTCTGTGGCGAGCGTGGTTAGGTCCAGACCGCGTTGATTTTTGGCTCACCCGCTAAATCCTTCGCATTGGCGGGGAGGCGCCTTTTCTTTACCGAACGGCGCGCTAAGATTTATCGAAAACGTTTACGATCGATATTCAGGGAGGAAACTGACATGAAGACGATCAAAGGACCCGGCTTGTTCCTCGGGCAGTTCGCGGGCGACGCAGCACCTTTCAATTCCTGGGACGCGATCACCAAATGGGCGGCCGATACCGGCTACAAGGGCGTGCAGGTTCCGACCTGGGCAAGCCAGCTCATCGACCTCAAAAAGGCGGCGACGTCAAAGGATTACTGCGATGAATTCGCGGGTAAGGCGCGTGAAAACGGCGTCGAGGTCACCGAGCTTTCCACCCACCTGCAGGGCCAGCTCGTTGCCGTTCATCCGGCCTATGACGAAGCCTTCGACGGTTTTGCGGCGCCCGAAGTGCGTGGCAATCCGAAGGCGCGACAGGAATGGGCCGTGCAGCAGGTCAAGTATGCGCTGACCGCTTCCAAGAACCTCGACCTGAAGGCGCATGCGACCTTCTCCGGTGCGCTCGCCTGGCCTTTCATCTATCCGTGGCCGCAGCGTCCTGCCGGTCTCGTCGAGACCGCCTTCGACGAGCTTGCTCGTCGCTGGAAGCCGATCCTGGACCACGCAGACGAAAACGGCGTCGACGTCTGCTATGAAATCCATCCGGGCGAAGACCTGCACGACGGCATCACCTACGAGATGTTCCTGGAGCGTGTCGGCAATCATCCGCGCGCCAACATGCTCTACGATCCGTCGCACTACGTCCTGCAGTGCCTCGATTATCTCGATAACATCGACATCTACAAAGACCGGATCAAGATGTTCCACGTCAAGGATGCGGAGTTCAATCCGACCGGACGCCAGGGCGTCTACGGCGGTTACCAGGGCTGGGTCGAACGCGCCGGCCGCTTCCGTTCGCTGGGCGACGGCCAGGTCGATTTTGGCGCCGTCTTCTCCAAGATGACTGCCAACAACTTCGACGGTTGGGCCGTGGTCGAATGGGAATGCGCACTGAAGCATCCGGAAGATGGCGCGCGTGAAGGCGCCGAATTCGTCAAGGCGCATATTATCCGCGTGACCGAGAAGGCCTTCGACGACTTCGCGGCCGGCGGAACCGATCAGGCCGCAAACCGGCGCATGCTCGGTCTGTCGTAAGCGGATCGGGATTTCGAGGAGAATATCATGGCAATCGAAGCATCATCCGAACAGACCCGCGAGCCGCGCATCCGGCTCGGCATGGTTGGCGGCGGCGCAGGGGCCTTCATCGGCGCCGTTCACCGCATCGCCGCACGTATCGACGATCAGTATGATCTGATCGCCGGCGCGCTGTCGTCGACACCGGAAAAGGCTGTTCAGTCCGGTCGCGATCTCGGTCTCGATCCGTCGCGCACCTATTCCAGCTACCGGGAAATGGCGATCCGCGAAGCCAAGCTGAAGAACGGCATCGAAGCCGTCTCCATCGTGACGCCGAACCACGTGCATTATGACGCTGCCAAGGAATTCCTGCGCCGCGGCATCCATGTCATCTGCGACAAGCCGCTGACTTCAAACCTTGCCGACGCCAAGAAGCTGAAGAAAGTTGCCGACGAAAGCGGCGCGCTGTTCATCCTGACGCATAACTATACTGGCTACCCGATGGTGCGTCAGGCCCGAGAGATGATTGCCAATGGCGAACTCGGCGATATCCGTATCGTCCAGGCCGAGTATCCGCAGGACTGGCTGACGGAAGCAATCGAGCAGTCCGGCCAGAAGCAGGCTGCATGGCGCACCGACCCGGCACAGTCCGGCGTCGGCGGCTCCACCGGCGATATCGGTACACATGCCTATAACCTGGCCTCGTTCATCACTGGCCTCGAGCTCGACAGCCTTGCTGCAGACCTCGACAGTTTCGTGCCGGGCCGTCGTCTCGATGACAACGCCCATGTGATGCTGCGCTTCAAGGCCAAGGGTTCGGAAAAGCCGGCCAAGGGCATGCTCTGGTGCAGCCAGGTGGCGCCGGGTCATGAGAACGGCCTCAAGGTGCGCGTTTACGGCACCAAGGGTGGTTTCGAATGGGTTCAGGCGGATCCGAACTATCTCTGGTATACGCCGTTCGGCGAATCCAAGCGACTGATTACCCGTAACGGTGCTGGTTCCGGCGCTGCCGCTGCCCGCGTTTCCCGCGTTCCCTCGGGTCACCCGGAAGGGTATCTCGAAGCCTTCGCGACGATCTATACGGAAGCCGCGCATGCCATCAACGCCCACAAGAAGGGCAAGGCCGTCGACAAGGCCGTGGTCTACCCGACAGTCGATGACGGCGTGAAGGGTGTCGCTTTCGTCGAGGCCTGCGTCGCCTCCTCGAAGCGCAACGGCGCCTGGGTCAAGGTCTGAGTTTCTGCGCTATCAAGCGCATGCCATTAGAAACGCCGGGGCGATTCGATATCGCTCCGGCGTTTTTCTTTTTCGGTGATCAGGCGGCAACCGTGGTGCGGCCGCGTTTCAGCAGGTTATCGACGCTGAAGGGGCCGGCGCCGGCGGCGACCAGATAAAGGAAGACGAAGCAGAACAGGATTGCGGCAACACCGCCGTTCTGCGCCGGGAAGAAGCTCTTCGATGCATGGCCGATGAAATAGGCAAAGGCCATCAAGCCGGAAAGCACGAAGGCTGCGATGCGAGTCTGGAAACCGATCAGCACCAGAAAGCCGAGCGTGAGTTCGATGAGGCCGGCAACCCAGGACAGCGAGCCGACGGGCGGCACGCTTGCCGCAGTCGGGAAAAGCAGGATCTTCTGCGTTCCGTAGCTGAAAAGCACGAGGGACGAGACGATGCGCAGCAGGCTCAGGAGATGCGGCTGCAGCAGATGGATCGAGGAGAGCATTCGTTTCCTTTCATATTGCGATGCTCTTTTCCGTGTAAGGATCAGGGTTGCGACGGCAAATCACGACTGCTGACATTGGCGTTATGAGATCCGGAAGAGTGGCTTGTGACAGCCTTGCTGTTCCGTCGTCTCTCTTCCTGTAACGTTGCAGTTTTTCGTGCTGCCGGCCTGTACTTTGGGCGCGGGCTTGGCTAAACCCCGGGCAAACGGTCAGTCCATAACTGAGAGATGGGATTCAGAGATGATCGATCCGAAAAAGCTTGCCGACCGCTTCCCCGGTGATTTCACCTTCGGTGTTGCCACCGCTGCCTTTCAGATCGAAGGCGGCAGCAAGGCCGATGGCCGCAAGCCGTCCATCTGGGACGCCTTCTGCAACATGCCCGGCCGCGTCTATAATCGCGATAACGGTGATGTCGCCTGCGACCACTATAACCGGCTGGAGCAGGACCTCGATCTCATCAAGGATATGGGTGTCGACGCCTATCGCTTCTCGATCGCCTGGCCGCGCATCATCCCTGATGGCACAGGCCCGGTGAACGAAGCCGGCCTCGATTTCTACGATCGTCTCGTCGATGGCTGCAAGGCACGCGGCATCAAGACTTTCGCGACGCTCTACCACTGGGATCTGCCGCTGCTGCTCGCCGGTGACGGCGGCTGGACGGCGCGTTCGACCGCTTATGCCTATCAGCGCTATGCAAAGACTGTCATGAGCCGCCTTGGCGACCGCCTCGACAGCGTAGCGACCTTCAACGAGCCGTGGTGCATCGTCTGGCTCAGCCACCTCTACGGCATTCATGCGCCAGGCGAGCGCAATGTGCAGGCGGCCCTTCACGCCATGCATTACATGAACCTGGCGCACGGCCTCGGCGTCGAGGCGATCCGTTCGGAGGCGCCTGGCGTGCCGGTCGGCCTGGTGCTTAACGCCTCCTCGATCATTCCGGGGTCTAACAGTGCTGCCGATCTTGCTGCCGGTGAGCGTGCCCATCAGTTCCACAACGGCGCCTTCTTCGATCCGGTCTTCAAGGGCGAATATCCAAAGGAATTCGTCGAAGCGCTCGGCGACCGCATGCCCGTCATCGAAGATGGCGATCTCAGGATCATCAACCAGAAGCTCGATTGGTGGGGTCTCAACTACTACAAGCCCGAGCGCGTTGTCGACGATGCCAGCCGCAGGGGCGATTTCCCCTGGACGGTGGAAGCGCCTCCGGCAAGCGACGTGAAGACGGATATCGGTTGGGAAGTCTATTCGCCGGGCTTGAAGCTGGTCGTCGAGGACCTCTATCGCCGTTACGATTTGCCGGAGTGCTACATCACCGAGAACGGCGCCTGCGACAATACCGGCGTCGTCAACGGCGAGGTCGACGATGTGATGCGCCTCGACTATGTCAGCGACCATCTCAATGTCGTCGCCGATCTGATCAAGGACGGTTATCCCATGCGCGGCTACTTCGCCTGGAGCCTGATGGACAATTTCGAATGGGCAGAAGGTTATCGCATGCGCTTCGGCCTCGTTCACGTCGATTACAAGACGCAGGTTCGTACGGTCAAGAAGAGCGGCAAGTGGTATCGCGAATTAGCGAGCCAATTCCCGAAGGGCAACCACAAGGCCGTGTGAGAACGGAAGATTTCCGGTGGGGCACGGGTGCCCCGCCGTTTCAGATCGTGCGGAACGTCTTTGCCGTGGCGCGGCGTTTGCTCCTCGTCATCCTTCGTCCATCGCGGAAGTTCCGGGCAAGGAGCGCGAACTGGACCGATCCGGCCAGTACCTCCAGCGCCTGCATAGTGTAGAAAAGACCGTCAAACAGACCCGCCGCCGCGCGCAGATAGAGCAGGATTGCCAATGGCAGGAGGATCAGCAGCCCGTTTGCGGCTATGAGCTTCATCCGTTTGCGTTTCCTGTCGATAGCCGGCGAATGACGGCCGCCGGCCAGCGAGAAGCCGCTGCCGCCGGTGATTGCCATCGTTGGGATCAGCAAACAGATGCCGGCAAGGATCGCCTCTTTGACCAGAAGGACGGCCGTCTCCTTCAGAAGCAGTTCGCAGATCAGCGTTGCGGTCAGAAAACCCGCAATCAGGATCATCGCCAGAGTGCCTGCGCCGGCATGAATGATCGTTTTCATGTCTGCTCCTCGCTTTCCGTGGCGTCGAGCGCCAGCCGTTGGTCGAAACTGTTCAGGAGACTGAGCGCGGTGCGGAGATCCGATGCATCCAGCCCATCGGCAAGTCTGTTGGCCCAACCGGTATGCAAGTCGGTTATCCGTGCATAGCTTTCCGCGCCTTGCGGTGTCAGTCCATAAAAAGGCGAGCGCTGATGGCGCGGGTTCGCTCGTTTTTCGATGAAGCCGTCCTCTTCCAGCTTGTTCACCTGTTTCTGGGCGCCCTGTCGCGTCATGCCCATCATCTCGGCGATGACCGGGACGGTGACGTTTCCGGAAGACAGCGAGATCGCACCAAGCACCTGCCAGCGAGCGCTGGTGAGGTTCAGCGGTGCACCGAGCCGATCGCCGCCATCCAATAGTCGTCCATTGATTCGGAAGACCATCAGCATAATGTCCGTCAGCAGGTCCGCTTCGATCGTGCGCTTCAAAACTTTCGGCTCTCCATAGCGATTTTATGGAAACTAGTTACCATTATTGGAAACTGGTTGTCAATATGCCGTGGTGTGCGATATTCAGGTAGATCCTGAGCCGGATTCTCGATTGTTCTCATGATTTTAAGCGTTTCTTGACCGTTGACTGCGAAGGTTTCCTGAACGGGGAGTTATATGAATTGCCGCCAGTCTTGAGGTCTAGAAGCAACGGATCGGGTTTGGGCCGTCATACCACGGTTACTGGTGTGCTTTTTTCCTTTGCGGTCATTGTCGCCGTTGTCACCGTCATGGTGCTGACGGCGCTGGAACGTGTTTCCGAAAATGCCAATGTGCTCGACGAAGAGCGTTCGCGCGAAACCACGATCGGTGCACTCAAGACCTTCGAAAATCAGCTTGCCGCCACGCTCGACGATTATGCCGCCTGGGATGACGCGGCTGCCAATGTCTACAAGCCGGATGGCACGCCATGGACGATCAGCAATTACGGTGAGATGTCCGTCAACAGCTCTCTCTTCGACATGGCTATCGTCATCGACGACGAGAAGAAGACCGTCATCGCCTATCAGGACGGCCTGCCCATGCAAAAGCCGGTCAGCGATTTCTTTACCCCGTCCCTCTGGCTGCTTTTGGATAAGGTTCGTGCAGTTGACGCCAACGGCAAGCCGGAGGCGACCGGCTTCATCAGGACCGAAAAGGGTATCGCGGCTGTCGGCATCGCGCTTGTGCGCGAGAAGTCCGGTGCGTTGAACGCACCTGCCGGTCAGCATCGCTATCTGATTTTCGCTCGGCATCTCGATGATGCCAAGGTATCTGCTCTCGGCACTACTTATGTGCTGAACGGGTTGCGGCTCGTGCCTGCGGATTCTGCTTCGGCCTATTCCGTCGAGATCGCAGACCCCGCTCGTGCGGTTCTTGGCAGGCTTGTCTGGGTGTCGCGTTCGCCTGGCGATATCGGCTATGCGCAGGTCCGGCCCATGGTCATTCAGGCGCTTGGTCTTGTCGGCCTGTTCTTCGTCGTCCTGCTCATCATCGGCTGGCTGGCCGGGCGGCGCCTGAAGGCGGAGGAAAACAGTGCGCGTGAAGAAGCACTTCGCGATCGCCTGAGTGGTCTTTCCAACCGCGATGGCTTGAGCCTTGCGGTGGACAGTTTCGTCGCGGAAGCGCGGCACACGAAGCGGAATGTCCTGCTGCTCTATCTCGATCTCGACGGGTTCAAGGAAGTCAACGACAGCTATGGCCACGGCACCGGTGATCAGCTGATCCGCGCTGTTGCGGCGGGACTGGATGTGCTGATCCCCGATGGTGCCGTACTCGCGCGCATCGGCGGCGACGAATTCGCAATCGCTTTCCTTTCGGATGCGGAAAATGCCGCCGCACTTCAGCTTGCGGAGCAGATCCTCGATTTCCTCGCCGAACCCCTGGAGGTCGGTCGGCGGATCGTCGTGGTCGGCGCCAGCATCGGCATCGCCATGTCGCCGCTCGGCTCGATCGACCGCGAAGAACTGGTGCGCTGCGCCGATCTCGCCATGTACAAGGCAAAAGAAGCCGGTCGCGCCCGCATGACGCTCTACGATCCGGCCATGGATACCGATCGCGCGCAGCGCAATGCGCTGGAGCTCGATCTGCGCATGGCGATCGAAAGCGGCGATCTCACCCTTGCCTATCAGCCGCTCGTCGACGCAGCGTCTCATGAGACGAATGGCGTGGAGGCACTGGTACGCTGGAATCGGCCTGGCCACGGTCCGGTTTCGCCAGAGGTTTTCATTCCGATCGCAGAGACCAGCGGGCTCATCGAATCCCTCGGGCTATTCGTGCTGCGCAAGGCCTGCGAAACGGCAAAACAGTGGCCGGAGCTGAAGATCTCGGTCAACGTTTCACCGGGCCAGTTCCGCAATCCGGCCTTCACCGATTATGTTCGCTATGTGCTGAAGCAGACTGAGATCGAGGCGAGCCGCGTCACGCTGGAGATCACCGAAGGCTACATGATCCAGAACCCGCAGCGTACGCGCCAGTCGATCGAGCGATTGAAGTCGCTCGGCGTCAAGGTGGCGCTCGACGACTTCGGCTCCGGCTTCTCTTCGATCGGCTACCTGCGGCAATTCGGCTTCGACCGCATCAAGATCGACCGTTCGCTGGTGACCGACATCACCGGCAACGGCCAGCAGCGGGAAATGCTGCAGGCGACGGTCGCACTTGCTCGCGCGCTGGATATTCCCGTCACCGCCGAAGGCATCGAGACGGAGGAGCAGGCGATCGCGCTTCGCCTCTTTGGTTGCGACAGCCTGCAAGGCTATTTCTTCGGCAAGCCGATGGCTGCCGACCAGATCAACGAGCTGTTGCGGGAACGCCGCGAGGTTCAGCCGCAGCGCCGCCTTGCCCGTTAAAGTCCGCCTTAGGTGCCGATATGCTTCTGGCCGCGCTTCTTGGCGAGCGCGATCTGGTGCTGGCGTTGACGATAGCGCAGGCGGTCTTCTTCGCTCCGCGTATGGTAACAATTGCTGCAGGAAACGCCTTCCTCGTAGTAGGTCGAGGTGAGCTCTTCTGCCATGATCGGGTTGCGGCAGGCGTGGCAGAGCTTGTGCTCGCCTTCCTTCAGTCCGTGCTCGACAGAAACGCGCTCGTCGAAAACGAAGCAGGCGCCATCCCACAGGCTTTCTTCTTGTGGCACTTCTTCCAGATATTTCAGGATGCCGCCCTTGAGGTGATAGACCTCATCGAAGCCCTGTTCCTTCATGAAGGCCGTCGCCTTCTCGCAGCGGATGCCGCCGGTACAGTACATGGCGATCTTCGGCTTGTTGTGCAGACCGGGATTGTTGCGAACCCAATTCGGAAACTCGCGGAAAGTCTTGGTCTTCGGATCGACCGCGCCGCGGAAGATGCCAATCGCCGTCTCGTAGTCGTTGCGGGTGTCGATGACGATCGTGTCGGGATCCGAGATCAGCGCATTCCAGTCACTGGGATCGACATAGGTTCCGACCACCTTGTTGGGATCGATGTTCTCGACGCCCATCGTGACGATTTCTTTCTTCAGCTTCACCTTCATACGCAGGAACGGCATTTTGGAAGCACGGCTTTCCTTATGCTCCAAGGCAGTAAATTCCGGCTGGGCGCGCAGGAAGGAAAGGACGGCATGGATGCCGGCATCCGGTCCCGCAATCGTGCCATTGATACCCTCATGGGCAAGCAGAAGCGTGCCCTTCACGCCATTCTCCTCGCATAGGGCCTGCAACGGCGCCTGCAGGCTCTCGAAGCGCGGCAGGGATACAAAATGATAGAGCGCCGCCACCAGGAAGGGGCTTGTTTGGGTCGCATTGTCGGTCATGCGCGTGGAAATACAGAATATGCCGTCCCTGCGCAATGACATTACGCAAAGACGGTATTGTGGGATTGCGGCCTATCCGCGCGCCTTCCACTCGGCATAGGATCGCATGCCAAACGCAGCATCCGGTTCTTCGTCGAGCACGTGCAGGAATTCGATCGAATGTCCGTCAGGGTCGTGGAAGTAAAGCGACAGCGCCGGCATCCAGCCGATGACGATCGCTTCGGTGATCGGCTCGCCGTGAAAGCCATGCAGCTTCAGGCCCTTGTCGATCAGCAGCGCCGGCGCCCGCATCATTTCCTCCTGCGACAGGCGGAAGGCCATGTGCAGGCGCATCTTCAAGGGACCGGTACCGGTTTCCCAGAGGCCGAGCATGGCGTTCTTCTTGCCGTTCACCCAGAAGAAGGCAATACGGCGCTCGGGAAATTCCGCGGCGAGCTCCAGGCCCAGAATATCGCGGTAGAAGGATATGGAAGTCCTGAGGTCGGCGACGGTGAGATGGGTTTCGTAGATGCCCTGGATTTGCGGCGTCATGGCGTTATTGGCAGACATATCTTCCTCAGCAGTTTTATCGACAGGCTGAGGCTAGAACCTCAACTATTGTTGAGGTCAACAGACAATTGCATCAATTGCGGATCGAGATCCAGAGCAGCTCGAGACGTTGCGCTTCATCATCCGGCTCATCGCCGTAGAGCGTTTCGGCGCAGAGCAGCGCCTCGCGCCGAGCCTCCTGCTGGCGGAAGATGATGGAATCCAGCAGATGGGCGAGATCGTCGTTGCGGGTGAAGAGCTGCGGTTCTGCCTCCACGAGACCTGAAAGCACAGAGAGATCGTTGATATGCCCGAGGCGTTCGACGAGGTCCTTGGCGCAGTCGCGCTTGGCCTTCATCGCGCTCGGCCAGAGATCGCGCAGAAGCGCGTGATAGAGCCGGTAGTCATAGGTGCGCTTGCGCAATTCGTGAAAATCTTCAGCCGCTGCATCCTCGTGGCAGGCATCCAGCGCCTTCCGTGCACGCGATGCCGTCCGGCGCCAGCTCTTTGCCAACATGCGGGCATTCTTGCGGTGGCTCTTGTCGAAGGTGATATCGTCGAGTGCTGCGATCGCCTCCCGCAGCGTGCCGGCGGTATCATGCAGCCGCTGCTCGAGGTCGCTTTCGGCTTCCGCCATCCAGTCGCGACGCGCTTCCAGAATGAACACGATGCGACCGAGCGCCTCTGCCTCTTCCGCGTTGCGAGCATTCTCCTGCAGGTAACGACCAGTGTCGACGATTGCTGCGGCATTGCGGATGGCCGAGAGCGACCTTGCTGTGTCTCTCAGTCGCGCATTCTCCCGCTTCTGGAAATCCGGCGCTTGGTGGGACACGAGGCGATAGAGCGAACGCAGCCGCTTCATATTCTTGCGAAAAGAGTGGATCGCCTCATGGGTGCCTTCCGGCCGTTTCTCCAGAACGGTGATGGCACGCGTGAGCTGTTCTACGGCCGCGCTTTGGAACTCGTCCGTAAAGTCGGCCTCAGGCCGTATGCGATAGCCCATGCCTGTCGTGCTCGAATTCTGTGGCAAGTGCCTGATTGGAGTAGCGGAAGTCACCTGTTACCTCCCGGCCGATCCAGGCCGGCAGGGAGGGATTGTCAGTCTCGGCCTGCATCTCGACCTCGGCTATGATGAGACCGCGATGGGCGCCGGCGAAGACATCGACTTCCCAGACGAAACCTTCGTGGGGCACGCGGTAACGCGTCTTTTCGATGACGATGCCGATGGCGGTTTCCAGCAATTCCTCGGCGTCAGAGACGGGGATCTCATATTCGAATTCGTCGCGGGTAAGGGTGCTCCGGCCGATTTTCAGCGTTAACCGCGCGGTCTTTTCATCCGATATCCGGACGCGTACCGAGCGGTCGTCCATCGAGGCGATATAGCCTTGTTTCAGGACCGATTTCGACTGAACTGCGGAGCGCCAAACATCGCTGCGCACGAGGAACTTCCGTTCGATCTCTTTCGCCATACGAATGAACCTTTTGTGACGATTGCGGTACGGTAACCCAATTTATAGTGATTTAACACCCGTCTTGTCGCGCAGGATGGTTTTATCTCGACAAGCCTTTATGAGGGCGTTATTCGAAACCCGATTTCAATCGTTTCAAGGAAACTGCGGCCATGGGCGAGAAGACAGAGAAACTCCTTTCCATCCTGAAACTCCAGCCTGTCGTTCCGGTTCTTATCGTCGATGACGCCAAGTCGGCCGTGCTGCTTGCGCGCGCGCTTGTCGCCGGTGGTCTCAAGGCCATCGAAATCACCATGCGCACGCCGGCCGCTCTCGATGCCGTCCGCGCCGTTGCTGCTGAAGTGGAAGGCGCGGAAGTCGGCGCCGGCACGATCCTCAACGCTGCTCATTGGGAAGCCGCCGTGCAGGCAGGTTCCAAGTTCATCGTCAGCCCCGGTACGACCCAGGAGCTTCTGGATGCCGCCGCCGATTCTCCGGTGCCGCTGTTGCCGGGTGCAGCGACCGCAAGCGAGGTCATGGCGCTGCGCGAAGAAGGCTACCAGGTTCTGAAGTTCTTCCCGGCTGAGCAGGCCGGCGGTGCTGCCTATCTGAAGGCGCTGTCCTCGCCGCTGTCTGGCACGCTTTTCTGCCCGACCGGGGGCATCTCGCTGAAGAATGCCAATGACTATCTCTCTCTGCCGAACGTCATCTGCGTCGGCGGTTCGTGGGTCGCGCCGAAGGAATTGGTCGCGGCGGGCGACTGGGCAGGTATCACCAAGCTCGCTTCGGAAGCTTTCGCGCTGAAGGGCTGAGCTCTCGAGGCTTTCCGGTTTTGAACGCCGATAGATTTTGAACGAGGGTGGCCGCGCCGCCCTCGTTTGTATTTCGGCAGTCGCAAACCTATGTTCTGCTCCAGCCTCTAAAACAGGGAGAAGGTGAGGACATGTTCGACGCGAAGAAACTACTCGACCAGCTTCTGGGATCTCAGGTGCCGGGTGTGGGCGGCAGTGTGCGCGACCGGGCCGGCGATGCGATCCAGATGGCGAAGGACAATCCCTTGAAGACTGGCGCGCTTGCCGCCGTCCTTCTGGGCACCAAGGCCGGCCGCAACATCGCGGGCAATGCCATCACCATCGGCGGTCTCGCAGCCATTGCAGGTCTCGGCTACCAGGCCTGGAAGAACTATCAGGCCGGACAGGCGCCTGCAGCACCGTCAGATGCGCCGACGGCCAACAATCCCGTGCTCCTGCCGCCGCCTGCAGAATCCGGTTTCGGCTCGGGTTCACCCGCGAACAGCAATGAATTCGTGCTCGTCCTCATCCGTGCGATGATCGCCGCCGCCAAGGCCGATGGCCATATCGACGATGCGGAGCGCGCCCTCATCATGGACAAGGTCAAGGCCGCCGATGTCAGCGGGGAGGCAGCGACCTTCATCGAGCACGAGCTTTCGGAGCCGACGGATATCGATGCGCTTGTCTCAGCCGCCGTTACCGAGGAGCAGAAGGTCGAACTCTACACCGCCTCGCGCCTGACGATCGATCCGGATTCGCGTGCCGAACGCGGCTATCTCGATCTGCTCGCCGGCAGGCTGGGTCTTCCCGATCAGCTTGTCGATCATATCGAGGCGACGGTTTCTTCCGCCAAGGTCACTTTGTCCCAATAGCATCACGATTCCAGCAGTATCAGGGCCGGTTGCCTTTGCGAGGCGGCTGGCCTATTCCACTCCCGGACAAGAGGAGTGAGCATGTC
The DNA here is from genome assembly GCF_018987265.1 of Rhizobium sp. WYJ-E13. Taxonomy (NCBI): domain Bacteria; kingdom Pseudomonadati; phylum Pseudomonadota; class Alphaproteobacteria; order Hyphomicrobiales; family Rhizobiaceae; genus Rhizobium; species Rhizobium sp. WYJ-E13. The sequence goes on along the minus strand of NZ_CP076853.1, from coordinate 3,403,452 downwards.
CATGAGCCCGGAAAGCCGTTCGCAGGCAATTGCAGCCGCTATCATTCTGGTTTGTGCTGGGCTGGTGATCTATTTCCTGCCGACCATCGTGCTATGGATCGGCAGTTTCTCGCCGACATTGGCCGTCATCGTCGGCGTCTGCCTGTTGATGTGCTTCTTCGGTATATTCTGGCTGCGGGCACGCTACCAGCACAGCAAGAAGCCCTGAGGGCCTATCCCTGCAGGGAGGCTCCGAGCAGCAACACACCCATCAGGATTACGAGAATTGCGCCCAGTATCTCGATCGCATTGCCGATCCAGATGGAGGCTGACGAGCCGCGGCCGGAGAGGCGTACAGCAGTACTTTTGGCGGTGACGGCAAGTGTGGCGAGAACCGCAACCGTAATCGCGGTGCCGAGCGACATGGCGACGACCGAGAGCACGCCGCCGAGATAAAGCCCGTTCAGCAGTGAGAAGGTCATGACCAGCAATGCGCCGGAGCAGGGGCGTAAGCCCACGGCGATGACAGCCGACCAGGCTTCGCGCATGCTGAACTTGTCGCCGCTGACGAGCGAAGGATCGGGCACATGGGCGTTGCCGCAGGTCTCGCAGACCATGCCGGGCACATAGGTGTGGCCGCGCTCGACCGCCTGCGCCTTGCCGTTGAAGCTGAAATCGGCGCTCTGGCGCTCGGCGACATTATCCTTCCAATTCAGCATCATGCTGACGGGGCCGGCTGGCGTTGCCATCAGCTGCCGATGCGGCCGGCTACCGGCGATCGAGCGCAGCTTGCGGAAAAGCAGCCAACCGCCGAAGAGGATCACCATCACGAAGCTGGCAATTTCCATGGCCTGTGTTGCCATGGTCAGCGTGATGCCGGTGCCGCGCAGCACCAGCCAGGCGCCGCCGACGAGCACGACCGCCATGACGCCCTGGACCACGGCGGAGATGAAGGAGATGAAGACGCCACGTCGAAGCTCGACTTCGTTGGCGATCATGTAGGACGAGATGACGGCCTTGCCGTGGCCGGGGCCGGCGGCATGAAAGACGCCATAAGCAAAGGAAAGACCGATGAGCGAAGAGAGCTGCCAGGGATCCTGCCGCATGGCTTTCAGCGCATTGGTCAGGGCGCGGTAGAAGGCCTGCTGCTCGTAGTTGACATAGAGAAAAAGAGGCTCCAGCGGCCCGCCCGTCGGCTGGAAGCTCGGCTCCGCAGTGCCGATGCCGAGCGGCGATTGGGCGTGGGCGGCGGCAGCCATGATGGCAAGCGCGAGCAGGGCGAGAGGCAGGCGTTTTGTCAGCATGTGATCTCCAGCCGCGTGGCGAAGAGCTTCGACATATTGGTGCCGGTCGGATCGTTGAAGAATGCGTCGGTCAGCGATTGCTTGTTTTCCGAGATCACCTCGTCCGCATCCGGGCGCACGACCGCGTGCTTGCAGGATTGGAAGTTCGTCCCGACCATGGCAAGCTCGTTGTCGGTCGGAAAATCGATTGAGGTGTAGAGCGTCGGGTCGTAGACGCCGAAGGTGAGCTTGCCCTTCAGCGGCATCTTTTCGACCGGCTTGACGGCGAAAAACATCAAGAGCTGGCCATCCTTGTAATCGACATGGATAATATCGGGCTTCTGGACGGTGATGTTCTTCCCGTTGATCGTCAGGTTCATGTAGTAATCGTAATCGGCAAGCGAATCCCGAACGGTCTTGCCGACCTCGGCAAGTTCGTTCGGCTCCAGCTTCAGATCGGTGTTCTTGTCGAAATCCATGACGACCGAGGAGGAGAAGACCTCGTCGAAACGCCAGACGTTGCGCAGTTCCTGAATGCTGCCGTCAGGTGCTGCGACGACTTCCAGCCGGGCCTCCACGAAGATATGCGGATGGGCGAAGGCGGTGGCGGGGACAAGCGAAAGAAGCCCAGCCGTCAGAAGTGTCGATCGTTTCATGTTTACCCGCTGCCCTGTTCGGTTGGAGTGATCTCTCACCAGAAAATGGGACGGAATTGGGACCGCCTCTGCGACGCTTGGGCGCGCACCCGCCCGCTTCAGGGATGTTTCTTGAACCAGTTGTGGAGGTAATCCACGAAGATTCTCACCTTTGCCGGCAGATAACGCCGGTGCGGATAGACGGCATAGATGCCGCGGTCGGTCGGAATATAATCGTTGAATAACGTCACCAGCCGGCCGTCTTCGATTGGCTTGCGGGCGATAAAGTCAGGAATCAACGCAATACCGATCCCCGACAGCGCGGCGCGCAGCGTGGCATGCGGGCTGTTGACTTCCATCGGGCCGGAAACGGCGACCGCAAAGGAGGTGCTGTCGGGATTGTAGAAGCGGATGCTTGCCTGGCTGCGGGAATTGGTGTCGACGATGAACGGCACATTGGAGATGTCGCTCGGGTGCTCGATATTGGGGTACCGCTCCAGGAATTCCGGCGTGGCGCAGATATGCACGCGGAAATCGGAAATCTTGCGGGCGATCATGCCGGAATCTTCAAGCTTGGTGACGCGGACCGCAACGTCGAAGCCTTCCTCGATCAGGTCGACGAAACGGTCATCAGCGGCGATCTCCAGCTGCAGGTTCGGATTTTCCTTGGCGAAATCGATCAACGACTGGCCGACATCCGCATCGACGAAGGTGCGCGGTACGGAGACCTTGAGGCGGCCCTTCAGCTGCGCATTGTTCTCGCGCACGAGGTCTGCGAGGTTGTCGATCTCCTTCAGGATGTCGGACGCCGTGCGATAGTAGGTGTGTCCCGCCTCGGTCATCGAGAACTGACGGGTGGTGCGATTGAGCAGCAAGGCGCCGAGTTCGTCCTCCAGTTCGCGCACGTATTTCGAGAGCAACGCCTTGGAGCGACCGGTGCGCCGTGCAGCAGCGGAAAAACCCTCCGCTTCGACCACATCGATGAAGGCGCGTATGCGGGTCAGCGTGTCCATGATTCCTCCGATCTGTTTCAGAATATTGAACAAATCTGGCTGTTCTGTTCAATTTATTTTTTGGGCGTCATCAAAAATTCTCTTGATTATGTCGGCGAATATTCTTATTTCCCAGTCAGCCCAAAGTCGCACGTGCCCATGGGTGTCCGCCGAACCCTCGAATTGGTGAGGAAATCGGTAAGGTACCTGGAATTAACCCCTCCAGTCGCTATTCCGGCCAACCGGAAAATGCGAGGACGCCTGAAGCAACGACGGTGCGGGCCTTTTTGTTCTCTCCCTGCTTTCCATCAGCGGGGGTTACTGAAGAGGCACACCTTCATTGCCGGAAGTGCGGCAGGGATACTCCCTCCAATCCATGGCAGACAAAGCCGAACCTATACCGCGTCAGCGGCGTTGGTTCACTATTCGCGCATCAAGCGCCGTCAAGGATCCGGGGTCTCCACCGGCTGGTTCCTGAGCGGTTCTTGTATGCCCTTTGTCCTCCGGTTCATGCCGGAGCTCTGGAATTGGAAGAGGGAATCGATATGACCACCCAGCGCATCCGCGACTTTCTCGCAACCCGACGTCCCGACGGTCCCTGCCTCGTGGTTGACCTCGACGTCATCAGCGACAATTTCCATGCCTTCCGTCACGCCATGCCGGACAGCGCTATCTACTATGCCGTCAAGGCCAATCCGGCCCCGGAAGTGCTGAAACTGCTCGCGGGCCTCGGCTCCAATTTCGATTGCGCGTCCGTCGCAGAAATCGAAATGGCGCTCGAAGCCGGTGCGACCGCGGCCCGTATTTCCTACGGCAACACGATCAAGAAGGAACGCGATGTCGCCCGCGCCCATGCGCTTGGCGTCAGCCTCTTTGCCGTCGACAGCCACGAAGAAGTCGAGAAGATTTCCCGTGCGGCTCCAGGCGCTCGCGTTTTCTGCCGCGTGCTGACCGATGGCGAAGGTGCCGAATGGCCGCTGTCGCGCAAGTTCGGCTGCGTTCCGCAGATGGCCGTCGACGTTCTCGTCTACGCTCATCAGCTCGGCCTGCAGTCCTACGGCGTCTCGTTCCATGTCGGCTCGCAGATGACTAAGGTCGATGCTTGGGATTCGGCCCTTGCCGATGCCAAGCGTGTTTTCGTCCAGCTTGCCAAGCAGGGCATCCACCTGCAGATGGTCAACATGGGCGGCGGCTTCCCGACCAAGTACCTGCGCGACGTTCCGTCGGCAGAAGCTTACGGCAAGTCGATCTACCAGGCGCTGCGCACGCATTTCGGCAACCAGATCCCGCAGACGATCATCGAGCCGGGTCGCGGCATGGTTGGCAATGCCGGCGTCATCAAGGCTGAAGTCGTGCTGATCTCCAAGAAGTCTGATAATGACGACGCCCGCTGGGTTTTCCTCGACATCGGAAAATTCGGCGGTCTCGCCGAAACGATGGACGAGGCCATCCGTTACCCGATCCGCACCGAGCGTGACGGCGACGAAATGGAACCCTGCGTGATCGCCGGCCCGACCTGCGACTCTGCCGATGTGCTGTACGAAAAGAACCTCTATCCGCTGCCGATATCCTTGACGATTGGCGACGAGGTTCTGATCGAAGGCACCGGCGCCTATACGACGACCTACTCGGCGGTCGCTTTCAACGGCTTCGAGCCGCTGAAGGCCTACGTCATCTAAGGTCCTGTTTCTGCCAGCCCCGTAATCAGCCGGGGCGGCAACTTCACAATTTCCAGTCATCACCGCTGATAACGGTATTGGGTACGGGAGGCCAAGATGGCCGCTGTTCTTGATTCTGTCCGCGCATTCTTTGCGCCTGTTGCTTTCACCATCGACGTGGAAAATCCGTCCGATGTCGTCGCTCGCGAGAGCTTGCTCGATCGCGTCATGGGTCCGGATCGTCGCAAGAAGTCGTCGGAAATGATCCGCCGCAACCGCGTCCCGGCCGAGGGCCTAGCGCTGGTCGCGCGTGACCGCGACGGCCGTGTCATCGGCACGGTGCGCTTGTGGAATGTCGAAGCCGGCATCAATTACGAAGGCTCGCCGCTCGATGCGCTGTTGCTCGGCCCGCTCGCCGTGGATGGCAAACATGGCGGCAAGGGTGTCGGCTCTGCACTGATGCGAGCGGCGATCCTCGAAGCAAAAAAGCGCGGCCACGGTGCAATCCTCCTCGTCGGAGATGCGGATTATTACGAGCGTTTCGGCTTCTTCGCCGAAAAGGCTCGTCACCTTGTCATGCCCGGCCCCTTCGAACGTTCGCGTTTTCTGGCGCTCGAACTTGTTGAGGGCTGGCTTGGCGGCGCGGCTGGTATGATCGTCCCTTCGGGACGTATGCTGGCTGGCGCGACGGTCCGGAAGGCGGCCTGACCGGCAAAGGCCCTCCCAATCTCCGGGAGGGGCTTTTTGCTTCGGGGCCGTCGTCTGGGGATCAGGGAGCCGTTGTCTGTATCCGGCCATTGTCAATCAGCCAGCGGACGGCTTCCTGCACAGCCTGCAACGAGCTGTGCCGTGGGGTGAAGCCAAGCAGCCGACGGGCTTTTTCCATCGAGCAATTGGGGCTGCGGGCGATGTGTTCCCAGGTGGCTCTCGCTTCTTCCGGGATCTGTTTTTCCGCCCAGGCGTCATATGCGAGGAATTCCAGCTTCGCTTCCTCGCCAAACCATGCGGCCATCGCCTCAGCATAACCTCGTAGCGTGATTGCCTTTTCCGAAACCGCATGGAAGGCCTCGCCGATCGCCGCCTGCGGCTTGGCAATGGCGGCCATGAAGAGTTCGGCAATGTCGTCGGCATGGACGTGATGTACGGTTTCCATGCCGAAATTCGGCAGGGCGAGGGTTTCGCCGCGCGCCAGTGTCGTGAAAACATTGGGATTGAAGTGACCTGCCGGGTTCAGAGGGCTCCAGCCGGGACCGACGATATGGCCGGGATGGATGAGGGTTGCGGGGAAGTTCCTCTCCCGCGCCATCCGCAACAGATAGGCTTCGATCGCCGCTTTCTTCACGCCGTAGTCGCCGAAGGGCTTCTTCGGCGCTTCCTCGGGCGTCGGGACGACGGTGGAGAAACCATGCGTCCAGATCGTCCCGGTGTGAAGGAAATGGCCGACATGGCCTTCGAGGGCGGTTGTCAGTTGTTCGTTGCTGTCAGGCGTGAAGCAGATCATGTCGATGACGATCTCGCCATTCAGCGCACGGATCTCATGGCCGAAGCGGCCTTCGGCCTCGAGCGCTGCGCGATCCATGTGTCTGATATCGACGCGGCTCCACGCTTCACTCGTCTTGTAGGGCGCGGCCGCGCCGCGGCTGATCGCCACCACCTCATGGCCGGCCTCGACCAGGCGAGGCACGAGATAGGTGCCGACATGTCCTGTTGCTCCGATGACGATCACGCGGGCCATGCTGTCTCCTCCAGATGCGCAGGTGGGCTGGTCATGTGCAGTATGTCGTGCCGCTTCGCGAGACTGCAAGTGGTCAGTGCGCGGATCATATAGTTTCACGTCTGCGTGAATCGCCGGTCTCTGCTGCTGATTTCGTCGCCCACTTGCGCTAGCTCATCGCTCCATGATCAAGCGCCTTGCTTTCTTACTTCTTCTACTGCTCGTCCCGATTGCCGCTGCCGCTCAGCAGGCGGCGGGCTCCGTCCCAGTTCTTCTGGACAGCCTCGGAAGTCGGGACGAGCTGAAGCCTCTGAAAACCGTCGTTGTCGCTCGTGATGGGCGCGTGGTGGCAGAGCATGGCTATCGCGGCCACAAGCCATCGGAATCGACCAATATCAAGTCCGCCTCGAAGTCGATCATTTCGGCACTGGTCGGGATTGCCATCGACAAGGGCCTGCTGGAAGGACCGGACCAGAAGATCGCGCCGATCCTGAAGGCGGATCTGCCCGTTCGTCCGGATCCTCGCCTCAACGAGATCACGGTCGGCAATCTTCTCTCCATGCAGGCGGGGCTGGATCGCCTGTCGGGGGCGAATTACGGGCGCTGGGTTTCCTCTCGCAACTGGGTGCGCTTTGCACTGGCGCAACCTTTCACCGGTCAGCCGGGCGGGGAGATGCTCTATTCCACGGCCTCCACGCATCTTCTCTCAGCCATTCTCACCAAGGTTGGTGGCAAGTCGACGCTGGCGCTGGCGCGGGAATGGCTCGGCCCTGTCGAGGGTTTCCGCATCGGTGCGTGGGAGCGTGACCCGCAGGGCATCTATCTCGGCGGCAACCAGATGGCGATGAGCGCCCGATCCCTGCTTGCCTTCGGCGAGCTCTACCGCAATGGCGGGCGTACGGCCGATGGCAAACAGGTGGTTCCGGCGGACTGGGTCGCCCAGTCCTGGCAGTACCGCACCAATTCGCGCTTCTCCGGCGACGAATATGGCTATGGCTGGTTCACTCGGCAGATCGGCGGAGAGCACGTGCATTTCGCTTGGGGCTACGGTGGGCAGATGCTCTATATCGTACCGTCGCTCAATCTCACCGTGGTCATGACCTCGGAAGAGAGCGGCCCTTCCGCCCGCAACGGCTACCGTGATTCGCTGCACGGCCTGCTGGCTGACATCATCGGCACGGTACGGGCAACCTGACGCAGAAAAACGAGACGTCGCTAAATTTTTAGCGAAGCGTCCAATCAAACTGCAAATCGCTTCCTGTAGGGTTCGCCGCATGGGACTTCGGGACAGGCTCGATGCTGCTGGATCTGCGGACAATCTATTTCATCGTTGCGGTGAGCTGCGTCGTTTTGAGCGCTCTGCAGTTTGCCGCCTATGCAACAGGCCGCTTCGAACGCTGGCCGCTCTGGTGGGGTGCGAGCAACCTGCTCGTCGGCATCGGTTCTTTCCTCGTCGCGCTGCGCAATCTCGTTCCCAATTATGTCTCCGTCGACGCCGGCAATGTGCTGACCATCGTCGGCTACATGCTGATGTTCTTTGCGGTGCGCGCTTTTGCCGGCCATCCCATCCATCGGCGTTATTTCTGGATCGTGATCGTCAGCGCCAGCATGCCGGTGGCGCTTTTCATCAGCGATCCCTCGGCGATATCTGAACGCCTGCTCTATGTCTCGGTGATCTGCTGCCTTTGCGATCTCACCATCGTCAGGGAAGCTGCAGGCATCGTCCGCCGTGAGAAGCTCTATTCGGCGGCCATTCTTTGCGGCCTCTACGTCGCCACCGCGGCCATCTTCGCGGTCCGCAGCTTCTTGGCCGCCACCGGTGACATCGGCGGACCGGATCCCTTCGGCAGCAGCGTGATCCACAGCTGGATGGCGGTATCGGCCGTCGCCTTCATCATGCTGCGCAGCATGGCGATGGTGTTGATGGCGGCGGAGCGAAGCCGGAATCAGCTCATCGAGCTTGCCCATCACGACCCACTCACTGGAACGCTCAACCGCAGTGGCCTTGCTCAGCGTGTGCCGTTGCTTGGCGCTCAGCCGGTATCGCTGCTCGTCATCGATATCGATCATTTCAAGCAGTTGAACGATCAGCACGGTCATGCCACCGGCGACGAGGTCCTGCGGCTCTTTGCTGCCGTGTCGAAGGGCATCATGCGGTCCAGTGATCTGCTGTCTCGGCAGGGCGGCGATGAATTCCTTGCGGTGCTTCGGAATGTCGATCAGGACGAGGCCGTCACGATTGCCAACCGCATTCGTCTCTCCTTTGCGGCAGCCGTCATGCAGATGCCGGATCTGGCAATCTTTCCGACGCTCAGCATTGGCGTCGCCACGCGCAGGGAAAACACCGTGGATTTCGACCGGCTGGTGCAGAGAGCAGATGAAGCGCTTTATCGTTCGAAGCGCGAGGGCCGCAACCGTGTCGAAGCCTCAGGGGAAAACCAGCAAGCTGCCTGAGCGGCCTGGCTTTCAGATATTCTGATCCATGGTCTCTGCGGGGATCTCATCATTGCGATGGATGCGCACGACAACTGCCGGGACCCCGGCAACTGTGCAATGCGCGGGGACCGGCTTCAGCACGACACTTCCAGCCGCGACCTTGCTGAAAGCACCGATCTCGATATTGCCGAGGATCTTCGCACCGGCGCCGATCATCACGCCGTGGCGGATCTTCGGGTGGCGATCACCTGTCTCCTTCCCCGTACCGCCAAGCGTCACGTTCTGCAGGATAGAGACTTCATCTTCGATGACGGCTGTTTCACCGATCACAATGCCAGAGCCATGGTCCAGCATGATCGAGGAACCGATCCTTGCCGCCGGATGGATATCCGGGCCGAAGACCAGCGAGGCGAGGTTGGAAAGCCAGCTCGCAATCTCGAAGCGGCCGTCGGTCCAGAGGGCATGGGCAATGCGATGCGTCTGCAGGGCGTGGAAGCCCTTGAGGTTCAGAAGCGCGTGCAGATAGGTGGTGCAGGCGGGGTCGCGTTCGCGCACCGCCAGAAGATCGGCTTCAATGGCGGCGCGGATATCGGCATGCTCCAGCAATATGCCGTGAAACAGCCGGAAAAGGTCTTGGGCATCGATCTTTGCCACCGCGAGGCGCGCGGAGATCACATGCGCGATGATATCAGCATCGCTTTCTGCGCCGATGACCTGCGTTTCGAGCAAAGTCTGCAGCGCCGGCTCACGCGTCGCGAGATCCGACGCTTCGGCACGGATCGCCGACCAGACGGACGCGAAGGCGCCCAACTCCTTGGCGGCGGCGTTATTCGGAGCTTGCATTCCCGGATCCTTGTTCTTGCAGTCTGCGCACGGCCAAGTGTTCAGCGGCGGAGTGGATCAGCACTATCCACCGGTTCCGGCAGGCGATGCCAATGGTTGAGAGCGGTACGCTCGACCATCACCCCCTGATACGCATGCCCGCTATCAAGTTGTGATACTTCGACCGTCATGGAGTCAGTCCGCTGCGATATCCACCACGCCGCAATCGCCGGCTTCGGAGGCGAAGGCGAGCAGCTTACCGTTTTTGCTCCAGCTCATACTGGTGATGGCGCCCTTGCCGGGGCGGCGCAATAGCGCTTCCTTGCTGTCGGCGAGACGGACGGCGAGGATCATGCCGTCGATGAAACCGATGGCGAGGATATCCTCGGCCGGATGGAATTTCACTGCGGTCGCCATGATGTTGGCGCGGGTGCCGAGTTCCAGCGGCGCCTTGCCCATCGGGCCGTCCTTTCCCTGGAAGGGCCAGACGATGGCGGCCGGTGCACCCGACGATGCGAGCCACTTGCCCTTGGCGGACCAGGAGAGCGATTTGACCTTGGCGGGATAGCCGGTCATGCGCATATGGCGGGCTTCGGTGCCCGATTTTACGTCAAGCTTCCAACCATGCAGCGCGTTTTCCTGCATCGAGGTGACGAGGAAATTACCATCAGGCGAGAAGGTCACGCCGGTATGGGCGCCCTTCCATTCGAGATCAACAGGCTTGGCGCTCATGCCGACCCAGTGCAGCGAAACACCGTTATAGCGGGCTGCGGCTATGCGCAGGCCTTTCGGTGCAAAGGCAATGCCTTCGACCGTGCGCTCTTCCGCGAAATCCTTGGTCGTGCCATCGGCGAGGCGCACCAGCGTGCTCTTGCCGTAGGAATAGGCGATCGCGCCCTGCGGGCCGGCTGCGACCTGCGAAATCCACTTGCGCGGGGCGGAGGCGATCTCGCTGACATCGCCATTAGCATCGATGCGCAGCACCTTGCCATCCTCGCCGCCCGAAATCAGGCTCTCGCTGTAGGGATCGCGGATCGCCGTCAGCATGCCCTGATGGGCTTCGATGACCTTGTCGCTGCCTTCGAGCCGGTGGAAGGTACCGCTGGCATTCGCAAAGAAAGGGACATCACCTAAAAATTCGACGGCCAGAACGTGGCCGTCGAGATCAAGCGGTGCAACTGTTGGCATCAGGCGGCAGCCTCGCAGGCCTTGAAGGATTCTTCGAGCTTTGCGCGATCGAGATCGCGGCCAATGAAGACGAGACGGGTCTCGTGCTTTTCACCTTCCTTCCAGGGACGCTGGTGATCGCCTTCGATGATCATGTGCACGCCCTGGACGACATAGCGCTCGGCGTCATCCTTGAAGGCGATGATGCCCTTGAGGCGCAGGATGTTCGGGCCTTGCGTCTGGGTGATCTTCTGGATCCAAGGGAAGAAGCGCTCCGGGTTCATTTCGCCGCCGCGCAGCGAAACGGACTGAACCGTCACGTCATGGATGGCCGACATCTCGCCGTGGTGATGGTGATGATGGTCGTGGTCATGATCGTGATGATGGTGGTCATGATCGCAATCCGGGCCGCAGACATGATCGTCATGGCCGTGCTCGAGGAAATGCGGATCGTTTTCCAGTGCGCGCTCAAGATTGAAGGCACCCTGATCCAGCACACGGGCGATATCGACGCCGGAGCGGCTGGTCTTGTAGACGCGGGCGGCCGGGTTGATGGCGCGCACGATATCGTCGATCTGAGCCAGTTCTTCCGGCGTCACGAGGTCGGTCTTGTTGATGATGACGACGTCGGCGAAGGCGATCTGGTCTTCGGCTTCACGGCTGTCCTTCAGGCGCAGCGGCAGATGCTTGGCATCGACAAGGGCAACAACGGCGTCGAGCTCGGTTTTGGCGCGGACATCGTCATCCATGAAGAATGTCTGGGCAACCGGAACCGGATCGGCAAGGCCAGTGGTTTCGACGATGATGCCGTCAAAGCGGCCGGGACGGCGCATCAGGCCTTCGACGACACGGATCAGGTCGCCGCGGACCGTGCAGCACACACAGCCATTGTTCATTTCGTAGATTTCTTCATCGGATTCGACGATCAGGTCGTTGTCGATGCCGATCTCGCCGAACTCGTTGACGATGACAGCATATTTCTTGCCGTGACTTTCGGAAAGAATGCGGTTGAGCAGTGTCGTCTTGCCCGCGCCGAGATAACCGGTGAGCACGGTAACGGGGATGGGCTTCTGCTGTGTCTGGATCGCGTCGGTCATGAGAACCTCTGGGAATAGGGCCTTGACCCCGAGGGCAAAGTCCGGGGCCTGAATGGGTCGGTTTCATATAGGCGCTTGGAAGCGGCAGTTCAAAGGGTTTTGTATGTTATAAGATCACATTGCCCTTTGTGCAAAGCTGATGGTCATCGCAGCGTTTCTGGGTCGAAGGCGTCGATATCCTGCAGCAGCTCCACCAACCCGTTAACGGCATGGATAATCAGCGCTTCGCCCTTTTCCGCCGTAGCCTTAGCGGCATTGCCGGCCACGCCTTGCGGATTGAGATCCGACATCTTCCAGCCGAAGGCATGCGGGCCATAGGCGCGCAGGTGCTTGAAGCGCTCGGCAAAGTCTGTCTGGCGAGAGAGAAAATCGGCAGCTTTGTCCATATCCACCCTGTCCGGATACAAGGCCAGCATAACGGATGTTTCGATATCACCGCCGTGAACGCCGATCGCCTTTTCCTGAGGTGAAATGATACCCTCCGGCAGGCCGAAGCGGGTCCAACTGGTGGCGACGGCCAGCATGTTGAAGCGCACGCGCGCTTCCGTGGCGACGATGGTCATGAGCGGTGAGTTGCCGCCATGGGCATTCAGCATCACGAATTTGCGGATGCCGAGCTTCGAGAGGTTTTCAGCGATATCGAGCCAACGCTTTACGGCTGAATCAAAAGAGAGCGTCTTCGTTCCTTCAACATCCATGTGCTCTAAGGAGTAGCCGACCGATTCGATGGGGAGTACGGTGATGGGCAAACCGGCCGGAAGGGCGGTTTTCAGCCTGTTGACGATGCCCTGCGCGATCAATGTGTCGGTTTCGAAGGGCAAATGCGGACCGTGCTGTTCATGGGCGCCGAGCGGCAGGACCGCGATCCAGTGGTGGCGAGCCTCAGGAGCGAGCGCCGGATCATTGTCCTCGAAACGGAACGGCGGAACCAACACGGGCGTTGCCTCTTGTTTATGACGAGATGATGGGCAATGTCATAGCGCAGCCTGGGCAGTGCTTAAAGATCAAAGGGATGGCAATGGGCAAGAAGCATAAGGACGGCAAGAAGCACAAGAAAAAGAAGGATCAGACCGAGTATACGCTCGCCGATCTTTCGCCGGCCCTGACGCAGGCTGCCCGTTCCATGCGCACGGTCCTGTCACGCAACCTGCTCGAAAGCGGTCTCTATGCCGGCCAGGACGGTGTCATTCTTTCGCTTGCCGAAAGCGATGGCATGACGGCGGGCGGGCTTGCCCAGAAGCTTGGCGTGAAGGCACCCACCATGACCCGCACCATCGGCCGCATGGAGGCGCAAGGCTTCCTCGAGCGCAAGCCCGATGCCGAGGATGCCCGGCTCACCAAGGTCTATCTCACTGAACTCGGCCGCGGCAGCGTGCAGGCGATCGAGCTTGCCGCCTCCTCCTGCGACAAGCTTGCGACACTCGATTTCTCCGAAAAGGAAATCCGCAATCTGGTGCGGCTGCTGAAGGCGATCGATGCCAATCTGCAGGCCGAGGCGATGCATGCCGAGGAAGATGAGGAAGATTGAAAATTTCCTCAAAAGGCGAATTGCCTGTGCCGCTTAAATCTTTTAATTAAATTTTTTAAGGCGGTCGCTGCGCTGCGGCAGTCCTTTGTCGGCTTCACGCGTTGCCTGGAGGAGGAGACGTGGCTCAGAAGATCAAGCTTTCGACGATTGCCGAAACGCTCGGCATATCAACGGCGACCGTTTCCCTGGCCTTACGCGATAGTCCCCTCGTGGCAGGTAATACTCGCGAAAAGATCAAGGAGCAGGCCCGCGCATTAGGTTATATCTACAATCGCCGCGCTGCCAGCCTTCGTACCTCGCGTTCCGGCATTATCGGTGTCGTCGTCCACGACATCATGAACCCGTTCTACGGGGAGATCCTGAAGGCGATCGAAAGCGAACTCGACCGCAGCCGACACACCTTCATTCTTTCCAACCATTACGATTCCGTCGAAAAGCAGCGCACCTTCATCGAGACCCTGCTGCAGCTTGGCGGCGATGGCGTGATTATGTCGCCCGCGATCGGTACGCCGCCGGAAGATATCCAGCTTGCGGAGGAAAACGGCATGCCGGCCATCCTCGTCGCCCGCTCCATGGACAGTCAGGATGTGCCGACTTATCGCGGCGACGACAGTTACGGTATTTCGCTTGCCACCAACCACCTGATCGGTCTCGGCCATCGGACGATTGCGATGATCGGTGGCACGGACCAGACCTCGACAGGACGCGACCGCTATCAGGGTTACGTCAATGCGCTGCGCAAGGCCGGCATCGAGGTCGACCCGAACCTGCGCATTCCCGGCCCGCGTTCCAAGCAGGGCGGTTTCGAAGCCGCGGTGCATTTCCTTTCCCTGCCGCAGAAGCCGACGGCGGCCGTCTGCTGGAACGATCTGGTCGCCATCGGCCTGATGAACGGCATTGCCCGCGCCGGTCTCGTGCCCGGTCGCGATATTTCGGTCACAGGCTATGACGACCTGGAAGAGGCCTCGATTGCGACGCCGGCGCTGACCACCGTCTGGAACGGCCAGACCGAGGTTGGACGTCTTGCCGCCCGCGCCCTACTTGATCGGCTTGCCGGCAGCCATGAGCCTGATGGCATCCATCTCATCAAGCCGGAAATGCGTATCCGCCAGTCCACCAGTCCCTATCGGCCGCGTAGCTGACCGCCGAATCCAAGAGGAAAAGCCATGTCCCGTATCGCCGTTCTCGTTCCCGGGAAGATGCATGATCGCGTTCTCGCCCAGCTTAAGGACCGCTTCGAGGTGATAACCGTCGATCGCGACGAGACGCTCAAGCTCGATGCCGAGACAGCGAAACACATTCGCGGTGTGGCAGTCAGCGGAGCCTTTCCGGCTGCGTGGTTCGAGCAGTTGCCTTCTATCGAGATCGTCGCCAGTTTCGGCGTCGGGTATGATGGCATCGATGCCAAGCTCGCAGGCTCGAGAGGCATCATCGTCACCAATACGCCCGACGTGCTGAACGACGAGGTTGCCGATACGGCGATTGCGCTTCTGCTCAACACCATCCGCGAAATCCCCAAGGCGGAGAACTGGCTGCGGGACGGCAACTGGAAGCAGGGCGCTTCCTATCCGCTGACGCGCTTTTCGCTGAAGGGCCGGCATGTCGGCCTTTACGGCCTCGGACGTATCGGCCTTGAGATTGCCAAGCGGCTGGAACCCTTCAAGGTGAAGATCAGCTATCACACCCGCTCGCGTCATGCCGATGCGCCCTATGATTACCAGCCGACACTGAAAGGGCTTTCCGAGGCCGTCGATACGCTGATTGCGATCGTGCCGAAGACGCCGCAGACGCATAAGACGATCAATGCGGAAGTTCTCTCCGCGCTCGGCCCTGACGGCGTGTTGGTCAATGTCGGCCGTGGATGGACGGTCGATGAGGATGACCTGATCGCCGCGCTGAATGCCGGCACGATCGGTGCTGCCGGCCTGGATGTTTTCTATGACGAGCCGAACGTGCCGGCGGGGCTGATCGCCGCGCCGAATACGGTCCTGTTGCCGCATGTGGCCTCGGCTTCGGTTCCGACGCGCAATGCCATGGCGGATCTGGTGGCAGCAAACCTGATCACCTGGTTCGAACAGGGCAAGCCGGTTACCCCGGTGGCGGAAACGCCCGTCAAGAACTAGGCACCCATGCACTCCCTCTGCGAAGACGGCGGGAGCTTTCGCTTTTTCCTTTTTTTCCTTGGAGTTTTTCCCGTTTCCCTACTTGGTAGGCCGGGAGGGATTGGTTATGGTCAGTTCCGGTCGCGCCCGTTTGTTGCGGCCGTAACTGTCATCGGCGGCATTTCGCCGTCTCAAGCTTATACATAGCGATTTGATCGGGGAGCGTCTGCTCCGTCCGGCGTTTTTTTCACGCCGGCAGCCGGCGTTTTCTGGAAGGAGGCAGAAATGGATTATCGCAAGCTCGGTCCCAGCGGGGCCGTCGTCACCGCATATTGCCTGGGTACCATGACTTTCGGGAAGGAATCCGATGAGGCGGCTTCCTTCAAAATGCTCGACGACTACTTCGCCTGGGGCGGCAATTTTATTGATACTGCAGACGTCTACAGCGCCGGTGCATCGGAAGAAATCATCGGCCGTTGGCTCAAGGCTCGCCCGACGCAGGCACAACAGGCGGTGATCGCCACCAAGGGCCGTTTCCCGATGGGAGACGGGCCGAACGATATCGGTCTTTCCCGCCGTCACCTCAATCAGGCGCTCAACGACTCGCTGCGCCGTCTGGGCGTCGAGCATATCGATCTCTACCAGATGCATGCATGGGATGCCCTGACACCGATTGAGGAGACGCTGCGCTTCCTTGACGATGCCGTCCGCGCCGGCAAGATCGGCTATTATGGTTTCTCCAACTACGTCGGCTGGCATATCGCCAAGGCCTCCGAAATCGCCAAGGCCCAGGGCTATACGCGTCCGGTAACGCTGCAACCGAAATATAACTTGCTGATGCGCGACATCGAGCACGAGATCGTCGATGCCTGCAAGGATGCCGGCATGGGGCTGCTGCCATGGTCGCCGCTCGGCGGCGGCTGGCTGACCGGTAAGTACAAGCGTGACGAGATGCCGACGGGTGCTACACGCCTCGGCGAAAATCCCAATCGCGGCGGCGAAGCCTATGCGGCCCGCAATGCGCAGGAGCGCACCTGGGCGATCATCGCCACAGTCGAAGAGATCGCCAGGGCACGTGGCGTCAGCATGGCGCAGGTGGCGCTCGCCTGGGTCGCGGCACGTCCGGCCGTGACGTCTGTCATCCTCGGCGCCCGCACCTCAGAACAGCTTGCCGACAATCTCGAGGCTGCGAAACTGGTGCTGTCACAGGAGGAGACGGCGACGCTCAATGAGATCAGTGCGCCGACACCGGGGCAATATCCCTATGGTGTCCACGGCGCCAATCAGCGTCATCGCAAGATCGAAGGCGGTCGCTGAGCCATTCGATCAGAAAGAAACAAGGCCGTCGGAGCGATCCGGCGGCCTTTCTGTTTCACGCGGTCGCCTGCGCCCGCAACGGCGGCAGCCTGCTCGCGGCGTAACCCCGGACCGCGTCGCCGAAAGCGGTAAAGAGCTTGTTTGAGGGCTTGTCGGTCTCAGCCCAATATTCCGGATGCCACTGAACGCCGACGGCAAAGGCCTTGGCGCCGATGACGGAAACGGCCTCGATCGTGCCGTCTTCTGCCGTTGCTTCCACCTGAAGGCGCGGCGCGGTCCTGGCGATTGCCTGCCGATGCAGGGAGTTCACGCGGATCTCGCCGGCGCCGACGATACCGGCAATGCAGGAGCCTTCCCTGATGAAAACGCTCTGGCGGATCGCGTACATATGGTCGCGATCCGTGACATCGGGTTTACGGTGATCCCAGATGCCAGGTTGCTCCTGGATTTCACTGGCAAGCGAGCCGCCAAGGGCAACGTTCAATTCCTGAATGCCGCGGCAGATGGCAAGAAGTGGAATGGCGCGGTCGATCGCACGGCGGATCAGCGGCAGGCTCGTGGCGTCGCGGGCCGGGTCAAAGGGGCCGTCGGCTTCGGTAGCTTCGAGGCCGTAGAGCGAGGGGTGCACATTGCTGGCTGAGCCGGATACCAGCACGCCGTCTACCCGGTCGAGGATCGCATCCGTGTCGTACCCTTCCTCGAAGGCGGGAATGATGAAAGCCATCACGCCGGCGGCATTCAGGGCCGCGCGTACATATTGATGCTGTACGGCATGCCAAGTCGCACCGTCGAGACTGCGGATATCGGCAGGAATCGCAACGATCGGTTTCGTCATTTTCGCCCCTGAGAAAGATATCGGACGTTTCTGCGGCCAGAATGGCCGGTAAGTCAACGCTTGGTTTCAAGCGGTGGCCAAATTGCGGCGGTTCCAGCTGTGCGACTGATATCAGGGCGCGCTAAGCTGCTGATTCCGATGGATGGGCGAGGCCTGCCACAGAAGCGTCGTGATCCCAAAGACTAATAGACGAAAGCTTGAAACGCTTCTTCCGCCATGCTTAGCTTTGCCCCTACTGCGGGTAGGGGTGAGGATTGCCACGCAGTGCCATCTGTACGGGAGGTTTTTGATGGATCGTCGTTCATTTATGAAAAAGGCGGGAACAGCCGGCGCCGGAGCCGTTGCCGCAACTGCTTTGGCAGCACCTGCAATTGCGCAGGAAAACCCAAAGATTGCCTGGCGTATGACCTCGTCGTTTCCGAAGAGCCTGGATACGATCTATGGCGGCGCTGAAGATATTGCCAAGCATGTTTCCGATGCCACTGGCGGCAATTTCACGATCCAGCCTTTCGCAGCCGGTGAAATCGTGCCCGGCCTGCAGGCAGCCGACGCGGTTAGCGCCGGCACAGTCGAGGCAGCGCATACCTGCTCCTACTATTTTGTCGGCAAGGATCCGACCTATGCGATCGGTACGGCCCTTCCCTTCGGCCTCAATGCGCGCCTGACCAATGCCTGGTTCTTCGAAGGCAACGGCATCAGCCTGATGAACGAGTTCTATGCTACGCAGGGCATTTACGGCCTTCCGGCAGGCAATACCGGCGTGCAGATGGGCGGCTGGTTCCGCAAGGAAATCAACACGCTCGACGATCTCAAGGGCGTCAAGATGCGTATTGCCGGTCTTGCGGGCAAAGTGCTCGAAAAGCTCGGTGTCATCCCGCAGCAGATTGCTGGCGGCGACATCTACCCGGCTCTGGAAAAGGGCACGATCGATGCATCCGAATGGGTTGGCCCCTATGACGACCTGAAGCTCGGCCTGCACAAGGTTGCCAAGTACTACTATTATCCCGGCTTCTGGGAAGGCGGTCCGGCGATTCACGCCTTCTTCAATCTCGAAAAATGGAACAGCCTGCCGAAGCATTACCAGACGATCCTGGCTGATGCCTGCACTTATTCCAACACGAAGATGATGGCGAAATACGATATGAAGAACCCTGGCGCGCTGAAGCAGCTCGTCGCGGAGGGTGCCACACTTCGTCCCTTCAGCCAGGAAATCATGGAAGCATCCTTCCAGGCTGCAACCGGCATCTATGGCGACATCTCCTCGAAGAACCAGTATTTCAGGAAGATCTACGACGATCAGACGGCATTCAAGCGGGATGCCTATCTCTGGATGCAGCTCTCGGAATACACTTTCGATACGTTCATGATGATCCAGCAGCGTGCAGGCAAACTGTAAGGCGACTGTCGCTTCTTAGTCAGGCCACCGATCAAAAAAGCCCCGGACAAAAATCCGGGGCTTTTGTTTTCGATGGGTCATTTCCAGTTTTCATCGAATACGGGGATGCTCTATCCCTTTGTTTTCACAAAGAATTCATGGTTAGGAACCGCTGCGCATTTTTGCTGGAATTGCTCTACTGCGCAGGTGGCGACGGAGGTGTGCTTGGCAGCGTCGGTAAGGTCAGGCCTGGAATCTGCGGAGACCCTCCTCCACCTGGGGCTCCCAATGGCGGCAGGCCCAGCTGGCCACCGAAGTCCGGTACTTCGATCTTAATCGAGTTCGGATCGATCTTAGGGCCATGGTCCAACCAGTAGGTGACCGATTCCGGCCAGAAGATCACGATCGCCACGAGAATGAGCTGCATGCCAACCCAGGGAAGCGCACCCATGTAAATATCCGAGGTTTTGACCTCGCGGCCGGCGATCGAGCGCAGGTAGAAGAGCGCGAAGCCGAAGGGCGGGTGCATGAAGCTCGTCTGCATGTTGACGCAAATCAGCACGCCGAACCAGATCAGGTCGATGCCGAGATTGGAGGCGACGGGGGCGAGCATCGGGATGACGATGAAGGCGATTTCGAAGAAATCGAGGAAGAAGGCGAGCACGAAGATGAAGATGTTGACAAAGATCAGGAAACCGACCGGGCCGCCGGGAATACCCGATAGCATGTGCTCGATCCAGCGCGAGCCGTCCATGCCCTGGAAGACCAGGCTGAAACAGGTGGAGCCGATCAGGATCATCACAACCATGGAGGTGATGTGCGTGGTCGATGTCATCGCCTCGCGGATCAGCGGCCACGTCAGGCGCCGGTTCATGGCTGCGAGCGCCATGGCGCCGACGACGCCGAGCGCGCCGGCTTCCGTCGGCGTCGCAAGTCCCATGAAGATCGTGCCGAGCACCAGGAAGATCAGCACGATCGAGGGCACCATGCCCATCAGCACTTTCATGAGCAGCGCCCAATTGAAGTCGCCGCGCACTTCCTTTGGCAGCGGTGGCATCGATTTTGGCCGGACGATCGACAGCACCAGGATGAAGAGCACGAAGATCGCCACCTGCAGGATCGAGGGGCCGATTGCGCCGCGATACATGTCGCCGACCGATTTGCCGAGCTGGTCGGCGAGAACGACGAGTACCAGCGAGGGCGGGATCACCTGAGTGATTGTGCCGGAGGCGGCGATGACGCCGGTGGCAAGGCGCGGATTGTAGCCGTAGCGCAGCATGATCGGCAGCGAAATCACACCCATGGTGATGACCGAGGCGGCGACCGTCCCGGTGATCGCGCCGAGTACGGCGCCGACGAGGATGACTGCATAGGCGAGGCCGCCGGGAATGCCGCCGAAGAGTTTGCCGGTGCCCTCAAGCAGATCCTCGGCCAGCCCGCAGCGCTCCAGTATCGCACCCATGAAGGTGAAGAAGGGAATGGCGAGCAAGAGGTCGTTGGATACGATGCCGAAGAAGCGCGGCGGCAGTGCTTGTAACCAGACCGCACCGAAATGGCCGGTGACGATGCCGACGATGCCGAAGAACAGGCCGACGGCGGTCAGCGAAAAGGCGACCGGAAAGCCGTAGAGCATGAAGACGACCATGCCCAGGAACATGGCCGGCGGAATGATACCGAAATCAAACAAATCCGTTCCTCCAGGCGCGCGTTATTGCAGCGGCTTTTCGTATTTCGTGTCGATGTTGATATGGCCGGTAAGGGCTGCGATCCGCTTGATCAGCTCGGAAACGCCCTGAAGGGAAAGCAGGCCGAAACCGGCGACCAGGATCAGCTTGACTGGCCAGCGGATCAACCCGCCGGCGTTGCCCGATATTTCCCCCTGTTGGTAGGAAAGCGCGAAGAAGGGCCAGCAGACCCAAGTGAGGAAGACGCAGACGGGAATGAGGAAGAGGATGAGGCCGATGACGTCGATCCAGATCTTCGCCCTGTCGGAAACCGAACCATAGATCAGGTCGACGCGGACATGCTCGTTGTTGCGCAGCGCATGCGAGGCGCCGAGCAGCACGACGAAGGCGAAGAGATACCACTGGATCTCGAGCCAGCCGTTCGAGCTGTAGTTGAAGGCATAGCGGACGATGGCGTTTCCGGCGCTGATCAGGCAGCAGAAAAGCACCATGTATTCGGAAAGTTTGCCCATGAACTGGCTGATCGAGTCGATCAGCCGACTGGCGGCCAGGAATACCGACATTCGCCTCCCCTTATTGTCTTGCCGTTTCGGCAGTTCTCCCCTGCAACCGGTGTAGACCAGGGTTTTTGAAATTGGAAGGATAAATGACCCGCCTTGGAGTATAGTCTTATGCGGCCAGACCCCTGTGATCCCGGTGAAAATTCCGGCAACTTTCGCGCGGATATATTTTTCATTAATCTCGCGATAAAGCTGCAATATCGCGTGCCGGATGTGCAGTTCATCCTGTGGTTTTAGAAAAATTGACCAAATGTTTGAACCGTTTGAAATCAATTTTTAAAGGGTTCGGTTTACATTCCCCGCGCACAGGGAAAGTATGGATGAAGCCACATAACCCGAACAGGGTCCCTAAGGATGTGTATCTGTCGTTTGTGAGTTCTCTCTCCGGGAACCGCATGACGCTTTTGGCTGGCGTCATTGTACATTCGGCAACTTTCCTTGCCGTCGCCGCCAAAACTCAGTCTTCCGTTTATATACTCCTGGCAGTTGCCTTCATCGTGGTGTTCTGCGCCCGCATGGCGATCTTCCGCCTGTTCGACAAGGTAAACAAGGACAGGCTGTCCTTTGCGGAGATCGAGCGGTGGGAGAAGGTTCTTGTGGTCGGAGCAGCGGGCACGACGACACTCCTCGGTATCGGCAGCGGCTATGCCATCTTCTTCACGCGCGATTCCTTTGCCGAGCTCGCCTGCATCGCAGTGACCATGGCGACGATGGTTTCCGTCGTCGGCCGCAATTATGGCTCGCGCATGGCGGTCGACCTGCAGACATTCTCCTGTTGCCTGCCGATGATCATCTGCAGCGTGATGACGCTCGATTTCTACCGCGGCATCCTGTCGGTCTTCCTCATACCGTTCTGGCTGACGACACGGGCCATGGCGACCGGTGTACGTGAATTCCTCTATGAGAATGTGATCGCGCGCCGTGAGATTGCCTCGATCGCCGAGCGCTTTGACACTGCGTTGAACAACATGCCGCACGGCCTCGTCATGGTCGATACGGAGAACCGGATCCAGGTCATCAACCGCAAGGCCTGCGAGCTCCTCAAGATCGGGGCACCGGATCGGTTGAAGGATCGCGATCTCGGCGCGGTGTTGCGTTATGGCGCCCGCTACAGCTTCATGGACGCTTCGCAGCCGGAGCTGATCCTGCGGCAGCTGACACAGGTGGCCGAAGGCAGCCTGTCGCGGACGCTCATCCATTTCCCCGAGGGACTGTCGCTGGAATTTTCCGCGAGCCGACGCGCAGATGGCGGTGCCGTATTGATCTTCGAAGACGTTTCGAGCCGTGTGAAGGCCGAGCAGAAGATCCTGCACATGGTGCGCTTCGACGCACTGACCGGCCTGCCAAACCGCGAATATTTCGGCCATCTCGTGCAGGATTATCTCGCCAGACATCCGAAGAAACGCGGTCCTGTCGGCTTCATGATCCTCGATATTGACGAGTTCAAGCATGTCAACGACATGCGGGGCCACGTGACCGGCGACCACCTGCTCTGCGCCATCGCCATGCGGGTCAAGGAGATGGCCGGCAACGCCATCGTCGGCCGCCTGATGGGCGATCAATTCATCCTCTTCTTCCCGCATGCGCGTGACCGGCAGGTGCTGGATGCCGACATCCGTAAGCTGCACGCTACGATCCAGGGTCAATATGAAGTCGACGAGGTAACCTTCCTCGTCTCGCTCAGTGCCGGGTACGCCGTTCTCGAAAGCAACGCCTTCGCCATGGACGAATGGAGCGTTAAGGCTGATCTTGCACTGTTCGAAAGCAAGTCGCGCTTGAAGGGCGGAATTGCCGGTTTCGAGCGCGAAATGGATGGCCGCTATATCGAGCAGCAGAAGCTCAAGGCGGATCTGCGCGAGGCCGTGGCTGCAAATGCGCTTCATCTCGTCTTCCAGCCGATGTTCAAGGCCGATGGCCTGCGCATCGAATGTGCTGAAGCGCTGGCTCGCTGGGTACATCCGGAAAAGGGATACATTCCGCCCGACGTCTTCATCCGCCTTGCCGAAGAGATGGGCATCATCTCGCAGATTACGCGGTTCGTACTCTTCAAGGCCTGCGAAGAATGCATGAGCTGGCCGGATCATATCGCCGTTTCGGTCAACCTATCGGCGCGCGACTTGCGCGATGCGGACATCCTGTCGGTCGTTTCGGACGCGCTGGAGCACTCGGGTCTTAAGGCATCGCGCCTGCATCTGGAAATCACCGAAAGCAGCCTGATCGACGAGCCGGCGGTCGTGCGCGCCATCCTTGCCGAATTGCGCAGCCGCGACATCACCATCGCCATCGACGATTTCGGCACGGGCTTCTCCAGCCTCAGCTATCTCGACACTCTGCCGCTCGATATCGTCAAGATCGACCGCTCCTTCGTACGTAACATCGTCGAAGATACGCGCCGCCTGAAACTGTTGCGCGGCACGGTCCACCTTGCCCGCGAGCTCGGTCTCAAGATCGTCGTCGAGGGGGTCGAAACCCCGGAGCAGCTGGCGCTTCTCAACAAGCACCGCAGCACAGATCTCATACAGGGTTATGTCTTTTCCCCGCCGGTTCCCTCGAAGGAAATCGGCATCCTCTCCCAAGCTCTCAACCGCCGCGCGGCGCCGCGTCGCCGCGCCAAGGTCGCCTGATCAGGGCCATATCTGGCGGTACGACCACGGGCATATTCGCGGCCATTAACCTTAATGATTCAAATATGCCCCAAATTTTTATCAAATCTTGCGCTTTAATGAATGTGGTATGATTAATGACCCGTTAACAACGGGGTGCATCTATGGCGTCTGTCCCTTTGAGTACGAGTGACTTTTCGAAAAAGGTTCTCGAAGTTCTTGATAATGTCGAATATCGCCGCGTCGAAAGCACTGAAGACATGGAGGATGTCGAGCGGCTGCGTTACAAGGCCTACAAGGCGCATGACACGCTGGCGTTGGCCCCGAAGGGACTGCTCGACGACACGGATTTCGACAGCCATGCTCATGTTTTCGGGCTTTATTATTACGGCGAACTCGTCAGCACGATCCGTATCCACCATGTGACACCGGAACATCGCGTTAGCCAGTCGGCCGGCGCCTTCCCAGAAGCAATCGATGCGCTTCTCGATGCAGGCCTAAGCTTAATCGATCCGGCGCGTTTTGCCGCCGATCCCGATCTGACTGCCGATCTGACCTGGATTCCCTACCTGACGCTGCGGCCAAGCATCGTCGCGGCCGCGCATTTCCGCGCACATCGGGTTCTGCAGTTCGTCCGCCCGCCGCATGCGGCATTCTACAAGCGTGTTTTCTATGCAGACACCGTCGTGCCGGGCCAGAAGGCCAAAAATTACGGGATCGACATGACGCTGATGGCGACCAACGTCATCGAGGTCGGCCGCAAGCTTCTTACGCGTTATCCCTTCTTCATTTCCAGCGCCAGCGAGCAGCGGATGATGTTCGCGCGCGGCGCGGAAAACACGCTGCCGTCGCTCACCATCGTTCCCACCGCCCGTTTCGTGCCGGAAGGCCAGCTCGGAACGGATCTGCCGCTTTGACTCTTCCATAGGGAATGCCCTCTCCGTATCAGGAGAAGGGCGTTCCTGCGGCATTCTCATGCATTGCGCTTTCGCCCGTCATTGTGTAATCCCTGCGGGTAGGGATTTGCCTTGCTGAGGCAAGGGAATCAGGCAGCGCTAAGGCATTTCAGGGAGACGATATTCATGGCCGAACATCATACCGGACCGGTCGAGACCGGCGCGCCGATGGACTACAAGGAACATGAAAAGACCTACGACATGTTCATTGCCGGCACGAAATACGGCACGATGCTTCTAATTGCCCTGATGCTTGCCATGACTGCAGGTTTCTTCGGCGGCGCCGGCTTCCTCGGCGGCATCCTCGTCTTCCTCATCATTCTCGTCGCCGGCATCTTCCTGCTCCGCTAAGTGCGGCCCGCGGGAAGACAAGTTTTCCGAACTTTGTGAAGTAGATGCTTGGCCCACGCAGGCGAGCAGCCTGCGACGGTCCAGCTGACCCGGAGGAGGGGCAGTTGGCGAATACCATTTTCGTAGCAAAGGAAATCACTGATGATGAGACGCGCGTTGCCGCGTCTGTCGAAACCGTGAAAAAGATGAAGTCGTTCGGCTTCGATATTATCGTCGAAGCAGGCGCTGGAACGCTTTCCCGCATTCCGGACAGCGAGTTCGAGGCCGCGGGTGCTGCAATCGGCACATTCGCGGATGCAGCGTCCGCCGATGTCATCCTCAAGGTCCGCCGGCCGAGCGAAAGCGAAATTTCCGGTTACAAGACCGGTGCCGTCGTCATTGCCATCATGGATCCCTATGGCAATGACGAGGCGGTTGCCGCGATGGCGCGATCGGGCCTTTCCACCTTCTCCATGGAACTGATGCCGCGCATCACCCGCGCGCAGTCGATGGACGTGCTGTCATCCCAGGCCAATCTTGCCGGCTATCAGGCCGTCATCGAAGCCGCCGTCGTTTATGACCGAGCCATGCCGATGATGATGACGGCGGCAGGCACGGTTCCCGCCGCCAAGGTTTTCGTCATGGGTGCGGGCGTTGCCGGTCTGCAGGCGATCGCGACGGCGCGCCGCCTTGGCGCCGCCGTCTCGGCGACAGATGTTCGCCCCGCGGCCAAGGAACAGGTCGCCTCGCTCGGCGCCAAGTTCATCGCCGTCGAGGACGAAGAGTTCAAGGCGGCGGAAACCGCCGGCGGCTATGCCAAGGAAATGTCCACCGAATACCGGGCCAAGCAGGCGGCACTCGTTGCCGAGCACATCGCCAAGCAGGACATCGTCATCACGACCGCACTCATCCCCGGCCGTCCGGCGCCGCGGCTGGTGTCCCGCGCCATGCTGGCTTCGATGAAGCCGGGTGCGGTGGCTGTCGATCTCGCGGTCGAGCGTGGCGGTAATATCGAAGGCGTGGTCGCGGGCGACGTCGCCGATGTCGAAGGCGTGAAGGTAGTCGGCTTCTCGAACATGGCGGGCCGTGTGGCCGCCAGTGCCTCCGCGCTTTATGCCAAGAACCTTCTCACCTTCCTGGAGACGATGGTGAACAAGGAAACGAAATCTGTCGTGCTCAACCTCGAAGACGAGCTCATCAAGGCGACGATGCTGACCTATGCGGGGGATGTCGTGCATCCGGCATTCGGCGGCGCCAAGAAGGGGGATAACTGATGGCCAGTGAAGCAATGGACAAGGCGCTGGAACAGCTCGACCAAGCCGTCACCGCGGTTATCACCGCTGCTGCCCAGGCACCTGAGGCGGCAAGCGCCGCAACCGGCGGGGCGATCGATCCCTTCGTCTTCCAGTTCGCGATCTTCGTGCTGTCGATCTTCGTTGGCTATTACGTCGTCTGGTCGGTGACGCCGGCGCTGCATACGCCGCTGATGGCCGTGACCAACGCGATCTCCTCGGTCATCGTCGTCGGTGCGCTGCTTGCAGTCGGCATTTCGACCAGCGGGCTTGCGACAGGCTTCGGTTTCGTGGCCCTCGTGCTCGTCTCGGTGAATATCTTCGGCGGCTTCCTCGTGACGCAGCGCATGCTGGCGATGTACCGCAAGAAGGACAAGTGAGGCATCGATGACCAATCTTGCAGCCTTCCTTTATCTCGTCTCCGGCGTGCTGTTCATTCTGGCGCTGCGCGGGCTCTCGCATCCAGCCACCAGCCGCAAGGGCAATCTCTACGGCATGATCGGCATGGGGATTGCGATCCTCACGACGCTGGTGCTGGCAACGCCGGATTTCGGCGGCTTCGTGCTCATCATCCTCGGCCTTGCCATCGGCGGCAGTGCGGGCGCCTATATCGCCCGCACCATCGCCATGACTTCGATGCCGCAGCTTGTGGCCGGCTTCCATTCGCTGGTCGGCCTTGCCGCGGTTCTGGTCGCCGCATCGGCGCTCTATACGCCTGATGCCTTCGGAATCGGCGAGATCGGTCAGATCCATACCGAAGCACGCATCGAAATGGCGCTCGGCGTGGCGATCGGCGCGCTGACCTTCACCGGCTCCATCATCGCTTTTCTTAAGCTCGACGGGCGCATGTCCGGCAAGCCTATCCTGCTGCCCTTCCGGCATCTGATCAACATCACCCTGCTTGCCCTGATCGTGCTCTTCATCATTGGGCTGGCGGTGACGGAAAGCCATTTCGACTTCTGGGCGGTCGTGGCTCTGTCGCTGGCGCTCGGCGTGCTCCTGATCGTGCCGATCGGCGGCGCCGACATGCCAGTCGTCGTGTCGATGCTGAATTCCTATTCGGGCTGGGCCGCCGCCGGCATCGGCTTCACGCTCGGCAATCTGGCGCTCATCGTCACCGGCGCGCTGGTCGGTTCCTCGGGCGCGATCCTGTCTTATATCATGTGCAAGGGTATGAACCGCTCCTTCATCTCCGTTATCCTTGGCGGTTTCGGCGGCGAGACGTCGGGTGGTGCGGCGGATAACTCGGACAAGACCGTCAAGCTCGGCTCGGCCGAGGATGCGGCCTACCTGATGGCGAATGCCTCGAAAGTCATCATCGTGCCTGGCTACGGCATGGCGGTGGCGCAGGCACAGCATGCGCTGCGCGAACTCGCCGATAATCTCAAGAAGAACGGCGTGGAAGTGAAGTACGCGATTCATCCGGTTGCCGGCCGCATGCCCGGCCATATGAACGTGCTGCTTGCCGAGGCCAATGTGCCTTATGACGAAGTCTTCGAGCTTGAGGACATCAACTCGGAATTCGCCCAGGCCGATGTCGCCTATGTCATCGGCGCCAACGACGTCACCAACCCGGCGGCGCGCGACGACAAGACCTCGCCGATCTACGGCATGCCGATCCTCGACGTCGATAAGGCCAAGACCTGCCTGTTCGTCAAGCGTTCGCTCGGCTCGGGCTACGCCGGCATCGACAACACGCTGTTCTACAAGGACGGCACGATGATGCTGCTTGGCGATGCCAAGAAGGTGACGGAAGAGATCAACAAGGCGATCGGTCATTAATCGAAAAGCCCGCTTCGGCGGGCTTTTCATTTGCGCCGCGAGCGATCAGATTTCGCCAGGCACCAGTGTCATCTTCTCGACACCGACGGCGAGATTGAGACCTTCCTGGGCCTGCAGGTTCAGTGGCTGCAGCATGAAGGCCTTGTTGGTGCCGCCGGCAATGACCTTGGCACCTCCGCCGGCACCGAGGCTGGCATCAGCGCCAATGCCGTAATATTCTCCTGCCAGCGCGAAATCGGGAACATTGGTGCCGGTCTTGGCAAGCACCTGCCAGATCATCACGCTCTTGCCGGTCTGGCCGATATCGATGCCGAATTTCTCGATCTTGCCGGCATAGACCGCCTTCGGGCCGCCGGAAGCTGGCGTATAGGTGCAGATCAGGTTCTTCTCAGACGTGACGATCAGCCCCTGGCCGCCATCCGATCCGCACACGAGTCGGCCAAGCGATATATAGTCGGCAGCTGCGGCGGACCCGGCCCAGGCTGCAGCCGAAACGACTGCCGCAGCAATCATGGTTTGCTTGAACATGGTCCTTCTCCTTCTGAATGACCTGTTCGAAACGGGCGGTTGCAGTGATTGTTCCGGTCGCGCTAATCGCGCTCCATCATCCCACGCTGGGCGGTGAGGATCCAGACGAGACCTTCCGGGCGGAAGTCAATATCGACCTTGCCCCGGAAAGCGGCGGCGGCATGTGCCTTGATGACGGTGGTGCCGAAGCCGGTGCGCGCCGGCGGTTTCACCACCGGACCACTGCTTTCAGTCCAGGTGAAACGCAGCATGTTGTCCTCTGCCGGCTGCCATTCGAAACGCACACGGCCTTGAGGCACGGACAGCGCTCCGTATTTTACCGAGTTGGTAGCAAGTTCATGCAGTGCCAGGCCGAGGTTCTGAACGGCATCGGGCTTGAGGATAAAATCCGTACCCTCGATTTTCACCTGTTCACGGGCCTGCGGAAAAGCCTGAAGATGAATATCGATGACGCGATGCAGCGAGACGCCGGACCACTGCTCGCCTGTCAGAAGCTCGATCGAGCGCACGAGCCCTTCAAGGCGATGGGCGACGGCTAGCCGGAATGTCTCGACGCTGTCGGCCCGCTTCGAGAGTTGACGCATCATGGCGAGAACAAGCGTCAGCAGGTTCTTGGTACGATGGACCAGTTCATGCATGACGAAGCGCAGCCGGTCCTCGCTCTGGCTACGGTCGAAAGAGGCATTGGAAAGCGCAATCGCCACCTGGTTGGCCTCGATAACGCTGGTTTCGACCGGCGAGACGATATGGCCTTCGCCGAGCCGGTTCGCCATGTCGGCAATTTCACGGATCGTGGAGCGGACCTGCCGGGCAACGGCATAGGTGGCAAGCACGGCGACGAGCAGCAGCACGAGGCCGCCGATCAGCAGGAAGCGCCAAGTGCTGACGATCGGTGCTTGTGCAGTTGCGATCGGCCCCCATACCACCGTCTTCCAGGACCAGCCGGGAATCTGCGCATAGCCCAGCATGGCGTGCGGGAGGATGTCGCTGTCTTCGAAAACGCCGCTGGAAGCGACGAGCGATGGCAGAATGCGCGGGTCGAAGGGTTCGCCGGGCTGCAGATTGGCGGGGCCGCGGCTTGCTACGACATGACCACCCTGATCGATCACCGCTGCCGACCAGCCGGATGCAAGACCTTCGGTCGTGACGAGTTTTGCGAGGTCGCTGGCATTCTGGGTGATGATCAGCGCGGCGACAGGATCCTCGTCACGCGGCAGCGTGACGTTATAGACCCACGTGCCGCTCGTTGCGCCCATGAAGACGTCCGAGGCTTCGATCCGGCCAGATTTCATGGCGGCTTCGAGAGCCGCTGGATTCGTCATCTTGCCAAGCGGGGTGCCGAAGTCGCGACGAGTATTGAGAAATTGCTGCCCGGTCCTGTCGACGGCGATCACATAGAGCGTATCGCCGCGCAGTGCCGTTTCCGTACGGTTGTAGAAAGACTCATAGTCGCCGCCCTCCAGCTCGGGAGAGGAGGACAGCAGCCGCAATGTCGTGGCCATATCCTGAAGCTGGCGATCGATGGTTCGCGACAGCGCCAGCGCATCCTGCGCGGTTTCGCGCTTGAGCGTGGACCGCTGATTGTCCTCTAGCTGCATGAGGAGAAGGGCAACGAAGGCGAAGATCGGCAGTGCAATCGCCACGGCCATGGCGACGAGATATGTTCCGATCGAAGCTTTCGGGAAAAGACGTACGGCAAACTTCATCGATGCCGCCCCCGGTCTGTCGGGGCTTGATGTTGCGGAAGCACGGTTTCGCCTGCCGTCACGAAAGCAAGAATCCGCATCACTCGCAAACGCCCCTTACATTCGTACCGCCCAATAGCCCGCTATTAAAGCAAGGCCATGTTAGGGGGCAGGGCATTTGGTTGCAACCTACTAAAATAGTCAGGTGTAAAATCGTCAATTTTTTGCCGACTGTTCTGCGTCGGCGAAGCGCTGCAACCGGAAGGGCATGAGGCTTTCGTCACTCTTGCCTGACAGAAGCTCGTCGGCGGCAAGCAGGCCTGCAAGCGGAGCAAGTGTGACACCGGAGTGCATCACCGCGGCATAAAGACCCGGCAGGCCAGCATTTCCGATGATGGGGAAACCATCAGCCGGTGTCGGGCGATAGCCGATAGTGAAGAAATCGAACGTCAAATCGCCATTGTCTATGATCGTCGCCTTCACGCGTGCGAAGAGTTCCGCAGCGCTTGCCTGATGGTCTTCGCCGGGGTCGCCGCCACCGAAATCCGTGCCGGCGATGATTCGGCCCTCCGCTGTCTGGCGCATATGCAGACGCGGTGTCATGACGAGGCCGTTCAAGCGTTTCGAGACAGGACGGGAGTGCACGATCAGGCCGGCCGGCGTGGAGAGCGGCAATGTTATTCCCGCCGAGGCAGCGATCGGAACTGCGCCTGCGCCTGCGGCCAGCACGACATGATCGGCTTCGAGCATGCCTTCCGACGTGACGACCCCGATGATTCGTCCGCCACTCTGCAGCAGACCGTTGACCGTGGCATGAACGAACGTCGCACCATGCGCCTCGGCATCCGCAAGCAGCAAACGTGCGGCGGCAATGGGCTCGACCGCGCCCTCTTCTGCGACATGGAGGGCGAAATCCGGATACTCGCCGAGGCCGGGTTCGAGCAGCGCGCTTTCCTCCCGGTTCAGCCGGGTGATACCGTAGCCCCAACGGCCATGCTCATCGGCATAGGCTTCGAGATCGGCCGGCGGCATATCCCAGCAGAGACCGCCGCACCAGGCAAGCGGCAGGCCGGGCAGTTCCCGCGCCAGCCGCTTCCATTCGGCCATCGCCCTGCGGCGGAAATGGAAATAGAATTCAGGATTGCCCCAGCTCGCATTGATCCAGGCAAAAGAGCAAGGTGTCGCCACGCCGCCGAGTTCTTCGCCGATGATGGTGACTGCTGCACCCTTGCGTGTGAGATGCCAGGCGATGGAGGCGCCAATGATGCCGGCGCCGACGACGATTACATGCGGTTTCGCTGTCATCGTCATCACCTCTTCCTGTTTCTGCTAGCCGGCCGTGCCGCCGACGCGGGCAAGGCCGTCCCGGGCCGGCTGGTACTTCGGATCGAGGCCGACAGCGTGGCGGTAGGAACGGATTGCCTTATCCTTCTCGCCGCGGCGCTCGTAGACGAGAGCCTGGTTTGCCCAGGATTCGGCGAGGTTGCCATTCAGTTCGATCGCGTGGTTGAAATCCGCGAAGGCGTTGTCGTCGTCGTTCAGCGCGATATAGGAAATGCCGCGGCCATTATAGGGCTCGGGCGAGTTCGGCGAGAGCGAGATCGCCTTCGAGAAGTCGTCGATCGCCTTATCCTGCTGATTGCGCTTCTGATAGATCAGGCCACGGTTGTGGTAGGCGCGGCCATCCGTCGTGCCGAGCTGGATCGCTTTCGAGAAATCGTTAAAGGCCTGATCGTCCTGGCCGGCCATGCGGTAGACATTGCCGCGGCCGATATAGGCGACGTCATAGCTCTGATTGATCTGCAGCGCGGCATTGTAATCGCCGATCGCCTGCGCCTGCTGACCCATGTTGCGGTAAACCAGCGCGCGGTTGGCATAGGCCTGGAAGAAACGCGGATTGATCTGCAGCGCGGTATTGAAGTCGTCGAGCGCCTTGCGGAACTCGCCGGCGCGACCATAGGCGGAACCGCGGACATTATAGCCTTCCGGATCGCGCGGATTGGCATTGATGACGGCCGTCAGCGACGCGATGTTTTCCTGCGAGCCCTGCGCCTTGTCGATGCGGATCACAGCATCAGACGTGTTGGTCGTTTCGCAACCGGCAAGGCCAAGGGCGGCGATAAGAGCCAAAGAGGCAAATAAGACCGATTTCTGCGAACGCAACGAGCGGGACGGATTGAAGGTTATTATAGCCATTCGGGCTCGCTTTCCCCATGCATCATATCCGGCAAGGCGGATATGCAATCTTCAGCAGCAAACTAAAAAAGGCGGCGGCGAAACTCATCGCCCCCGCCACACATGCACCTGAAAACGTCGAAAAAACGACGGCACCGCCTCAGCGTGCTGCAACCAGACCTTCGCGCTGCGCGCGCTTGCGGGCCAGCTTGCGAACACGACGAACAGCCTCGGCCTTTTCGCGAGCACGCTTCTGCGACGGCTTCTCGTAGTAGTCGCGCATCTTCATTTCGCGAAAAATGCCTTCGCGCTGCATCTTCTTCTTGAGAGCGCGGAGAGCCTGGTCAACATTGTTATCGCGGACAAGTACCTGCACGAGAATCACGTTCCTTTGGTTTGGTTGATGCCGGAAGGCGGCGCAGCGCCTGGGGCAAAAATATAACGTTCGCGCGGCCGCAGCCTTGCGATTGGTGAAGCGGGATAGCAGATCGAGGGAGTGAAGTCCAGACGGCATGTGCGAATGGGCGGAAAAATGCCGCCCATGATTACAGGGCGCTAGGAACGCGCCGTCTCGGGCTTGGTTTCGTCGAGCGCGGCGATCGCTTCCTTCAGCGCGGCTATCACGCGGGAACGGTCGGCGGGCTCAAGCCGGGCCATGTCCAGATGCAGGTCCAGGCCGGCCAGATGTTCGCTCAGAACGCGGCTCTTCTGATTGGTGCCGAGCATCAGCCCGTCCACGGCGTAAGGTACGATCTCCCGCTGGATCCCCTTCATGGTGATCGGCGGCAGGGGATGGGCGTCGACGATATCCTTCACCAGCGCATAGGTTTCGTAGCTGATGACGATTTCGCCGCCCTGGGCGATCGATTGAAGGCGGGCGGCGAGGTTCGCTTCGGCGCCGATGATCGTATAGTCCATGCGGTCGTTGCTGCCGAAATTGCCGACGTTGCAGTAACCGCTGTTGATCCCCATACGTACCACGAAGGGCTCCTCGGTGCCGTTCCTGCGCCATCTGTCCTTCAGTTCACCGAGCCGGTGCTGCATGTCCACCGCCATGCGCAGGCATGCCTTGGCATCTTCCTCCGGCCCCTTGGTCTCGGGATCGCCGAAGAACACCAGCATCGCATCGCCGATGAACTTGTCCACCGTGCCGCCGTGGTTAAGTGCGATGGCGGACATTTCGGTCAGATATTCGTTCAGCATCTCCGTCAGTGCTTCCGGCTGCAGGCGCTCTGTCGTCGCGGTGAAATCCTTGATGTCGGAGAAGAAGATCGTCAGGCGCTTGCGCTCGGTGTGGACGACCACATCCTTCTGGCCGCTGAAGATGCTCTTGTAGATCTGCGGCGGCAGGTAACGGGAAATCTTGAGAGAAACGCTGGCGAGGAATTCGTTTGCGGCTTCAAGGTCGCGGTTGGCGCTATGGATGACGCGCGTCTGCTGACGCTGCAGGACGATGAAGCTGATGCCGATGATGGCGACGAAGAAGAAGTAGCAGAGCAGATATTTGAAGGCGAGAATATTGCTCGCATAGGGCTGACGGATGATGACTTCCTGGATGCCGCGCACATCGCCCACCTTCCAGTCTTTCTTCGGGCTTTCAGGATGGGTATTGTGGCAGGCTACACAGGCCTGACCCATGACGACAGGTGTGATGAGCCGCAGGGTATCGGTAAATCCGACGCGGGTGAGATCCGTCAACGTCTGGCCAGAATTGGTGCGCAGAGTCGTGAGCGACGCCTTTTCGAAACTATCGAGATCGTGAGGCGCACGGTTCTTGAAGGGCAGGTCGGAGAGGAAGCGATAGGTAATATTGGCCTGCTGCTCCTTGATGACGTCGCCGAGTTCCAGCGAAAGCGTCGCCGGCAGCGGAATGGCGCCTGGAATATTGGCATAGTTGTGGGAGACGACGGTGCCGCTGACGTCACCTGCCTGATGGGCAGCAAGCACCCGGCCGACGACATTGGCCGAATAATAGGAGCGGATGCTTGTGACGAGCGAGCTCATGTCCCGCGCCTGCCGGCGCAGGGCGCTTTCGGAGAGGTCGCTGATATCAAGCCAGACAGCGAGCGGCAGTCCGGCAAGCATCGCCAGCACGACGACGATCAGCCAGTAGCCGCTTCTGCGCGCGCTGAAAGCCGAATCTTCGGCAGTTCTTGCCGTGGTCTCTCCTTGCGGATCTGCCATGGCTCATCCCCTCGACATCAATCGCATTGTTAAATCCCCTGAGACACAGAAACATTTCGTCGCGTGCGCGGCAAGGCCGACGCTTGAAGGTCGGGCTGAAAGCGAGGACCAAATCTGGAAGTAATTCCACGCTGTGTTGCCGTTACATCTCAGCGAAAATACTGAGCCAGTGCCGATGGGCGGATTCTGCATTGCCGTCTGTTTGTTTTTCAGCTTGTGCGCATGAGCGAATGGTCTTTGACGTCGAACAGGCGTAGCCTGCCTGCGGCGGGGAGGTCGGGCAAAACATGACGCGCTTGCAGCAGATCGGTGTGCTGATCGGCCTGATCATCGTGGCCGCGCTTACGATGTTCCGGGCAAGCGATCCGCCGGTGCTGAAGCAGATCCGCGACGTTACCTTCGATGAGTATCAGCGCCTCGTGCCGCGCAGTTTCGCAGCGATGCCGGTCCGGGTGGTCGATATCGACGAGGCTTCCCTGCGGGAGTTCGGCCAGTGGCCCTGGCCGCGCGACAGGCTGGCAACGCTGGTCGAGCGTCTCTCCGACATGGGAGCGGCGGCCATCGCCTTCGACGTCATCTTCGCCGAGCCCGACCGAATGTCGCCGCGCAATGTCATCCAGGAGGTGGAGGGCGTCGATCCATCGCTCGCGGCGCAATTGCCCGACAATGACGAGATATTCGCGCAATCGATCGAAGGAAAGCCTGTCGTTCTGGGCTTCGGGCTTTCCAACGAGGGCAATTACAAGCCGCCGGTAAAAGCCGGCTTTGCCTTTACCGGCGAAAGTCCGCTAGCCGCACCTCCGCATCTTAACGCTTCCACGCCGCTCCGGCCGAGGCTGGAAGCGAATGCCGCGGGGCTTGGCCATGTCAGTCTCAATCCCGGCAGCCCCTCATCGGTGGTCCGCGCAGTGCCGTTGTTCCTCAGCGATGGCGAGCAGTTTTATCCCAATCTTGCGATCGAAGCGTTGCGGGTAGCGCAGAGTGCTTCGACCTATGTGCTGGCCGGCGCGCCAGACCGGGCAGGGATCATCACCTCGGCGAAGATTGGTGATTTCATCGTCCCGCTGACGGCTGCCGGAGAGATCTGGCTTTATGTGACGCCGAACCGGGCGGAACGTTATATCTCGGCCCGAAAGGTCCTTGCTGCCGGCGGAGCGGCCCCTGATGTTGCTGCTCAGATCGAAGGCAGCATCATCTTCATCGGCACGTCGGCGGTCGGACTGCAGGATATCCGCACCACCGCGCTCGGAGAAAATGTGCCCGGTGTTTCGCTACAGGCACAGACGGTCGAGCAGATCCTCTCGGGCCGCTACCTGTCACGGCCGGACTGGGCCGACGGGCTGGAGATTCTCTCCATTGCCGTGCTCGGTTTCCTGCTTGTTCTTGTCACAACCTTCGTCAGTCCGGCCGTGGCTTTGGTCTGCGGCCTGGCGATCACCGCGATGGCGCTTGCCGCTTCGTGGTTCTGCTTTCTCTATACCGGTCTGCTGTTCGATCCGTTGGCGCCGATCGTCAGCGGCTCCATCACGCATTTTGCAGCAACATCGTTCCGCATCCTCGTCATCGACAGGGAGCGACGGGAGGTGCGGCGCGCCTTCGGCCATTACCTCTCGCCTTCGCTCCTCCACAGGATCGAGCATACGCCCGATGCGCTGAAGCTTGGCGGGGACGAGCGAGAGCTCACCATGATGTTCGTCGATGTGCGCAATTTCACCGAAATCAGTGAAAGGCTGACGCCGACCGCCGTCGTCCAGTTTCTCAATACGCTGCTCGATGCGCTGAGCCGTCATGTTGTCGGGAACGAGGGAACGCTCGATAAATTCATCGGCGATTCCATCATGGCGTTCTGGAATGCACCGGTCGATGTTTCGGATCATGGAACAAAAGCGCTGCGAGCGGCGCTTGCCATGCGTGAGACGTTAGCCGAGCTCAATGCGCGTGACGCCTTCGGTTTCGGCAGCGCTCAGCAGGTCAGGATCGGCATCGGCATCCATACCGGCCTTGCCTGTGTCGGAAATATGGGCGCAAAGACGCGCTTCAACTATTCGGCGGTTGGTGACGCCGTGAATGTCGCGGCGCGCATCGAATCCTGCTGCAAGGACGTCGGTTTCGATATCCTGATCTCCGACAGCACGGCGCGGGCACAGAGCGGCGCGGCGCTCTTGGAGGCGGGAGCCATTCCGCTCAAGGGAAAGAGCAGCCGAACGCAGATCTTTGCCGTGATCGGCGACGAGAAGGTCGCCACCTCGCCGGAATTTGGTGCCCTGCATCTCGTCCATGAAGACGTGATGAGTGCCTTGCGTGTGCGCTCGAGGAACAGCCGCAAGCTGATCGGTGCGGCAAAGCTCGCCGGAGTACAGGTCTTGCCCGGTCTCACCGAATTCTACGAGCGGATATCGGGCAGGAATGATCATTTCCGGGAGGAAATCGATCTGCCGGAAAACCAGGCCGTTGAATAATCAGTCAGCGATTGCGATTCCAGTCCCTGCTCCCGTTTCCGCCCCAGCCGTGATTCCGGTCATGGCCACGGTGGTCGCGATCCCGATCTCTTCCCGTGCCCTGGTCGTTGCCGGCGGTCTGGTTTTCACCACCGCCTCTTTCCTGTCTGCTCGGCTGGTCCTGATGGTTATCTGCCCTTTCCGTACGGCTTGGCCTGTCAGACGCGCCATGTCTGTCCGCACGATTGGACCCGTCGTGCCGGTCCGGCCTTCCGTGATCGCCTCTATCGTCCTTATTCTTCCAGCCATGCTTGTCGTGTTTGTCGTGCCAGCCGTCCCCTGGTTTGTCATGGTGGGGTTTGTCATGATGCGGCTTATCGTGATGCGGTTTTTCCGGCCGCTGCTTCGGCGGATCATCCGGCTTCTGCTGTTGATGCTGGGGTGGGGGATCCGGATCCCGTGGCCGGGGTTCCTGGCGAAGCCGGTCTTTGCGCTCGGGCTCAACCGAGGCCATCCGGCAGCCGCCAAGCAGGCCAAGGCCGCCTGATAGACTCTGATTGCCGGAAAGGAAGGGAAGGGCGCGCTGGTTGCCCAGTCGCTGCAGCACGGCGCGGTTGACGGGTTGCGCATCCGTCATGTTGCCGTTCGGCCGCGCAATGACGCAATCGCAACGCTGCTGCAATTGCCGGCAGCCGCCCGGGCCGCAGAAGCTGGCCGCACCGTTCAGCAACACCACGGCAGTCGTACCGTCAGGGCCGACATAGAAATCGAAAGCGGTGCCGCGCACGCCGATCGTGCCCGCCGGCGTCTGGATCTGGTAAGCCGAGGATTTCGAGTTGCCGCTGACCCAGCGGAACGTGCCCTTGGCCGCCTTGATGGAGAGGCGTTTGACGGAGTCGGAATCGTCGTAAAC
Organism: Rhizobium sp. WYJ-E13; assembly: GCF_018987265.1. Classification (NCBI taxonomy): domain Bacteria; kingdom Pseudomonadati; phylum Pseudomonadota; class Alphaproteobacteria; order Hyphomicrobiales; family Rhizobiaceae; genus Rhizobium; species Rhizobium sp. WYJ-E13. Next base: position 3,365,381 of record NZ_CP076853.1, on the reverse strand, counting down.
ATATTTGTCTATGACAACGGACGAGCCCCACCCGACGGCAAGCTTGGTGCCGTCGCGGAAGACGAACTGGCCGAGCCCCGATTGGGAGGTGCGGATACGCTCGTTGCGATGGACCTCGTCATTGACGATGATCGGACCGGCCTGTCCGCTTACTTCGGTTTTGATGAGGGTTGCCTGGCCGACGGGCTCTGCGGCAAGCGCAGGCCATGCGCTCAACAGCGCGAGGCAGAAGCCCGCGATCCCTTTGCTACGCAAACCCAACATGTGACACTCCACATATCGGAACATTAGCATTTGCAGTCGGTCGCTTCTGCCTGCCCTGTTGGGTGAGAAAAGGGTTATGCCGCTTTTGCGAAGGGAGACGGCCACAAATGGAGGCGGTGCAGCTGTCGTCGTGTCAAAACAAGAGCTCTTTCACGTCGCAAAAGAACCGTTGTGCCGCAATTCGATTTGCGATTTGTATGGCCACGACGAACAGCTTTTGCCTGAAGGAGATGATGGCGGATGCGGAAATATTCGGTTTTTGCCGTAGCGCGGGAGGCTCTGCGCGGGCACAGGGGCTGGGAAAAGCAGTGGACCTCGCCGGAGCCGCGACCCGAATATGACGTCATCATCATCGGCGGCGGCGGCCACGGGCTGGGCGCGGCCTACTATCTCGCCAAAGAGCATGGCATCAGCAATGTGGCGGTGCTGGAAAAGGGCTGGCTCGGCGGCGGCAATACCGGCCGCAACACCACGATCATTCGCTCCAACTATCTCTATGAAGAGAGCATGCATATCTACGAGCACTCGATGAAGCTCTGGGAAGGGCTGTCGCAGGAGCTCAACTATAATGTCATGTATTCGCCGCGTGGCGTCATGATGCTGTCGCACAATGTGCACGACATGCAGAGTTTCAAGCGGCATATCCATGCCAACCGGCTTTACGGTATCGACAATGAATGGTTGACGCCGGAGCAGGCCAAGGCCTATTGCCCGCCGCTCGATATTTCGGCGACGGCGCGCTATCCGATCAACGGTGCAGCCCTGCAGCGTCGCGGCGGTACGGCACGTCACGATGCCGTTGCCTGGGGTTATGCGCGTGCGGCGTCCGATCGTGGCGTCCACATCATACAGAATTGCGAAGTCACCGGCATCCGCCGCGGTCCGGACGGACGCGTGACCGGTGTCGAGACCAACAGGGGCTTCATCGGCGCAAAGAAGGTCGGCGTTTCGGCCGCCGGTCACACGACAACGGTCATGAAGATGGCGGACGTGCGCGTGCCGCTGCAATCGAGCCCGCTGCAGGCGCTGGTTTCCGAGCCGCTCAAACCGATCTTCCCTTGCGTCGTGATGTCGAACACGGTGCATGCCTATATCTCGCAGTCCGACAAGGGCGAACTCGTCATCGGCGCTGGCACGGATCAGTATAATTCCTACTCCCAGACCGGCGGCCTGCAGATCATCACGCATACGCTGGATGCAATCTGCGAACTCTTCCCGATGTTCCGCCGCGTGAAGATGATGCGCCAATGGGGCGGTATCGTCGACAACACGCCGGATCGTTCGGCCATCCAGTCGAAGACGCCCGTTCCGGGGCTTTACGTCAATTGCGGCTGGGGTACTGGCGGCTTCAAGGCGACGCCGGGTTCGGCCAATCTCTTCGCCCACCTGATCGCCCGCGACGAGCCGCACAAGTTCAATGCCGGGCTGACGCTGGAGCGCTTCCGATCCGGCCGGCTGATCGACGAGGCGGCAGCTGCCGCCGTCGCGCACTGACAGGAGGACGACATGCTGCTGATCTACTGCCCTTACTGTCAGGAAGAGCGCTCCGAGCTCGAGTTCCGTGGAGCCGGTGACGCCCATATCGCTCGGCCGACCAATATCGCTTCGATCTCGGATGAAGCGTTCGAGGAATATTTCTTCCTGCGCGACAATCCGAAAGGCCTGATCTTTGAACGCTGGCGGCACATGCACGGCTGCGGGCGCTTCTTCAACGCGGCGCGCGATACCGTGAGCGACAAGTTCATCATGACCTACAAGGCCGGTGAACCGAAGCCTGACATCGGGACTGCGGCCGAGCCGCATGCGCCGGTCGAAACTTATGAAGCTGTTGAAGGAGAGGCCCAATGAGCGGCGCGAACCGTATTGCCGGCAAGGGCCGGCTGACGCCCGCCAGGACCGCGCGTTTCACCTTCGACGGCAACAGCTATACGGCGCTCGAAGGCGATACTGTTGCCTCAGCCCTGATTGCCCATGGCGTGCACCTTGTCGGCCGGTCGTTCAAATATCATCGCCCGCGCGGCATTCTTTCGGCTGGCGCCGAGGAGCCGAATGCATTGATCGATGTCGCGCGCGACAGCGCCCGCAAGCAGCCGAACGTCAGGGCAACCGTGCAGGAAGTCTTCGACGGCATGATCGTGAAGTCGCAGAACCGCTGGCCGTCGCTTTCCTTCGATATCGGTGCGATCAATAACCTGTTCTCGCCTTTCTTCGCAGCGGGCTTCTACTACAAGACCTTCATGTGGCCTCGGGCTGCGTGGAAACGCGTATACGAGCCGATGATCCGCCGCGCTGCCGGCCTTGGCGTCGCACCCACAGAGGGCGATCCTGACCATTACGCCAGCCGCTACGCTCATTGCGACGTGCTGGTCGCCGGCGCCGGCATTGCCGGGCTTTCTGCAGCACTTGCCGCTGCAGAAGCCGGCGCCAAAGTCATCCTTTGCGACGAGCAGGCGGAAGCCGGCGGGGCGTTGCGTTTCGATGTTGGCGTCAAGGTGGATGGGCTTGACGGCTACGCCTGGGTACAGAAGACCCTTGCGCGGCTGAAGGCCATGGAGAATGTGCAGGTCCTGACCCGCACGACAGCCTTCGGCTACTACAACCACAATTTCGTCGGCCTCGTCGAACGGGTCACGGACCATATTGCTCGTCCCACCCGCGATCTGCCGCGCGAACGGCTGTGGCAGGTCCGCGCCAAGCGCGTTGTGCTTGCGACCGGGGCGATCGAGCGGCACATGGTATTTCCGAATAACGACCGGCCGGGTATCATGCTCGCCTCGGCTGGCCGCATGTACCTCAATCATTATGGAGTCGCGGTCGGCCAGAAGGTCGGTATCTATACCGCGCATGACTCGGCTTACGAGGCTGCCTTTGACCTGAAGCGCGCAGGTGTGTCGATTGCAGCGATCGTTGATATCAGGCAAGCGCCGGGTGCGGCGGTGCTCACTGAGGCTCGTGCGCTCGGTATCGATGTGATGACCGGCCAGTCGGTCGTCAACACATCGGGCGCGTTGCGCATCTCCTCTATGACGGTGGCGCGCAACGGCGGTGGTTCGCCACGCAAGATCGCCGTCGATGCGCTGCTCGTCTGCGCCGGCTGGACACCCTCTGTACATCTCTTCTCGCAGTCGCGGGGCAAGGTTGCCTTCGATGCGGAGACGCAGCGTTTCCTGCCAGGCACCTACGCGCAGGACTGCCTTTCCGTCGGCGCATGCAACGGGACGGACGGCCTGCAGCAAACCGTCGAGGAATCGCTTGCCGCCGGCGAGCTGATGGCGCGGGCTGTTGGCAGACAGGCGGGCAGCAAGATCGGGATTTCGGTCGAGCAGGCCTTCAACTGGACGGGTGGCATGATCGGTGCGGCCGAAGGTGCCGGGCCGGACACGAATGCCAAGGCCTTCATCGACTTCCAGCACGACGTCTGCGCCAAGGATATCCGCCTTGCTGTGCGCGAGGGCATGCATTCGATCGAGCATATCAAGCGCTTCACGACGAACGGCATGGCGTCCGATCAGGGCAAGCTTTCCAACATGCATGGCTTGGCGATCGCTGCCGAAACACTCGGCAAGGATATTCCGCAGGTGGGTCTCACCACCTTCCGCGCGCCCTATACGCCGGTGACATATGGTGCGTTGATCTCGCATTCGCGTGGGCCGTTGTTTGACCCGACGCGCAAGACGCCCCTGCACGCCTGGGAGGAGGCCAAGGGCGCGATCTTCGAAGATGTCGGCAACTGGAAGCGCGCCTGGTTTTATCCTCGTGCCGGCGAAACGATGCATCAGGCCGTTGCCCGCGAATGCCGGACGGCACGCGACGCTGCCGGTATTTTCGACGCTTCTACCCTCGGCAAGATCGAGGTCGTCGGGCCGGATGCCGCCGAATTCATGAACCTCATGTACACGAATGCCTGGGATACGCTGAAACCAGGTAAATGCCGCTACGGCATCATGCTGCGCGAGGATGGTTTCGTTTATGATGACGGCGTCGTCGGCCGTCTCTCCGAGGATCGCTTCCATGTGACGACCACGACCGGGGGGGCGCCGCGTGTTCTCAACCATATGGAAGACTACCTGCAGACGGAATTCCCGCATCTGAAGGTGTGGCTGACCTCGGTGACCGAGCAATGGGCCGTGATCGCCGTGCAGGGGCCGAAGGCGCGCGACATCGTAGCGCCGCTGGTCGAGGGTCTCGATATTTCCAATGAAGCCTTCCCGCATATGAGTGTTGCGGAATGCAATGTAGCCGGCGTTCCGGCGCGGCTCTTCCGTGTCTCCTTCACCGGCGAGACGGGCTTCGAAATCAACGTGCCTGCCGACTACGGCCAGTCGGTGCTGGAGGCCGTGTGGGCCAATGCCGAGCCGCTCGGCGCCTGCGTCTACGGCACGGAGACCATGCATGTGCTGCGTGCCGAAAAGGGCTACATCATTGTTGGCCAGGATACGGATGGCACCGTGACGCCCGACGATGCGGGACTTTCCTGGGCTGTTTCCAAGAAGAAGGCGGACTTCGTCGGTATCCGCGGCCTGAAGCGCCCGGACCTTGTGAAGGAAGGTCGCAAGCAGCTCGTTGGTCTTGCCACCAAGGATGAGAAGCTGGTGCTCGAAGAGGGGGCGCAGATCGTTGCCAACCCGAACCAGCCGAAGCCGATGACGATGCTCGGTCATGTGACCTCGGCCTACTGGTCGGAAAATTGTGGCCGCTCCATCGCCTTTGCATTGGTTGAAGGCGGGCGCAACCTCATGGGCGAGACGCTCTATGTGCCTATGCCGGATCGGACAATTCCGGTCGAGGTGACGGATCTGGTGTTCTTTGACAAGGAAGGAGGCCGTATCCATGGCTGAGGTCGCAATTCGCAAACCGGCGCTTTCCGGTCTCCTTGCCGGTTCGGCGACGGTGCGCGTGACGGTGGCGCCAGTCGCCAGCCGTCTTTCGCTGCGCGCGCCGGGTGAATCCGTATCGGCACTCTCCTCCGCTTTGGGAGTGGCTTTGCCGACTGCACCCAAGACGTCTAGTCGCGCTGCGGGGCGCTCGGTACTTTGGCTTGGACCGGATGAATGGCTTGTGATCGACGAGGCCGGCTCGGACCTGCCTGCACTTCTCACTGGTGCCGACGCTCTTCATTCGGCAGTTGACGTGTCCCATCGCAATGTCGGTATCATCGTCTCGGGACCTGGCGCAGGGGTAACCCTTTCCGCTGGTTGCCCGCAGGACCTGTCGCTCGAAGTCTTTCCGGTGGGCGCCTGCTCGCGGACGATCTTCGGTAAGGCCGAGATCGTGCTCTTTCGAACCGAGGACGATACGTTCCGGGTGGAATGCTGGCGGTCGTTTTCGGATTATGTTTTCGGGCTGCTGGCAGAGGGTGCCGAGGATGCGGGGCACTAAGCTCCGCAGCTTGCCTTAAGCGTCTTCCGGTCGATCCTTTGGGTCGAACTGGATGATCGTGATCCAGCGGGCGGTGAGCGCCGGCTTCTTTTCGTTCTCGATTTCGATCGAGACGTCATAGGTCGTCATCAGCATGCCGGCGCCCCTGAAGCGAGCATCCGAAAGCACGAAGTGGCCGCGGATGCGGGTTCCGCTTTTGACCGGTGACATGAAGCGGATTTTGTCGAAGCCGTAATTGATGCCCATGGTCTGCTCGCGCACCTTGGGCAAGCAGTTGTAGTTCATCGTCGAAAGCAAAGAGAGCGTCAGGAAACCATGGGCGATGGTGCCGCCGAAGGGGCTTTCGGCTGCTGCGCGAACAGGATCGACGTGAATGAACTGATGGTCGCCGGTTGCCCCGGCAAAGGCATCAATCATCTTCTGATCGACGAGTATCCAGTCAGATAATCCTGTTTCCGTGCGAACCAGCTCCCGGACATCCGAGAGCGAAATTTCCGTGACCATGCATTCCTCGTAAAAAGCCGCAGTCGCAAGCCTTATCGCGCATTCATGACGATTGCGACAACGATTCTCGCAGGCCGGTGACGTGGATCAATTTTCCACGAAAAAGGCGACTGAACGCGGTTCCACCATGACACGGGCAGCGACGTTTCGCGTCTCGCCGGGCAGAAGCTGGCGCCAGTTTGCTTCGCCGGCTGAGAGAAGAGTGAATAGCTGATGCTGCTCGGAGCGATTAAACAGGACGGCGAGGCGGGTCTGCTTGCGGGAAGAACGATCGCGGGTCGCAAGTATCATGCCGAGGGTGGAGAGCGGGGGCGTTTCCCATTCGCCTGTTGTCATCGGTTCACCGGAAGGAGATATCCATTCCACATCACCATTGCCAGAGAAGAAGGTCAGATCGGAGAATACCGAGAAGCGGCGACGAAGCGTAGCGACGAAGGCGGTATGGGCGATCAGGTCTTCGTCCAGCAGCTTCCAATCGACCCAAGTGATTTCATTGTCCTGGCAATAGGCATTGTTGTTGCCATGCTGTGTGCGTCCGCCTTCATCGCCCGCCGTGAGCATAATGCTGCCGCGGCTGGCAAAGAGCGTAGAGATGAGCGCCATGACATCGGCCTTGCGGCGCTCGCGGATCACGGGATAAGCCGTCTCGCCTTCGACGCCGTTGTTCCACGAATGGTTCTCGTTGTGACCGTCGCGATTGTTCTCGCCGTTCGCCTCATTGTGCTTGCCGCTGTAGGAGACGAGATCCATGAGCGTGAAGCCGTCATGGGCCGCGAGGAAATTGACGCTGCGGGTCGCTGTTCCGCCATTGGCTGAGAAGATGTTCGACGAGCCGGCCAGCACGGTTGCGAGCGAACCTGTCTTCCAGCCATCGCCGCGCCAATAGCATCTGACGTCATCGCGGGCGCGGTCATTCCATTCCAGGAAGGGCGCCGGGAAATTGCCGAGCTGATAGCCGCTTGGGCCGATATCCCAGGGTTCGGCGATCATGATGCGATCGGTGAGCAGATCGTCGGTCAGGATCGCGGCCAGCGTGCCATTCCGCTCAAAGCCGTTTTCTGTGCGGCCGAGAATGGGGGCAAGGTCGAAGCGGAAACCGTCGACACCGGCATTGCGCACGAAATGGCGCAGGCTGTCGATGATGAGCTGTTGAACATAGGGATGATCGCAGGCAACCGTATTGCCGGTGCCGGTGTCGTTGACGAGCACAGACGGCCGGTCCGGCGCATGACGGTAGTAGCTGAGATTGTCGATGCCGCGCAGCGACAGCGTTGCGCCGTAGCGGTCGCTCTCGCCTGTATGGTTGAAGACGAGGTCGAGAATGACGGCAATGCCTTCCTCATGCAGTCTCTCCACCGTGTCGCTGAGCTCTGCAATACCGCCCGGCACGATGCGCGGATCGAGTGCCATGAACGCAACAGGATTGTAGCCCCAGCCGTTCGTCAGTCCGAGTGGCGGCAGATGCCGCTCGTCGATCCAGGCGGTGATCGGCATCAGCTCGACGGCATCGACGCCAATGCGCTTCAGGTGAGCGATAACGGAGGGATGGGCAAGAGCGGCGACCGTGCCGCGCTGAACTTCCGGCACTTCCGGATGCAGGACGGTGAAGGGCTTGACCGCCACCTCATAAATAAAGCCGCCCGGTTTGAAGAACGGCTTTCGGATTTTGACGGGCGCGTCTTTGGTAACGACCGACTTAGGCATCAGATGTTGCGTATCCTCGCCGAAAATGCCGAGGCGCGGATCGTAATGGAAGGGCCGGTCCACCGCCTTGGCATAGGGATCGATCAGCAGTTTCGAAGGGTCGAACCAGAGGCCGTTATCCGGGGCGTAGATGCCGTCCGCGCGGTAGCCATAGCGGGCGCCCTCCTTCACGCTGTCGGCGAAAAGACGGAAGACATGGCCGCTGTCGCGAGCCATGGGGAGCCTTGCATATTCCTTGTCGTCATCATCGAAGAGGCAGAGATCGATCTGCGCTGCATGATGCGACCAAACAGAAAATTCAACGCCCGTTTCGAAGACGATGGCGCCGCCCTGCACGGAACTGTTGCCCCCCATATGCCCCCCCGGATCAGGTGATCACGGTCGGCTCGTTGCGGCCCGTGCGCTCACGAATGTTAGCGATGCTTTCGGCGGCTGCGATCAGATCTGCGAGCGCTTCCTGCGTTTCGATATTATGGCGAGTCGAATCCGGCTCGTAGCGCTCGATATAAACGCGCAAGGTTGCGCCAGACGTGCCGGTGCCGGAAAGACGGAAGACAACGCGGGAGCCGCCCTGGAAGAGGACGCGGATACCCTGATGTTCGCTGACCGACTTGTCGACCGGATCGTGATAGGCGAAATCGTCGGCCTTCTCGACGGTCAGATCGCCGAAGGTCTTGCCAGGCAGGGTGGAAAGCTGGCTGCGCAGATTATCGACAAGGCCGTTTGCAGCATCGCTGTCGACGCCTTCGTAGTCATGGCGGGAATAGTAGTTGCGGCCGTAGGTCTGCCAGTGCTGGGTGACGATGTCCTGCACGCTTTCGCCGCGCACGGCCAAAACGTTTAGCCACAGCAATACAGCCCAGAGCCCGTCCTTCTCGCGGACATGACTGGAGCCGGTGCCGGCGCTTTCTTCACCGCAGATCGTCGCCATGCCGGCGTCGAGCAGATTGCCGAAGAATTTCCAGCCGGTCGGCGTTTCGTAGATGCCGATGCCGCGTTTTTCGGCGACGCGGTCGGCCGCGCCCGATGTCGGCATGGAGCGGGCAATGCCGGCGAGACCGCCGGAATAGCCCGGCGCCAGGTTGGCATTGGCGGCGAGGATAGCAAGGCTGTCGGACGGGGTTACGAAAATGCCCCGGCCGATGATGAGGTTGCGGTCGCCGTCGCCGTCGGATGCGGCGCCGAAATCGGGCGCATCCTCACCCATCATCTCGTCATAGAGTTCCTTGGCATGAACGAGGTTCGGGTCCGGGTGATGGCCGCCGAAATCCGGAAGCGGCATGAAGTTGCGCACGGAACCCGACGGAGCACCAAGACGATTCTCGAAGATTTCCTTGGCGTAAGGGCCGGTAACGGCGCTCATGGCGTCGAAGGCGATGCGGAAGCCGAGGCTGATCAGATTGCGGATCGCGCCGAAATCGAAGAGCTCTTCCATCAGCGCGGCATAGTCCTCGACCGGGTCGATGACCGAGAGGATCATGCCGCCGGGCAGCTCTTCCTTGCCGATGCGGTCGATATTGACGTCGGCGAAGTCGGCGATCTTGTAGCTTTCGATCACCTTGGAGCGGGCGAAGATCGCGTCCGTGATCTTTTCCGGTGCCGGACCGCCATTGTTGACATTGTACTTGATGCCGAAGTCTTCTGTCGGGCCGCCTGGGTTGTGGCTCGCCGAGAGAATGATGCCGCCGAAGGCCTTGTACTTGCGGATGATGTGGGAGGCTGCGGGTGTCGAAAGAATGCCGCCCTTGCCCACCATGACCTTGCCGAAACCATTTGCGGCGGCCATCTTGATCGCCTTCTGGATGACTTCGCGGTTGTAGTAGCGTCCGTCGCCGCCGATGACCAGGCACTTGCCCTGATAGCCTTCCAGCGAATCGAAGATCGACTGGATGAAGTTCTCAGCATAGTTCGGTTGCTGGAAGACGGGAACCTTCTTGCGTAGACCTGAAGTGCCGGGTTTCTGGTCCTGATAGGGCGTGGTGGGAACGGACTTGATCATTTTAGTTCACATGCCTTTCGAGACGAGGCTTGAATACAGGGCAACATAACGTTCGGCGCTCTTCTCCCAAGAGACATCCGACTTCATGCCCTGCTTTTGCAATTGGGTCCAGACTTTTTGATCCGCGTAGAGGTGCATGGCGCGGCGCAGTGCCTGCAGCATGCTTTCTTCGTTTACAGGTGCAAATTGTATGCCTGTCGCCACCTTTGCTGCAAGTGCGGCATGATTGGCATCGATCACGGTATCGTTGAGACCGCCGGTGCGCGCCACGATCGGCACGCAGCCGTAGCGCAGGCCATAGAGCTGAGTGAGGCCGCAGGGTTCGAAGCGCGAGGGGATGATGATCGCGTCGCAGCCGGCTTGCATGAGATGCGACATCGGCTCGTTATAACCGATGGAAACGCCGATGCGACCGGGATTGCGGTGGGCGGCAGCCAGCAGCGCGCCTTCGAGGGCCGCTTCACCGGATCCGAGAACGACGAGTTTGCCGCCGAAGGCGGCAATCTTGTCGGCAGCGCTTGCGACGAGATCCATGCCTTTTTGCCAGGTCAGGCGACTGATGACGCAGAATATCGGCGCGTCGTCATGGTCAAGATGGAAGAACTCCTCGATCGACCTGCGGTTTTCGACGCGGTTTTTCAGCGTCGTCGGGCCGTAGTGGGTGTGGACGACCGGATCGGTCGCCGGATTCCAGATATCGGCGTCGATGCCGTTGACAATGCCATGCAGTACGTCACGACGGCTGGCGATGACGCCTTCCAGGCCCATCCCGAATTCCGGAGTCAGGATTTCGTCGGCATAGGAGGGGCTGACTGTGGTGATGGCCGTGGCGGTCTGCAGGCCACCCTTCAGGAAGCCGACTGTGCCGTAATATTCGATGCTTTCGGTAGCGAAAGCGTGGAGCGGCAGACGAAGGTGTGGGAAGATATCGGCGCCGAACTGGCCCTGGAAGGCGATGTTGTGGATCGTCAGAATGCTCGGCAGTTCTGGCGTCGGATAATAGCGCATGTAGACCGGCACCATGGCGGCTTGCCAATCGTGCGCATGCACGAGATCCGGCCGCCATCCAGGCAGCAGGCCTGCAGCGATCTCGGAACCTGCCAGCGAAAGGGCTGCGAAGCGGCGCCAGTTATCGGGGTGATCCTTGCCGTTCGCATCGAGATAGGGGCCGCCGGGACGGTCGTAATAGGCAGGAGCATCTAGGACGAGAATATCAAGACCCTGATGCTGGGCCTCGATCACGCGTGCCGGCTGGCCCAGAAGATCGGAAAATTCCAGCCTGACGGCCGGATTTTGCAAGAGTTTCATGACGCCGGGATAGCCGGGCATGAGGGTCTTGGTTTCGACGCCGAAGGATTTGAGGGCTATCGGCAGGGCGCCTGCCACATCGGCAAGGCCCCCTGTCTTGATCAGGGGGAAGACTTCGGACGAAACCGAAAGAACTTTCATAAGTCAGATATCCAGCTTGTCGATCATTGGTTGCGTGATCAGGCAAATGCCGCTTTCCGTCCGTCGGAAGCGCCGTGCATCGAGTTCCGGATCCTCGCCGACGACGAGACCTTCCGGAATGACGACACCATGGTCGATCACAACATCCTTGAGTTGCGCGCGCCGGCCGATCTTCACATTGGGCAGGATGACCGCTCCATCCAGTTTGGAGAAGGAATTGGCCCGTACGCCGGTGAAAAGAAGGCTCCGGTTGAGGCTTGCGCCTGAAATGATGCAGTCGCCTGCAACGACGGACGACGTTGCCGAACCGCGGCGGTCTTCGTCGTCATGGACGAATTTCGCCGGTGGCGTGATTTCGGCGTAGGTCCAGATCGGCCAGGACTTGTCGTAGATATCGAGGGCCGGAACGATCGCCGTCAGGTCGATATTGGCCTGCCAATAGGCGTCGATCGTACCGACGTCGCGCCAGTAGGGCTCGTGTTCGAAATCCGAGCGGACGCAGGACTTGGCGAAGCGGTGGGCGACCGCCTTACCATGCTCGACGATATAGGGGATGATATCCTTGCCGAAGTCGCGGCTCGAGGTTGGATCGGCGGCATCGCGGCGCAACGCCTCAAGGAGGAACTTCGTGCGGAAGACATAGATGCCCATGGAGGCGAGAGCGAAATCCGGCTTGTCCGGAATGCCTGGAGGATCGGCTGGCTTTTCTATGAAGGCGAAAATCTCGTCCTTGTCGTTGACATGCATGACGCCGAAACCGACCGCTTCCATACGCGGTACTTCCAGGCAGCCTATCGTCACGTCGGCGCCAGAATCGACATGCTGCTGGAGCATGTATTCGTAGTCCATCTTGTACACATGGTCGCCGGCGAGGATGACCATGTATTCGACGCCGTAATCCTCGATGATATCGATGTTCTGATAGACGGCATCGGCAGTGCCTTCATACCACTGCGTTTCGGAAACGCGTTGCGATGCCGGCAGAATGTCGAAGCTTTCGTTGCGTTCCGGACGGAAGAAGTTCCAACCGCGCTGCATGTGGCGGATCAGCGAATGCGCCTTGTATTGCGTGGCGACACCGATGCGGCGGATGCCGGAATTCAAGGCATTGGACAATGCGAAATCGATGATGCGCGCCTTGCCGCCGAAATAGACGGCCGGTTTGGCGCGCCGGTCAGTCAGCTCCTTGAGGCGGCTTCCCCTGCCGCCGGCGAGAACATAGGCCATTGCATCGCGGGCAAGTGGCTGAATGCGTCTTTCTACCATTTTCTCCTCCCACCAGTCACTAATTCTCGGGTTCAAGCATGATCGTCGCCAGTGGCGGCAGGGTTATCGAGCAGCTTATCTCGCCGCCGGCATCGACGGCCTGCACGCGCCCGCCATTGCCTTTTCCGCTACCGCCATAGATGTCGGCATCGGTATTGAGGATTTCCCGCCAGCGTCCCGACGAAGGCAGCCGGATCGAGTAATTCTCGCGATAGACAGGCGTAAAGTTGCTGATGACGGCAACCGGCTTCTGACCGGGCGCCTTGCGCAGCCAGGCGAAGACTGAGTTCTCGTAGTCGTCGGCGATCAGCCATTCGAAACCGTCGCCTTCGCAGTCGCGCGCATGGAGCGCTGCCTTGCTGCGGTAGGTGAAGTTGAGGTCGCGCACCAGGCGGCGCATGCCTTCGTGCATCCGATACTGGAGGAGGTTCCAGTCGAGCGACTTGTTTTCGCTCCATTCAGCCCATTGGGCAAATTCCTGTCCCATGAAGAGCAGTTTCTTGCCGGGATAGCCCCACATGAAAGCGTAGTAGGCGCGCAGATTGGCGAATTTCTGCCAGTCGTCGCCCGGCATCTTGGCGATCAGCGAACCCTTGCCGTGCACGACTTCGTCATGGGACAGCGGCAGGACGAAATTTTCCGAATAGGCGTAGAGCAGCCCGAAGGTCAGTTCGTTGTGGTGATGCTTGCGGTGCACCGGTTCGCGGCTCATGTAGCTCAGCGTGTCGTGCATGAAGCCCATGTTCCATTTGAAACCGAAGCCGAGGCCGCCTTCATGAACCGGTTGGGAAACCTTCGGCCAGGAGGTCGATTCCTCGGCGATGGTCATGACGCCAGGATGCTCGCCATAGATTCGGGTGTTGAGGTTCTGCAGGAAGCGGACGGCTTCGAGATTTTCGTTGCCGCCATATTCGTTCGGGATCCATTCGCCGTGCTTGCGCGAATAGTCGAGATAGAGCATCGAGGCGACCGCATCGACGCGCAGGCCATCGAGATGGAATTTCTCGGCCCAGTAGAGTGCGTTGTTGACAAGGTAGGACACGACTTCCGTGCGGCCGAAATTATAGATCGCCGTGTTCCAGTCCGGGTGGAAGCCCTTTCGCGGGTCGGCATGTTCGTAAAGTGCTGTGCCGTCGAACCAGCCGAGGCCGTGCTCATCAGTCGGGAAATGCGCCGGCACCCAGTCGAGAATGACGCCGAGGCCGACCTTGTGACAGCCATTGACAAAACGGGCGAAGCCCTCCGGCTCGCCGAAGCGGGCGGTCGGGGCATAGAGGCCGGTCGTCTGGTAGCCCCAGGAGGGGTCGTAGGGGTGCTCGGTGATCGGCAGGAATTCGATATGGGTGAAGCCCATATCGACGCAGTAGGGGATGAGGCTCGAGGCAAGCTCATCCCAAGACAGCATGGAGCCGTCCTGGCGACGCTGCCAGGAGCCGGCATGAACCTCATAGATGCTGATCGGCTGGCGGCGCTTGTCGGTTTCGCGCCAATGCTTCAGATGCGGCTCGTCCTGCCATTCCTGTAAAAGCTCGGCGGCCGTCACGGAAGCCGTCTTCGGGCGCAGTTCGCTGCGGCGGGCAAAGGGATCGGCCTTCAGCGGCAACAGCACGCCGTCGTGACCGCGGATCTCGAATTTGTAGGGAACACCGAGCGGCACGTCGGGGGCGAAGATCTCCCAGATGCCGCTGTCGGACCGGAAGCGCATGACGTGGCGGCGACCATCCCAATTGTTGAAATCACCGACGACGGAGACGCGCTGCGCATTCGGCGCCCATACGGCGAAGTGGATGCCGGTTGCACCCTCGTGCTTGATGCGATGGGCGCCCATCTTGTCGAAAAGCCGCAGATGCGAACCCTGACGGGCGTAATAATCGTCCATCGGGCCGAGCACCGGGCCGAAGCTGTAAGGGTCGGTCACGGCCCATTCGGCGTCGGCGCGCCGGGCACGATAGCGCACCGGCTGGAATTTCGTGATCGATACCTGGCCGCCGAAGAGGCCGTCCGGATGGAGCTGGTGGAGATCGCCGATTGGTGTCCCATCCAGCGTCATGGCGGTGACGGCTTCCGCACCCGAAATGAAGCACCTGGCGATGAAGGCCTCGCCGGCCTGGTGTACGCCCAGGACGGCAAAAGGATTGGCCTGCGAGCCACTGAGGATTGCCGCGATCTCGTCTGCCGAAATTTCCCAGGGAAGCTTCACTTCAGGGGCGGCTTTCGGCGGCTTCATCAAGCTCTCCAGATCTCGTCGGCATACTGTCGGATCGTGCGGTCGGAAGAGAACCAGCCCATCCGCGCCGTATTATTGATCGTCTTCTCATACCAGGAGAACTGGTTGGTCCAGATCTGATCGACCTCACGCTGGGCGGCGGCATAGGCATCGAAATCGCCGGCGACCATGAACCAGTCGTGAGAATAGATGCCGTCGATAAGGCCGGTATAGCGGTTGCGATCGTCAGGAGAGAAGACACCCGAGCTGATGGCGGCCAGCGCCTGCGATAGCTCCCGCGAACCCTCGATGATCGCACGTGGATTATGGCCCTCGCTGCGGATCTTGGCGACTTCATCGGCCTGGAGCCCGAAGATGACGATATTGTCTTCGCCGACATTGTCGCGCATTTCGACATTGGCGCCGTCGAGCGTGCCGATCGTCAGTGCGCCATTCAGGCCGAACTTCATGTTGCCGGTACCCGACGCTTCCATGCCTGCCGTCGAGATCTGCTCGGATAGGTCGGCGGCTGGAACCATGACTTCCGCTAGCGAGACATTGTAGTTCGGCACGAAGACGACCTTCAGCAGGCCGCGGACCGACGGGTCGTTGTTGATGGTGCGCGCAACGTCGTTGATGAGCTTGATGATGAGCTTGGCATTGTAGTAGCTCGGCGCCGCTTTGCCGGCGAAGAGCTTGACACGCGGTACCCAGTCCAGCTCCGGGTGCGAGCGGATCTGGTCGTAAAGTGCCACGGCTTCGATGATGTTCAGGAGCTGGCGCTTGTATTCGTGGATGCGCTTGATCTGGATGTCGAACATGGCCGACGGATCGAGCTTCACGCCCATGCGGCTAGCGACGAGATTGGAAAGCGCCACTTTGTTCGTGCGCTTCACGGCAGCGAATTTCTGCTGGAAGCTCGGGTCGGTAGCGAACTTGTCGAGTGCACGCAGCTTCTCGGCGTCGTCGAGGAATTCATCGCCGATCGCTTCGCGCACCAGGCTGGTCAGGCCGGGGTTGCACTGCTGCAGCCAGCGGCGCGGCGTGATGCCGTTGGTCTTGTTGTTGATGCGATCAGGGTAGAGCTTGTGCAGGTCTGCGAAGACCGTGACCTTCATCAGGTCCGTGTGCAGTGCCGAGACGCCGTTGATCGAGTGCGAGCCGACAAAGGCGAGGTTGCCCATGCGCACGCGGCGGTCGCCGCTTTCATCGATCAGCGAGATCGAGCGGATTTCCGTATCGGAGAAATTGCGGCTCTTGCGCGCCTCGATCAGGATCTTGGCGTTGATCGCATAGATGATCTGCATATGGCGCGGCAACAGGCGCTCGAACAGCGGAACCGGCCAGCTTTCCAGCGCTTCGGGAAGAAGCGTGTGGTTTGTGTAGGAGAACGTACGACGGGTGACATCCCAGGCCGTATCGAAATCCAGGCCGTGCACGTCACAGAGAAGTCGCGTCAGTTCGGCGACTGAAACGGCCGGATGGGTGTCGTTGAGCTGGATCGCCACCTTGTCCGGCAGCGAGGTAAAGTCGTCATACTGCTGCAGGTGACGGCGCAGGATGTCCTGCAGCGAGGCGGACGAGAAGAAATATTCCTGGCGCAGGCGCAGTTCCTGGCCGGCAGGCGTTGCATCCGCCGGATAGAGAACGCGCGTCAGGCTTTCAGCCCTGTTGCTCTCGCGCAGCGCGCCGATATGGTCGCCGGCATTGAAGGCGTCGAGCAGGATCGGATCGATCGGCTGGGCCGACCATAGGCGAAGCGTATTGACGCGCTTGCCGCGCCAGCCGACGACAGGCGTATCGAAGGCGGCGGCGATGACGCGCTCGGCGGGCTTCCAGACGTAACGCGGTTGCTCATCATGGCCGCTGATGACCTCGATCGAGCCGCCAAAGCCGATTTCATAGGCGCTCTCGCGGCGCTCAAATTCCCAGGGATTGCCGTGCGCAAGCCAGTTTTCCGGCAGTTCGACCTGCCAGCCATCTGCCATCTGCTGACGGAAGAGGCCGTGGACGTAGCGGATGCCATAGCCATAGGCCGGGACATCGACAGTTGCCATCGACTCCATGAAACAGGCTGCGAGACGGCCGAGACCGCCGTTGCCGAGGGCAGCATCCGGTTCGAGGCCGGCAATGACGTTGATATCGACGCCGAGCGAAGCGAGCGCATCGCTCACCTCTTCCATGAGGTTGAGGTTGGATACGGCATCGCGCATCAGGCGGCCGATCAGGAATTCGAGAGACATGTAATAGACGCGCTTGGCGCCGGTTTCGTAAACCTTGCGGGTGGACTCCATCCACTTGTCGATGATGCGGTCACGCACGACAAGAATGGTTGCCGTCAGCCAGTCATGCGGCTTGGCGACCTTGGCGTCCTTTCCGATACGGTAGGTCAGGCGCTCGATGATTTCCTCAGCCAGGATTTCCGGCCGGGAACTGCGCGGAGCGGGGGCGGGAATGATCGGCTTCGAAACAGTATTCATGGTCAGGTCTCGCCAATTTTTATTTGGTTACAGTATCTTACGCCTGATTCAATCGATTTGTCGCTTACACCGACAGGGCAGTTTATGCACCGTTATCACGCACTTGCAACAAGGGAATTGGGCAAACGAAAAATTTGCGGAACCTTCATATTCGACAGGCCCAAGGGACTTGATTTCAATCGGTTTTCCCGATCTGATAGGCCGAATAAAGCTTAAACGAAAAGCCGCGCCGGTTTGTTCCGGAGCGGCTTTTTGTTGCGGCTGTTAGTAGATACCGATTGTCAGTTGGTCAGGCGCGTCATCTGTGCGGAGGCCTTCGCTCCGATCGCCTTGAACGCCGCAAGGAGGTCTTCCATTTTTTCTGCTTGGAAATAATGGGCGTCATCAGAGGCGCAATAATGCAGCAGAGCCTGTCCGCCCGCAGGCGCCATGAAGGCGATGGTGTAGATCTCGATACCCTTGGATTTGGCGTTGTCGCATGTTGTTTTTGTCGAGGTATCGTAAGAGCGGCCGCCCCACTTGTCGTTGTTGTTATCACCATCCGTCATAAAGACGATGTATTTCTTGGGTACCTGCCCGGTCTTCTGCTGGTGAAGGGCATCCTCGGCATCGTTCCCGGCTGCGTTCTTAGCAGTCAATGACGTGTAGGCCGTGTTCATCGCGCCGCTTGAATTCGTGCCGCCCCCGGCCTGAAGCTCGTTGACATAGCTGGCGACACCGGCGGTTCCCCAAGCGAGCTTGCTCGGCGTGTATTCAACCAAGTCATAAGATACCGCGCCGGTGCGCGCGTATTCCGTATTGGGATCGGCGCTGTTGAGCTGGCCGAAGAGATTGCTGGCGGCAATCTTTAGAGCCTCTATCTTCGTGTAATAGCGCGCACGAGTGCCAGTGCAGGTGTCGTAGACCCACTTGTTGTTCCTGTTGTAGTGGCCGTTGCAGTTATACGTGTACGTTTCCGTCGGGTTATCCACATTGACGGTCGCTGTAGCCTCTCCCATCGATCCCGATTTATCGAGCGCAAGAAACATGGAGACGGAGCCCTGGGTCTGTGAATGGCCGCTGACCGTTGTACCCGACGTCGAAAGATGCTGCGTCGTGAAGCCGACTGCTCGCATGAGCGGATTGACCGCGAGATCGTAACTCGGTGAAACCGTTACCTGATAGGATGTCGACTTACCCGATGTCGTTGTCTGGACATCGACATCCGTCGCGTTCTTGATATCCACACCACTTTGCAGGTAGTTCGCCATTTGTCCGGCGACGAAATTCTGCGCGAAGGCCTCGGCCTCCGAGGTTTGGATCGTGCCATTTGCCAGCGCGGTCGCAGTTGCGAGCGCAGCCGAGTCGGCTGCCTCCTGCAATTGCTGCTTTGAGAGTAACATATCGCTGACCTGGATCGCTAAGCCTGCTGCGCCGACGAGCACAGGCAGCAGGATGGCCGTCATGATGCCGAAATTGCCGCCGCGGTCGCGCCGCAGCCGATCAAAAAGCGTATGCAGGGTGTTCATCATGTCCACCGGTTCGAAGGAGCCCTATGTAGACGCTACTGATGGACCAGATGACTTTAATGGGCGCTAAACCCAGTATCTAAAATTGTAGGCAACCGGCTATTTTTTCCTATTTCGGGATTATTTCAGCGGAATTACATCTACCGCCTGCACGGAACGCTGGCTTCCGTAGCTTTTGAGTACACCAATTACGGGAGCGACGTCGGCATAGTCGCGGCCGTAGGCGACGACGATATGGTCGGTTCCGGCGGCGATATTGTTGGTGGGGTCGAGCTCGATCCAGCCGGCCGTCTCGCCGCACCAGACGCGCACCCATGCATGCATGGCATCGGCCCCCTCCAGCCGTTCCTTGCCCGGTGGCGGGATGGTGCGCAGGAAGCCGGAAACGTAGCCGGCGGGAATGCCGAGGCTGCGCAATGCAAGGATCATGATATGAGTGAAATCCTGGCAGACTCCGCGCTTCAGCTTGAAGGCTTCCAGCGGCGTCGTCTCGACACTCGTCGCTTCCGAATCGTAGGTGAAATCCTCGTTGATGCGGGCACAAAGCGCATAGGCGATCTGCATCACCGTCAGCGAAGGCTGGATACAGGTCCTTGCGTACTCACTGATGATCTTGGTTTCGGTCAGGCGCGGGCTGTCGCCAAGGAAATGGTGGGGCGATCCCGGATCGAGTGACCAGATTCCGGCGACGTCCTCCGGGAGCTCGGCCAGCAGCGGCGAGAAGTCCGCCGATATGGCTTGGCTTTCGACCTGCACACGGGCCTGCATCCGGATATCGAGCGTTTCATGTGGCGAGCGCAGCAGGAAGGATGTGGCCGGATGTTCGAAGAAGTCGACGAAATGGGACTGTTCGTCCGGCTGCGGCGAAATGCTGATCGAGCCTGCGACAAGGCGCTGGCGGTTCGGCAGCGAGAGCGGCATGAGGCGCATGATGTGGCGCGCGCCAGATGCCGGCGTGTCGTAGGCATAGCCCATATGCAAAGTGAGATCGTAGAGCACGGCCGTCATCCGAGATAGGTCTGCGCCAGGAGGTCGGAGAGGTGTTCCAACTCATGCTCCAGCCGGTGATAGACATCGCCGCTCATCGTTTCCGGCGTCATGACGGCGAGGCCGGAATGCAGGCGCATCGCCTCGCGATAGAAAGGCGACATCTGGCCGTTGATGAAGGCATTCGGCAGCTGTTCGACCTCGCGATGGATCTCGTTCATCTGGAAGAGGATCGAGCGCGGGTTGAGCGGATCGAGCGCCAGGAGGTCGGTCACCGTCAGCCGCGCGGTGTTCACATTGTAGCGGCGGCGGTGGGTCATGACGCTATCACCGATTTCGAGCAGCATATCGAGCGCGCCATCGGGTGCTTCCGGGCCGGACATGTGACCGAGAAGACGCGTCATGTGCAGCCCGCGCTCGATGTATCGGCCGAGCGAGAGGAAACGCCAGCCGGTGAAGCGGTACATGTTTTCGTGCACGAGACCGGCGAAGCCGGCAAGCTTTCGCAGCAGGATGGTCATCGCATGGCTGGCGTCGTCGCCTGATGTAATCGTCGTATGGAAACGGCGGGCGGTCTTGGCGAGATCGTTCAGGGCCAACCATCCATCGGGCGAGAAGCGGTCGCGGATATTGCTCGCCGAATAGACGGCGCTATCGATATTGCGCAGCAGCGATTCCGGCACCGGTTCGGCCGTGTCGATATCGACCGCGGCCAGATATTCGGTGACGTCTGCCAGCAGCGGCTGGTTCGGGTCGGCCGCCTCGGCGTAACGCGCATGCCAGGCGCGCAGGATGCGCAGCGCCCCTTCTGCGCGCTCGATATAGCGGCCCAGCCAGAAGAGGTTGTCGGCCGCGCGGCTCGGCAGGCTCCCCGGCATGTTGCGGGTGAAGCTGCCTTCGGCGGGCAGGAGAGTGTGGCGCTCGACCGGCTTGTCGCTGACGATCCAGACGTCGGCGGCGGCGCCGCCGGACTGCATGGCGATGGCGGCGGCATCGTCTCCCGAGCCGATGCGAGCAAAGCCGCCGGGCATGATCTGCCAGCCGTTGGCGGTGCGCGCGGCGAAGACGCGCAATGACATCGGCCGCGGGGTCAGCTTGCCGTTGACCCAGGCGGGGGTTGTGGAGAGGGTAACGACTTCCTGACCGACAAGTTTTGCGCCGTCGCTCGCCAACCAGCCCGAAATCGAATCCTTGGCCGTGGCGCGAAGCGACGAGCCGAGAACGGATTCGCCGCCGTCATCGAAGAAGGGTGCGCGGGAATAGGCCGGGCCGATCACCATCTTCTCGATATTGGCAGCCACATGATCGCGCTCATCCTTTTGGCCGCACCACCATGTGGCAATGGACGGCAGGCGAAGATCTTCGCCCAGCAGCGCACGACAGACGGCGGGCATGAAGGCAAGCAAGGCACGCGTCTCAAGAACGCCGGTGCCGAGCGCATTGACGATGGTGACGGTTTCGGCGCGTAGCGCTTCGACAAGGCCAGGCGTGCCGATATGCGAATTCTGGTTCAATTCCAGGGGATCGGCGTAGGCGGAATCGAGACGACGCCAGAGTACGCCGATCGGCTTCAGGCCGGCGACAGTGCGGACCATGACGCGACCGTTGACGACGGTCAGATCCTCGCCTTCAAGCAGCATGAAACCGAGGTAGCGAGCGATATAGGCATGCTCGTAGTAGGTTTCGTTGGCCGGGCCGGGGGTCAGAACCGCGATGCGGTCGTCGCCCGAATGTTTCATCGTCTGCAGGGCGTCGCGGAAAGCACCGAAGAAAGAGGCGAGGCGGTGAACCGGCGTTTCAGCATAGACGTCGGAAAAGGATCGGGTGGTCGCCACCCGGTTTTCGAGTGCGAATCCCGCGCCCGAGGGAGCTTGCGTGCGGTCGGCGAGCACCCACCAGTTGCCATCGGGTCCGCGGCCGATCTCGAAAGCGCAGAAATGCAGATAGTGCCCGGTTGCCGGCTTCACGCCGACCAGAGGCCGCTGGAATTCAGGGTTGGCAGCGATGAGGGCTGGGGGAACAATGCCCTCCTCAACAAGCCTGTTGTCGCCATAGATATCGGCGACCATCGCTTCGAGCAGATCGGCGCGCTGCACGAGGCCTGCCGAAAGCACCTGCCATTCGCGCTCGTCGATCAGCACCGGGATGTGGGAGAGCGGCCAGGCGCGCTCGCCGCTGCCCTTGGCACCGTAAGCCCGGTAGAAGACGCCGGCATCGCGCAGGTAGCGGTCGGCGCGGGCGAAGCGCTCGGTCAGATCCTTTTCCGGCATAAGGTTCAGATGGGAGAGGAAACGCTGCCAGACGGGACGGATCGCACCGTTGTTGTCCACCATCTCGTCGGCAATGCCGGGTAGAGGAGCATAGTCGAAGACCGCATCCGCGCCGGGGCGTTCTTCGATCTCGTTCCTCAATTCCAGTGCAGGCTTCTTGCCCATCAGACCCAATTTCTTCAAATTCCAGCGGGCCGCCTCAGATCCAGCGTCAGCGGGAATTCAGGCGAAACCGTTTCGGCGCGCGGAATATAACCACCCGCCGTATGTCCCCACGGTTCGAAACGGGCAAGCCGTCGTGCTTCCGCCTCGTTGCCGTTGACCGGGAAGGTTTCATAATTCCGACCACCCGGATGGGCAACGTGATAGATGCAGCCGCCGATCGAACGTTTCGACCATGTATCATAAATATCAAAAGTCAAAGGCGTATTCACCGGCAGTACAGGGTGCAGGCCGGAAGCCGGCTGCCAGGCCTTGAAACGCACGCCCGCGACGGACACGCCCGATGTGCCCGTCGGCGTCAATGGTACGATTCGGCCATTGCAGGTGACGGGGTAGCGCGAGGCGTTGTTCGTTTCGAGCCGAACCTGAAGGCGCTCGACGGAGCTGTCGACGTAGCGGACGGTGCCGCCCGGCGCGCCTTCCTCGCCCATGACGTGCCAGGGCTCCAGCGCCTGGCGCAGTTCCAGCTTCGAGCCCTCGTATTCGACCTCGCCGCAGAAAGGAAAGCGGAATTCAAGCTGCGCTTTGAACCATTCGGGGCTGAGGTCGAAGCCGTTTTCGCGCAAGTCCGCGAGCACGTCGAGGAAATCAGTCCAGACGAAGTGCGGCAGCATGAAACGGTCGTGCAGGGTCGTACCCCAACGGACGAACTTGCCGTCGGCGGGGTTCGTCCAAAAGCGGGCGATCAGCGCGCGCACCAGCAATTGCTGGGCAAGCGACATACGTGCGTTCGGCGGCATCTCAAAGCCGCGGAACTCGATGAGGCCGAGCCGCCCGGTCGGGCCATCCGGCGAGAAGAGCTTGTCGATACAGATCTCTGCACGGTGGGTATTGCCGGTGACATCGGTCAAAAGATTCCGGAACAGTCGGTCGACAAGCCAGGGCAGCGGCAGTTGACCGCGACCCGGCGCTCCGACCTGCGCCATGGCGATCTCCAGCTCATAGAGACTGTCGTGGCGGGCCTCGTCAATGCGCGGCGCCTGGCTGGTCGGACCGATGAACATGCCGGAAAACAGGTAGGAGAGCGAGGGATGGCGCTGCCAGTGGAGAATGATGCTCTTCAGCAGGTCCGGGCGGCGCAGGAAGGGGCTGTTGTTTGGATTGGCGGCGCCGACGACGACGTGGTTGCCGCCGCCGGTGCCGGTGTGGCGACCATCGATCATGAACTTGTCGGCGCCGAGCCGGGTGGCCCGCGCTTCCTCGTAGATCGCCGTGGTAATGTCGACGCAATCCTGCCAGTTGGAAGCCGGGTGGATGTTGACTTCGATGACGCCTGGATCGGGGGCGACACGGATGACGTTGATGCGCTCGTCCTGCGGCGGCGGGTAGCCTTCGATGTGAACGGGAAGCTTGAGTTCGGCAGCGGCGTTTTCGGCAGCCGCGATCAGCTCCAGATAATCCTCGATGCGCTCGACTGGCGGCATGAAGACGCAGAGTCGGCCCTCGCGCGGTTCGACCGACAAGGCAGTGCGCACGGCGCCGCCTATGTCGCCAAGGGTCTGTTCGACACGGACGGCGTGGCTTTCGTCCGTCTGGAACGATGCTTCTGGCATGGCTCGGCCGGCGGGCACGAAGACGTCAGGCAACGGCGGGCGCGGTATCGACGGATCCGCGGGGTGGATATAAGGATAGCGCGCCGGCGGGACATAGGGCAGCGTGCCGAGCGGCAGGCGATAGCCGATCGGGCTGTCGCCCGGTACAAGAAAGATCTTTCCGCGGCGCGTGCGCCATTTTTCGCTGACCCAGGTCCGGCTTGCGGCGGCCCTGGCATTCCATACCTGAACGGGAAGGACATAACCCGTCGGCACGGTGAGGCCGCGGGCGAAGACGCGGGCAATGCGGCTGCGCTCCTCGGGGTCCTTCAGCTTCGAATTCGACGGATCAACGTTTTCGGGAAGGCTGCCTTCCTTGATGATCCAGTCTGCAGGATCCTCATAGGCCGGCTGCACCATATCGGGCTTGATTGCCAGTTCCCTGGCAATCACCGTCAGGAGCTTTTCCGCATCCTCGGCCTTGACGCCGGTATCCTTGCCTTCAGCGGCGATCAGATCGAGGTTCTGCCAGATCGGTTTGCCGTCGCGGCGCCAGTAGAGAGAGAAGGTCCAGCGCGGCAGGCTTTCGCCGGGATACCATTTACCCTGGCCGTAATGCAGGAAGCCGCCGGGAGCGAAACGCTCCTGCAGCCTGCGGATCAGGCTGTCGGCCTTTTCGCGCTTGGTCGGTCCGACTGCGGCGGTGTTCCATTCGTCGGATTGAAAATCGTCGATGGAGACGAAAGTCGGCTCGCCGCCCATCGTCAGGCGCACATCCTCGTCTTCGAGAACGCGGTCGACCTTCTCGCCGAGCTGATTGAGCTCGTCCCAGCTCTCATCGGAGAAAGGTTTGGTGATGCGCGGATGCTCGGCGACGCGTGAAACCTTCATGTCGAAGGCGAATTCGGTTTCGGCCTCGCCGAAATAGCCGCCGGAGATCGGGGCGGCATTGCTGTAATGCGGTGTGGCTGCGAGCGGAATGTGGCTTTCGCCGGTCAGCAGGCCGGAGGTCGGATCGAGACCGACCCAACCGGCGCCGGGCAGATAGACCTCCGCCCAGGCATGCAGATCAGTGAAATCGACCTCAGTACCGGAAGGGCCATCGAGCGCTTTCAGGTCCGGTGCCAACTGGATGAGATAGCCGGAGACGAAGCGGGCGGCGAGCCCGAGATGGCGCAGAATCTGCACAAGCAGCCAGCTGGTGTCGCGGCAGGATCCCTTGGCTGTTTCCAGCGTCTCCTCCGGCGTCTGGACGCCGGCTTCCATACGGATCACATAACCGATCTGCCGCTGCAGACGGGCATTGAGGCCCACGATCATGTCCACCGTCGGCTGATCGGGCGACCAGTCGAGCGTCGGCAGCAGTGCCTTCAGGCGCGGGCCAGCCGGCTCCGGCATCATGTAGATCGAGAGATCTTCACGGAGCGATTCCGGGTAGTTGAAGGGCCACTTTGTCGCTTCTTCTTCGACGAAGAAGTCGAAGGGATTGTAGACCGTCATGTCCGCGACGAGATCGACTTCGATCTTGAATTCGCTCACGGGGTCGGGGAAGACGAAGCGGGCGAGATAATTGCCGTAAGGGTCCTGCTGCAGGTTCACGAAATGGTTCGACGGCGTGACCTTCAGAGAATGGCTCAAGACCCGCGTTTTCGAATGCGAGGCTGGCTTGAGGCGGATGATCTGTGGGCCGAGGCGGACCGGTTTGTCATACTGATAATGGGTCAGATGATAGATGCTGGCTTTGATTGACATATTGCTCTTTTATCCGCTTGCCGTTGATCGGCTTAGCTGTTCCCAAAATCAGTGTGTGCAATGCAGCGAAAGAATGCAAGGCGGAAAGGTTAACGCGGTGACGGCTTTCAGGCCGCCCGGTTGAATGTCACGGAAGCTTTGAGGCCCCTGCCGCCGCGGCCTGGTATCAGCACGAGTCTCGCATTGAAAAGATTGGCGATTTCCTCGACGATCGGCAGGCCGAGACCGGCACCCGGCGCACCGGATTCATTGCCGCGGGAGAAGCGCTTCCGGACCGCTTCCAGCTTTTCCGGCAGAATGCCGGGGCCGTTATCCTCGACTTCCAGCCTGACCGTTTCCGCATCCTCCATGATACGGACAGTCACTTCCGCGCCCTTACCAGCATAGGCGATGGCATTGCCGGCGAGATTGCGCAGCAATTCGCCGATCAGCAGCGGTTCGGCGCGGATCATCGCGGGGCCACCACCCTCGAACCCGAGATCGATGCCGGCTTCAGCAGCTCGTGGGATCTGCTCACCGGTGATCTCCTGGGCGATGGCGGTGAGATCGATGGCCGAGACCGTCAGCGCTTCCTTGGCGGTCGCGGCGTCGATCTTGGCCATCAGCAGAAGCTGGGCAAGGATGCGCTCGGCATGGGCCACGGCCTGATCGCCCTTGAGTGCGGCGTGCTGCGCTTCATCGAGAGAGCCGGCACGGGCCGAAAGGGCAAGTTGTGTGCGGATGATCGTCAGAGGCGTGCGGAGCTGATGGCTGGCATTGCCGGTGAAATTGCGCAGCGCATCGAGGGCCGATTGCAGGCGCACCATGAAGGAGTTGACGGTATCGACGAGTGGCTGCACCTCGCTCGGCACGGATTGTTCGATCGGATGCAGGTCGTCGGGGCTGCGTTCGCCGATGGCATCGCCAAGTTTGTAGAGCGGTCGCAGCGCGACAGTCACAGAAATCCAGACGATGACGGCTGCACCGGCAATCATCACCGCGAGGCGCAATGCCGAGCGGACGAGAATCGCCTGCGCAAGTTGACGGCGGGCAATGGTGGTTTCGGCGACAGTGACAACGAAAGGGACGGAGCGGATGCCAGTCGAGGCGGAGCGCCCCAAGGTCGCGACGCGGATCAGCTCGCCGCGGAAGACGTCGTCGGCGAAGGCGGCCGTACCGCCCGGTGTTTCCTTCAATACGGGAAGAGCCTGATAGCCGGTGATGAATGTTCCGGGCGGGCCGTCGACGCGATAAAAGACGCGGTCTTGCGCTGCCGAGGTCAGCATTTCCAGCGCGACATAGGGAATGTCCACTTCGAGCGTGCCGTCTTCGGCGACGACGACACGTTCGGCGATTGCCAGTGCGGAACCGGCGAGCACGCGGTCGGAAACGATATTCGATGTCTGCACCGCCTCGCGCCAGGTATCGGCAAGCGCCAGCGTGCCGATGACGGCAGTCGAGACAAGCAGCCAGAAAAGCAGTCGGCGCCGGAGCGAATAGGCTGCCGTCATGAGGCCTCGGGCAATTTGTCGAGATAATAGCCGATGCCGCGGGCGGTCTTGACAGTCAGGCCATGCGGCGAAAGCCTTTTTCTCAGGCGACTGACATATTGCTCGATGGCATTGGCCGAAATGTCGTCGTCGAAAGCGGTCAATGATTGCATGATCGCTTCCTTGGCGACGACCTTGCCGGCGCGCATGAAGAGGATTTCCAGGAGGCCGAGCTCGCGGGCGGGAATATCGAGCGGTGTGGCGCCGGCAGAAAAGGCGCGGGAGTTGAGGTCGAGCGAGATTGCCCCGAAACTGACGGTCGAGGAATGCAGCCCGGCCTGGCGACGCAGGAGCACGCGGACGCGCGCCTCGAATTCGGCGATATCGAAGGGCTTGATGAGGTAGTCATCGGCACCGAGATCCAGGCCCTTCACACGTTCCTCCGGCGAGCCGCGGGCCGTCAGGATGAGCACGGCAGCCCGGTTGCCGCGGGCGCGCATGGCGCGCAATACATCGAGCCCGTCCATCTCCGGCAGGTTCAGATCGAGTATGACGAGATCGAAATTTTCTGCTGCGATGACGGCATTGGCCGAGGCTCCGTCATGGACGACATCCACCGCATGGCCCGTGCCGCGCAAGATCGCCGACAGGCCGTCGGCCAGTGCGATATTGTCTTCGGTGAGCAGGATGCGCAACGGATGTTTCCCTCGATTTTTTCGGGGAGTTTATCAGGGATGGCATCCGGATGTCACAGCGATTCTGGGACTTGGTGAACGGAGGATGGCAAGGGGTATTCGCTCGCGCACCATGCGTCGCTCCGGTGGCGGCGCGAAGGCGGCCGTGATAAGGTTACGGCAAAGCCTGGGGGGCCTGAAAATGACAGATATGTCCATTGCGCTCGCGGAAAGCCCCGAGGACCTTGACGCCGCGCGCCAACTTAGCCGCATGTTCCGGCAATGGCTTTACGACAATTACCCGGCCGAGCGGCCAGTGATCGATCTCTACTACAATCCCGCACGGTTCGAGGCGCTGCTTGCCGATCTGCCTGATATCCATGCAAGGCCTCAGGGTGCAATATTCCTGGCACGGCTTGACGGAGAGATCGTCGGTTGCGTGATGCAGCACGAGATTGCGCCGGGCATTTCGGAGATGAAGCGGCTCTTCGTTTCCGAGGCGGCACGCGGCAGGGGCGCGGCGCTGGCGCTCTGCGAAGCTTCCCTTGCACAGGCCAAGGAGGATGGCTACCGAATGATGCGGCTCGATACCGGACACCGGCAGATCGCCGCGCAGAAGCTATATCGCCGCCTGGGTTTTCGCGAGCGAGACGCCTATTACGAAATCCCTGTTGGTCTGAAGCCGATCCTGATGTTCTTCGAGCGCGAGCTTTGAGGTCTGGCTGCAGCGACTATTGGAGGCCGACCCTTGTCTGGCCTGTACAGCTCGGGCATTCTTACGCGATGAGGAGCCTTTTCATTCTGTTCTTGTGCCTGGTGCCCGGTCTTGCCGCCGCGGAACAGGTCTTCTACCCGGCGAAATCAGGCAATGCCGATGCGCCGGTGCTGACGGTCTATTCGTCACTTGACGAACCGCTCGCGCAGCCGATGATCCGCGGCTTTCAGGAGGCCAATCCGGATGTGGCGGTCAAATATGAGGACATGCTGACGGGGGACATCTACGACCGGATCGTCAGGGAGACGGATGCCGGCCACAAGACGGCGGACTTCGCCTTCTCTTCTGCCATGGACCTGCAGGTGAAGCTTTCGAACGACGGCTATGCGCAGGTGAGCAATCTGCCGATGAGTGCACAGTGGCCGAAATGGGCGAACTGGCGCAATACGGCTTATGCGCTGACCTTCGAGCCGGCCGTCTTCGTCTATCATAAGCCCAGCTTTGCCCATGAAACGGTGCCGAGCTCGCGTGCGGAATTAGTCGATTATCTGAAGCGCAAGGGCAACGATGTCCATGGGCGGATCGGCACCTATGACATCGAGCGTTCCGGCGTCGGCTTTTTGTTTATGGCGCGAGATCAGGAACAGTTCGGCGATATCTGGTCGGTGATCGGCGCGATGGGGGCGGCGGGCGTAAAACTATATTCCACCAGCTCGGCGATCCTCGAGCGCGTGGCGGATGGGCGCTTCGTGCTCGGCTATAATATCCTCGGCTCCTATGCAGCCGACTGGGCCTCGCGTCACCCCGACGTCGGCATCGTGTTGCCGAAGGACTACACCGTCGTGATGTCGCGGATCGGCCTGGTGCCGCAAGCTGCCGCCGAGCCCGAACTCGGTCGTCGCTACCTTGCCTTCTTCATGTCGAAGGAAGGCCAGACGATCATGGCCCGCGAACTGCAGATCCCGGCCGTCAGCCCGGAAGTGGCGGGCGAGAATACTGCCAATACGTTGCAGGAACTTCTCGGTGCACAGTTGCGCCCTGTACCGGTCAGCCCCGGCCTGATGGTCTATCTCGATCAGGTGAAGCGGGCGCGGCTGATTGCGCATTGGAATGAGGTGCTGCGCACGCAGTAAAACCTCGCTCGTCAATGCTGCAGTTCAGCAGCGAATTCCAAGTCGACAACGTATAAAGGGCGAGGTTTACCTCTGGCGTGCCCCGCCCTTCCGCATTGATCCCGCGACAGCGGCAATCAGCCTTTGTGGATCACCACTTCCAGATATTCAGCCGGCACGACCATTGTGCCATCCTTGGCGCGGTTGAAGCTGGCGACGAGCGCCAGGAATCCGCCGCAAGGGCTACTTGCCTGGCTGTGACGAGCGGTAGTCGAATTACGGCAAAAAGTGTCTTGTCGCACTGGATATCCCGCCGAT
Organism: Rhizobium sp. WYJ-E13; assembly: GCF_018987265.1. Taxonomy (NCBI): domain Bacteria; kingdom Pseudomonadati; phylum Pseudomonadota; class Alphaproteobacteria; order Hyphomicrobiales; family Rhizobiaceae; genus Rhizobium; species Rhizobium sp. WYJ-E13. The sequence continues at coordinate 3,335,571 of NZ_CP076853.1, read as the reverse complement.
GTCAGCTAAATGACAGCTTCATATGATGGCTTGGGCTACTTCCTCTCCGTGGAGGCGGAGAGTTGAAGAATTTCCGGGGGGACTTCCGCTCGCTATCAGGACAATTGCGTCCACCGATCGGTGATCTCTCCTCGTTTTCAAAAATAGCAGTGGCGGTCCGCTCAGCCGCCGCACGGAGGACACATCGTGAAGCACACTTTCATCGCAACCCTTTTGGCAGCCGTTATCGCGTTGCCGGCCTATGCAGCCGATTACACAATCATCGCACCGGCAGCGCCCGGCGGCGGCTGGGACCAGACGGCCCGCTCGCTGCAGACGGTGCTGCAGCAGGAAGGCATTTCCAAGAGCGTTCAAGTTCAGAACGTACCGGGTGCCGGAGGTTCTATCGGTCTTGCCCAGTTCAGCAGCCAGAGTGCCGGCAATCCGAACGCTCTCATTGTCGGTGGCTACGTCATGGTCGGCGCCCTGTTGACCAACAAGTCGGTCGTCACGCTGAAGGACGTCACCCCGATCGCCCGTTTGACCGGCGAGTATGAAGCCATTGTCGTTCCGGCCGCGTCCGACATCAAGACGCTTGCCGATCTCGTCACAAAGCTGAAGGCTGATCCGGGCGCCGTTTCCTGGGGTGGCGGTTCTGCCGGGGGCACGGACCATATCGCGGTCGGCCTGATCGCCAAGGCGTCCGGTGTCGATCCGACGAAGATCAACTATGTCGCCTTCTCCGGTGGTGGTGAAGCACTCGCCGCTATCCTCGGCGGTCAGGTCACGGCCGGCATTTCGAGCTACAGCGAGTTCGAATCGCAGGTCAAGGCCGGCACGCTGCGCCTGCTCGGCGTTTCCAGCGATGCCCGCATTGCCGGCGTCGACGCTCCGACCTTCAAGGAAGCCGGTACCGACGTTTCCATCCAGAACTGGCGCATGGTCGCTGCCGCTCCGGGCCTGACCGATGAAGAAGTCGCCTCGATAGCGGCCGACTTCGACAAGCTGCACAAGTCTGCCGCGTGGCAGGAAACCTTGAAGACCAAGGGCTGGGCCGATACCTACCTCGCAGGGGACGAGTTCAAGGCGCAGCTCGAAAAGGATGTCTCCGCTACCGAAGGCATTCTCAAAGATATCGGTCTCGTTCAATGAGCGAAGCCGATACCTCATCGGCAACGAAGCGCCGCCCCGATTGGGCGGCGCTGATCATTGCCCCCTTCCTCATCGTGGTCGCTGCTGCGGTCTTCTGGGATGCCTCGCATCTGAAGACGATCGCGCAATATGATCGCATCGGCCCGTCGACCGTCCCGCAGCTTGTCGCCCTCGGCCTGTTCTGTCTTGGCATATGGACGGCGATCGAAGCCTGGCGCGGCGATTTTCCGGAACGCGAGCATCAGGAAGTGGCGCCCGTTATCTGGATTATCGCGGGCCTCGCCGGGCAGATGCTGCTCCTGCGCACCGCCGGCTTCTCGATTGCGACCGGCGTGCTCTTTGCGCTGACCGCACGCGGTTTCGGCAAGCGCCAGATCTGGATCTCGTTGCCCATCGGCATCATCATGAGCTTCATCGTCTGGGCGATCTTCTCGCAGTTGCTGCAGCTGACGCTGCCGGCCGGCCCGCTCGAACATCTGTTCTTCTGACAGCGTCCGCCTTGCGCTTTCAGTTTTTTGCTTTTTGCGCGGACGGTCCTAGTGCCCCTAAGGAGCCGCCGCTTGGGACAAAGACATGAGCACATTCGAATTCCTCTGGCAGGGTATTCTGGTTGCTGCGCAGCCGATCAACCTGCTCTATGCCTTCATCGGCGTGACCCTGGGTACCGCCGTCGGCGTGTTGCCGGGCATTGGCCCGGCGCTGACCGTGGCGCTGCTCTTGCCCGCAACCTACAAGCTCGATCCGGGCGGTTCGCTCATCATGTTTGCCGGTATCTATTACGGCGGCATGTACGGCGGCTCGACCACCTCGATCCTCCTGAACACGCCGGGTGAAAGCGCCTCGATCGTCACAGCGCTCGAGGGTAATAAGATGGCGCGTGCGGGCCGTGGCGGGCCGGCGCTGGCGACAGCCGCCATCGGCTCCTTTGTTGCTGGCCTCATCGCCACGCTCGGCCTCGCTTTCGTCGCGCCCTATATCGTCAAGCTGGCACTTGTTTTCGGTCCGCGCGAATATTTTGCGCTGATGGTGCTTGCTTTCGTCACCGTCTCCTCCGCCTTCGGGGATTCGGCGCTGCGCGGTCTCACCTCGCTCTTCATCGGCTTTGCGCTCGCCATGGTCGGCATCGACCAGCAGACGGGCCAGGCTCGCCTTTCCTTCGGCATTCCCGATCTGCTCGACGGTATCGAGGTGACGACGCTCGCCGTCGCGATGTTCGCCATCGGCGAGACGCTTTATATCGCCGCCCAGGGCAATCGCGGCGAGGACAAGGTGGAAGCGGTGCGTGGCTCGCTCTGGATGAATGCCCAGGACTGGGCGCGTTCCTGGAAGCCTTGGCTGCGCGGCACGATCATCGGCTTCCCGATCGGCGCCATGCCGGCCGGCGGTGCCGAAATCGGCACTTTCCTTTCCTATGCCACAGAAAAGCGTCTCTCAAAGAACCCCGAGGAATTCGGTCGTGGCGCCATTGAAGGCGTCGCCGGTCCTGAGGCCGCCAATAATGCCTCGGCTGCCGGAACGCTGGTGCCGTTGCTGACGCTCGGCCTGCCGACATCTGCGACGGCGGCAATCATGCTTGCCGGCTTCCAGCAGTACGGTCTGCAACCGGGGCCGCTGCTGTTTGCGACCAATCCGCAGCTCGTCTGGGGTCTCATCGCCAGCCTGCTGATTGCCAATGCGATGCTGCTGGTCCTGAACTTGCCGATGATCGGCCTCTGGGTTCGCCTGCTGACGGTTCCGAAGCCATGGCTTTATGCCGGCATCCTGCTGTTTGCCACACTCGGCACCATCGGTGCTAACCCGTCGGTCTTTGAGCTCGGCATGCTGCTTGGCTTCGGCGTGCTCGGCTATATCATGAGGATCTTCGGTTACCCGATCGCCCCTACTGTCGTCGGCCTCATCCTCGGGCCGCTGGCGGAGCAGCAGCTCCGCCGCGCACTGTCGATCAGTCAGGGCGATGTAACCACGCTCGTCATGTCGCCAATCGCCTGCGGCCTATTGATCGTCGCTGCTGCTGCCTTCCTCATTCCGCTGATCCTGAGATTGCGTGGCCGCGGCCAGGTTCTCTCTCAGCTTGCGGCAAACGAAGACTAAAACAAAAGACGACCCTGACCCCTAACTCAGGCCGGCCGTGGCGACACGGCCGGCCATTTCTTTGCGATTTGTCATTTTTGTCGGCATCTGGAAATTAACGTCCCTGTAAGTATGTGAATTCAAACGGAAAATTTATCATATCCCTGAGCTTGGTTCTTTCGCCGGCGAAAGAAATATGCGCTTTTTGCATAGCTGCGGTGATTTCCTGCGCGTTGTAGGTGCATGCAGATTCCCCCATCTAGAAGGGGTCAACCAAAGAGCGAGAGGAAAAGAAGATGTCCGCTTTCAGAAAGTCGATCCACAATAGTTTCCTGGCCCGCGCCTTTGCAGCGCTCGGTGCTGCGAACGCAGTCAGCGCCGCTGTCGAAGGTGGCCGCAAGCCGCGCGCCCGTGACCTGCAGGAACTTGGTATCGATCCGGTTAGCTTCGGCCGTGTCATCCGGTAATACGTGCCGGATGCATAGATTGAATACCAAGTACCTCTTGAATGAATGAGCCCGCAACCGGTTGGTCGCGGGCTTTGTTTTTTGGACTATGCGGGCCGCAGCGCCAGACCGCCGCGGCTTTTTGACCATCAGGCGTGCAGGCGCTCCCGCTCGGGGACATCAGCTTCTTTCTGCCGTTCGTGCCTGTTGTGGCGGATCGATGACCAGAGCGAGATGCCGATGAGCGCCGCGCCGCCGAGGCCGGTGATGACTTCAGGAATGTGCGTCAAGGTCTGCACATACATGATCACCGAGAGGATCAGGATGGCGTAGAAGGCGCCGTGTTCCAGATAGCGGTATTCGGCAAGCGTCCCCTTTTCCACCAGCATGATCGTCATGGAGCGCACATACATGGCACCGATGCCGAGGCCGATGGCGATGACGAACAGGTTTTGCGTCAGCGCGAAGGCGCCGATGACGCCATCGAAGGAAAAGCTGGCATCCAGCACTTCCAGATAGATGAAAGCGCCGAGGCCACCCTTTGCCGCCTCGCTCATCGCGCGCTGCGATGCATCGAGGAGACCGCCGATGACTTCCACCGCCAGGAAGGTCACGAGACCGTAGATGGCGCAGTAGACGAAGGTGGTCGCGTCTTCACCCTCCAGGAGGTAGGAGAAGAGCAGGATCAGCAGGAGCACGAAGGCGATCTCGATGCCCTTGATCGTGGCCGAACGCGCCATCAGCCGCTCCAGCGAGCTTATCCAGTGGACTTCCTTCTCATGGTTGAAGAAGTAGGAGAGGCCGACCATCATCAGGAAGGTGCCGCCGAAGGCTGCGATCGGCAGATGGGCATCGTTCATGATGCGGGCATATTCGGCAGGTTCACGTGCCGCCAGCACGAGTGCTTCCCATGGTCCGATCTTTGCCGCGATGGCGACGATTGCCAGCGGAAAGACGATACGCATGCCGAAAACGGCAATGACGATGCCCCATGTCAGGAAGCGGTGCTGCCACACGGGGGTCATTTCCTTGAGTTTGTTGGCGTTGACGATGGCATTGTCGAAGGAGAGCGAAATCTCCAGAACGGCCAGCACGGTGCAGATGAAGAAAACGGTGGCCATGCCGCCAAGTGTGCCGGTCGATTGCCAGCCAAGGAAGGCGCCGAGTGCAAGGCCGACCGCCGTGACGATGAAAGCCCAGCGGAAATAGCCGAGCGAGGATTTGTGGGATTGGAGCTGGTTCATGGCTGCACCTCGCAGCCGCAAACCTGGTCGGAAAATGGGGTGAAAGCAGAAAAACGCGTACCACTAAGGGCATGCGCGTTTGGCATGGTGAGCTTTTTCATCGATGAAAAATCCGCCGGCTAATTTGCAGGCGGTACCGACATCACGAGAGCGCCGTAAAAACTCTCGCCAGAGGGGCCCGGCACCAGGGTTCCCCCGCAGCCGATGTCTGGATGAGGCTGCGGGTGCTCCAGTAGGTAGTGAAGTTGTCGCGCCAGTCAAGACACCCGATCGGTCAGAGCTAGCGATTTCTTTGGAACCATGCGGGGCTCTCGCCCGTTACGACCTAGCTGAGCCGATGAAAACATCTGAGATGGTCTTGAAGGAGGGCGACGATGCAGAATTCGACCCATGTTCCCGATAAGCGCACGGAAGCCTCAGACCGCATGAAGCGGGCAAGACCCAATCGCATGCAAAAAGCCCAGGTGCTTCCGCCGCACCAAGTCGACCTGACGCTTACGCCGGGTGTCTTCCACGACATCCATGTGCCTGCTCATGTCACCGGCAGTGTCCTTTCCAAGGGCGGACCTGACATCAAGAGCGACGATACCAAGCTCGCAAAGCCCGTCCGTTGAAACCAGTTCCGTAAAACAAGACAGGTGAGATGCGAATGACAATCAATCTTGTGCCGCGTGATATCTTCATCCAGCACGAATATGAGTGGCAGGCCGTACGCGAGGCGGCCGAGCGCCGGATGGATATCGGCAAGCGCGAGACGCCATCCGTGCCGCCAAGTGAGCAAACAGCGAAGATGCCCGCTACTGCACCTTCGGCAGCGCAAGGCTGCTGAGTCCCAGGTAGAACTTGTGCGAGACGCCCGGCCATGAAGCCGGGCGTTTTCATGTCCGGCGAATTTCGGTTCGGGAAAGCGATCCGCGGCGATGACTTGCCAACCTTTCGGAAAGGATTGCGCAGCGATAATCCGACCCATTCAAGGGAATCGGATCGATGGCCAAAACAGCGACACGCGGCCGCCGCAAGGCGCCGGCAAAAAGAAAGAGCAGCGCATCCTCCGGAGGCGCGATGCCCTGGTTCGTGCTCGGCATCGCCGCGGTGGGCGCCATTGCCGCCTATGACAACTGGAAAACCATTCGCCCGATGCTTGGCAAGGCACCGGCTGCCGTTATCCGCGAAGCGGCTGAAGCCAAGCCTCAGGCATCCAAGGACGCGCCGAAGCAGGTTGCTGTCGCAGCACCTGCCGCCAAGCCACGGCAGACGAACGATCCGGTGCCGCCTATGGCGATCCCCTCGGCTCCGGTTCCGACGGCAAAGATCGTGCCGGCCTCTATCTCCCCTGTTGCCCCGTCTTCTTCGGAAACCGCCAAAGCCGCCTTTGGATATTGCGGGCAAGGCGAGCATATCAATTGCGTCGGCGATGCCGGCACCTTCTGGTACAAGGGTGAGAAGATCGTCATCGCTGATATGGTGAGCCCGGATGTCGACCGCGCGCGCTGTGAAGACGAACGGAAGGTCGCCTTCGCCGCCAAATCGCGGCTGTTGGCGCTGCTGAATGCCGGTCCGTTCAACATGAATGCCGCCGGCAAGGCGAATGACCGTGGCGCGCCGCGCGTCATTTCGCGTGACGGGCGCTCCTTCGGTACGCGTCTTATCAATGAGGGCCTAGCGAGGAAGCCGGGATCTGCCTCAGGCTCCTGGTGCGCCTGAGGCTGTCAGTCCAACGATCTCTTATTTTCCACCGTTTTTCCGTGCCGGTGCCTTGCCGCTGGTGCGGAAGCTGCCCGTGAAGGCCGAATCCTTGCTTTCCGCCGTGCATTCGATGGCTGTCGGCTTGCCGGCATAGGGATTGCCGAAGGTGCAGAAGCCTGCAACCTTCACCTCGCCCGTCATCTTGTTGCCGACACCCGTGGTGACGAGGCTGAGCGGCAGGCGGGCATTGCCATTGGATGCAGGCTTGATGGCCTTCCCATCGCCCTGGAAGCCCAGCAGCTTGCCATCTGAGGTGAAGATGAAGGTGACGGTGCCGTTGACGAGCGTCACACTTGCCAGCTCTCCCTTGCAGCCCTTCGTGGCGTCGAACTTGGCGACGACCAGCTTCTGGCACTTGCCGCCAAGCGCGATGACGCCGGGCGCGCCTGGAAAATTGTCATCCGCCTGCGCTGCAGCGGCAAAAGTGAGGGTGGAGAAGGCGGCGATGGCAAGCGCAGATAATTTCATTTCGATTCGAACCCCGTGTCCTGACGAGGCGAATCAACGCCTCGGGCTCATTATCGCGCATGGCATGGCTCTGTGTCCGAATTTGGTTTGGCATCGAAGATGGATTTCTATCGTCTCAGCACGGATACATTTGCTCCAGTGACCTGAGCAGGGCCAAGGGGCAAACTTGGAACGTCTCCTCACCGACATCCGGGTGCCGCTCCAGATATCTCTTCGCGATTTCGACGTACTCGGTTCGCGAAATCGTAACGTTCCGCGGCGAGCAGTATAAGAGGGGTTGTCCTCAGCTGCGAGGTGGGTGTTCATCATTCGAAGTGTCAATCCGGCCTCGCCGATCAGCATCGTGACGACGCTTGTCTCCTTGCTATCCGTGAGCGTGCGGAGCTTCATGTCTTCTTTTGCGGAAGCCGGGCTCCAGCTCAGCACCATCAGCAATATCAATCCGATGAAAATATTCATGTGCCCCCAATGCGGGAGAGCGAAACAACATTGCAACCGCTTGGTCAGACCGCTTTTCAGGGAAGTCTCGACAAATGCGGCACGGAACAAGCAGACACATCGTACCGGTCTTAGAAGGGCCTGCGAAGGCCACAGCGTCAAAACTAAAAAGGCCTTTCGATTTCTCGAAAGGCCTTTGCTTTTCAGCGAATTAGGATGGTGGGCGTGACAAGGATCGAACTTGTGACCCCTACGATGTCAACGTAGTGCTCTCCCGCTGAGCTACACGCCCATCCGATGTCGGCGCATAGACCACAAAACCTCCGGAGCCGTCAATAGGCTTTTTTGAAGTTTTGTGACGAGCCGCCAAGACGCCTTACGCGGCAAGCATCTTGTTGACCTCGTCGACGAGGTCGCGCAGGTGGAAAGGCTTGGAAAGGACCTTTGCGTCCTTCGGAGCCTTCGAATCAGGGTTCAGCGCAACGGCTGCAAAGCCAGTGATGAACATGACCTTCAGGTCAGGATCGAGCTCGGTCGCGCGGCGCGCCAGCTCGATGCCGTCCATTTCCGGCATGACGATATCGGTCAGCAACAGGGAGAAGGGCTCTTCACGCAGGCGGTCATAAGCGCTCGCGCCGTTGTCGTAAGAAAGGACCTTGTAGCCGGCCTTTTCGAGCGCCTTCACCAGGAAGCGGCGCATGTCGTTGTCGTCTTCGGCGAGAAGTATCTTCTGAGTCATTAATCCGGACCGCTGATCACTAGTGTTTTATGGGATACCAGCCGTCTACACTAGACTTCGCCCGGTAAACAACCGGTGAAATCGCCCTGGCCGCGACCGCCATCCCTTCTATGTAGTATGGACTTAAGGGCAGGCAACTGGCAACATGGCCGTCACAGCCACTTGATGACATGGTAAAGAGGGCAGAAAGTGCCGGAAATACGCGAATACGAGCTTTTTGAAGTGCATGAGCCCGTGTCGCAGACCATTCCCTTCGTCTACAACTCCCCTCACAGCGGCCGCATTTATCCACCGGAATTCATCGCGCAGTCGCGGCTGGAAGGTATCTCAATACGCCGTTCTGAAGACCATTATGTCGATGAACTGTTCGGCGCGGCCGTGGATCTCGGCGCACCGCTGCTGCTTGCGAATTTCCCGCGCGCTTATCTCGACGTCAATCGCGAGCCCTACGAGCTCGATCCGCGCATGTTCGACGGGCTGTTGCCGCCTTATGCGAATATCAATTCGCTAAGAGTTGCAGGCGGGCTTGGTACGATTCCGCGCATCGTGGCTGAGAACATGGAAATCTATGCGCGCCGGCTACCCGTTCAGGAAGGGCTGGAGCGTGTCGAAAGCGTCTATAAGCCCTATCACTTCGCGCTGCGGCGGCTGATTGCGCGCACGCATGTGCAATTTGGCTTCGGTGTCCTGATAGACTGCCATTCCATGCCGGGCAATGTGCGTGTCGCCGGCAGTAATGCGCGGCCGGATTTCATCATCGGCGACCGTTACGGCACCAGCGCTTCGGCAGAGCTTTCGCGCACGGCGATCGGCATTCTCGAGGAGATGGGTTTTGCGGCGATCCGCAACAAGCCCTATGCCGGCGGCTTCATCACAGAGCATTACGGCCGGCCGTCACGCGGGCTGCATGCGCTGCAGATCGAGGTCAACCGCTCGATCTATGTCGATGAGGTAACGCTGGAGAAGCGGCCGGATTTCGACACCGTTGTGACCGCCATCACGTCGTTCATGCGGCAGATGGCTGATTATGTCGAGAAATTTGCCGGCGACCGAGCCCTTGCGGCCGAGTGATTTTCAGCCTTCAGGTCAAAAAAAACCGCGCTTCGTCAGCGCGGCTAAGTCTAGGGAGGAAACACCCAAGGAGGGTATTTACAGTCAGAAGACTGTAGGTAAGACGCTACTGCTGCATTGCACAATTGTCAAGCAATATATTGCACTGCAAAATCTTTAGGCAGCTAATCGGAAATTGCCTGTTGTATTTGCATTTCGCCGCTTTTTCGCTATGAAAAACGCCATTTCCCGCTAGCCATATGGATTTCTCCATGCTTCCCGACCGTTCGTTCTTCAACCGTCTCGCCGAAGCTGCAAAGGCAGAAACCCTGCCGCGCTTTCGCTCGGGCATCAATGTCACCAACAAGCTGTCATCGGGCTTCGATCCGGTCACGGAAGGCGATAGGGCCGCCGAGACGGCAATTCGTGCGCTGATCGAGGAGCATTTTCCCGAGCACGGCATTCTGGGCGAAGAGCATGGCGATGTCGGTCTCGATCGCGAGCATGTGTGGGTGATCGATCCGATCGACGGCACACGCGCCTTCATTTCCGGCGTTCCGGTTTGGGGAACGTTGATCGGCCTGCAGAAGAATGGCCGGGCGGTTGCCGGCATGATCGAGCAGCCCTTCACCGGCGAGCGGTATTTCGGCGATGAGAATGGCTCGACCTATAGCGGGCCGGAGGGTGAGCGCCGGCTGCAGGTGCGCGACTGCGACGCACTCTCCAATGCCATCCTCTTCACCACCTCCCCGCATCTCTTCGTCGGCGAGGAGATGGAGAAGTATCGTGAGATCGAAAGCAAGGTCAGGCTCTTCCGTTACGGCTGCGATTGTTATGCCTATGCGCTGCTGGCCGCGGGCCATGTCGATCTCGTTATCGAGAACAGCCTCAAACCCTATGACGTCGGCGGGATCATTCCTGTCATCGAAGGCGCCGGCGGGATCATGACCACCTGGGACGGGGCGCGGCCGGAAAATGGCGGCTCCATCATCGCAGCCGGCAGCAGGGCGGTTTACGAAGAGGCGATCACCATCCTGCAGCGCTAAAGCAACGACATGCGTAAAAAGGCTCAGACGCCGATCGCCGTCACGTCATCAGTCGCCTCGGCATCGCTGCCGGGAATGAAGGCATGGAAGGCGGCAAGCGCGGCTGTGCGATAAATATCCCTTTCCTGGAATATCTCGTGGCGGGCACCGTTGATCGGGACAAGCTGACCGGCGCGGAAATAACGTGAGAGCCGTTCTTGCGCCGTATAAGGCACCAGTCCGTCGCGCGTCGGCGCGATGACGACGGAGGGGATGGTAATCGAGAAGAGATGGTAGGGTTGGGTCACCCGGTCGATCGCTTTCATGCATTCGTGCATCCAGCGGGCGGTTGGCGCTCCGAGAGCGAGCTCCGGGTGAGCCTTTGCGATCGCCGCGTTCCGTTCGAAACGCGTTTCATCCGATGTGAGAGGGTTATCAGGGAATTGCAGTTCGTTCATCTTGCCGAGCGGTACGCCGCCGAGGCCGATGGCGCTAAGCGTGGCTGATACCGTGCGGATAATACCCTCGGAAGCAGCCTGGCCAATAAGGCCAAGGAAAGGGGCTGACAGTACCATGCGCTCGATGCGCGTCGAAAGATAAGGGGCGGCGGAAAGCGCAATCAGCGCGCCTGTGGAATGGGCGAGCATGTAGAAGGGCAGCCTTGTATCCGGCAGCACGACCTTTTCGAGGAACGTGTCGAGATCGCGCTCGTAATCGGAAAAGCGGCGGATGTGGCCGTGATTGCGTTTCTTGATCAGCCGGGGCGAGCCACCCTGACCGCGCAGATCATAGGTCGCGACCCAGAGCCCCTTAGCGGTGAGGTCGCGGATCGTTTCGAAATACTTCTCGATGTATTCGCTGCGTCCGTGCAGGAGGACCACCGTTCCGTGGGCGACCGGTGTTTGCGACCGGAAGACTGCAAAACGCAACCTATGGCCGTCGTGGGTCTCGAAAAAGCCCTCGGTGCGGTTCTCCGGCGCCGGATTGTCTGGAGTCGAGTAAAGAACCTGTTCCATAGCGCAGTGTTTCTTCGTATGAGGGATATACTAGGGGATACCGCAGGGATCTGGAAAATCAATGGCGAAATTGCCGCTTAATATAAGCGAAGTGTAATAGATTGAGATTTTTCTATACGATAACATTGGCAAAAGCTGAGACACGCCGAGCCGCAGCATCAACTTGCGGAGCTATATGCCTGAAGAAAAGTGGCCGGCGGAGCTGAGGGAGCTCTTGGCCGGCCGAATCTAGGCTGAAGAAGAAGGGACGATACACTCCAGCCTTCGGGCCAGTGTCACCCGATGCGCCTATCTCTAGCGAGCGGCGTCTGAACCTTCGCCGAACCTGCCGTTCATGCCGGGTTCACGCAGGAATTCCAGCGATTTGGCGAGGGGCTTGAAGTCTCGGAAAGCCATCACCATCTGAACTTTGCGGACGCCGGAAGGGTCCGCGCAACCGTCCCGAAGCCGCCAAGAATGGGGTTTCAGGGGCATCATATCGCAACACGTCGCTTCCCAAGGAGGACATCATGCGTCACGTAGACTTCTCTCCCCTCTATCGTTCCACCGTCGGTTTCGACCGTCTCTTCACGATGCTCGACAGCCTTGCCCAGCCGGAGCAGGTCCCCACCTATCCGCCCTACAATATCGAGCGGACCGGTGAGAACACCTATCGCATCACCATGGCCGTTGCCGGCTTCGACGAAACCGAACTCGCCATCGAATCGCATGCCCACGCGCTCACCGTAAAGGGTGAAAAACGCGAAGAAAATGCTGATGGCAGCGAGTACCTGTATCGCGGCATCGCAAAGCGCGCATTCGAGCGCCGCTTCCAGCTTGCCGACCATGTCGAAGTGACCGCTGCTTCGCTGAAGAACGGCCTCCTGCACATCGACCTCCTGCGCAGCATCCCGGAGGCTCTGAAGCCCCGCAAGATTGCGATTGCCGCAGAGCCGGTCGAAGCTCCGAAGGCCATCGAAGCACAGGTCGTCAACAACTAATCCGCTTTCAGACGGATCAGACAAACGGCGCCCTTGAGGGGCGCCGTTTTTGTTTATGGTCACTTTGTTCGATCAGGCTGGGCTTGCAGCTTCTTCAAGCTGCTTTTCGGTCGCTCGGCGGGCTGCGGCCGCGGCATATTTCTGGGCGATAACGGCGCAGACCATCAGCTGGATCTGATGGAAGAGCATCAGCGGCAGGACGATCGCGCCGATCGACTGGCCGGCGAAGATGACGTTTGCCATCGGTACGCCACTTGCGAGGCTCTTTTTCGAGCCGCAGAAGGTGATGGTGATCTCATCGGCCTTGCTGAAGCCCAGCCAGCGGCTGCCGTACATGGTCATGATTAGAACGAGGGCAAGCAGCACCATGTCGGCGATGATGACGGCAGCGATGTCGGCGATCGAGAAGGTGTGCCACAGACCTTCGACGACGGCCGTCGAGAAGGCTAGATAGACGACCATCAGGATGGAGCCGCGATCGACGGGCATCAGGATCTTCTTCTTGGAGCGGATCCAGTCGCCGATCCAGGGCTGCAGGATCTGGCCAACGACGAAGGGGGCCAGAAGCTGGAGCAGGATCTGTTCGAGCGCATCGAAGGAGAAGCCGCCATGGCCGCCGACCGAAAAGAGCAGGCCGACGAGCAGCGGCGTCAGGAACATGCCGAAGATATTGGAAGCTGAAGCCGAGCAGATCGCCGCCGGCACGTTGCCGCCAGCCATCGAGGTGAAGGCAATGGAGGATTGGACCGTCGACGGCAGCACGCAGAGGAAGAGAATGCCGAGATAGAGCGGCTGCGGCAGGATCGAATCTGGAATGAGACCCACTGCGAGGCCAAGGATCGGGAAAATACCGAAGGTCGTCAGCAGGATCACCAGATGCAGCCGCCAGTGCAGCAGACCGGCGATGACGACATCGCGTGAAAGGCGCGCGCCATGCAGGAAGAACAGGAGCGCGATGGCGATATCGGTCGCTACACCGAACCAGTCGGCAAACGTGCCGCTCGCCGGGAAGATCGAGGCGAGAATAACGGTGCAGACGAGCAGGATCGTGAATGTATCGGGTAAGAAGCGGCGCATGGCGGTCTCGCTGGAATAAATGAGTCATTGTTCTGTCGCTCATTATGATCCAGGATGCAAGAAATAACAGTTATCACAAATGTGGATATTAGGTATGCTGGATCTCTCACAGCTTCGCAGTTTCGTTACCGTTGAACAAATGGGCAGCTTCACGCTTGCTGCTGAAAGGCTGGGTCTCGGGCAGTCGACGGTCAGCCAGCACATTCAGAGGCTGGAGACCTCGCTCGGGCGTCGGCTGCTGGAGCGGGATACGCACAAGGTCGTGCTGACCGGTGACGGCGAGGCCCTGCTTTCGCATGCGCGCGCCATGCTGTTGATCGAGGGGCAGGTGCAGTCGCTGTTCAAGGGCGGCAGCCTGCGGGGACGCCTTCGGCTCGGCGTCTCCGAAGATTTCGTGACGAGCCAGTTGCCGGCGGTGCTGGAAGATTTCGTGCGCTCTCATCCCTCCGTCGACCTGGAACTGACGGTCGCACTTTCCGGTGTGCTCTACGAAATGCAGGATGCGGGAGCAATCGACCTCGTGCTTGCCAAGCGGAGGCTCGGCGACGAGCTCGGAAGGCTCGTCTATCGAGAGCCGCTGGTGTGGTTGGCGCGTGATCCGGAGCATGTACTTGCATCCGGTCCGCTTCCCTTGATCGCTTTCCCGCCGCCGAGCGTCACGCGCGCCATCGCGCTGGAGGCGCTCGGGCGGCATGGTGTGGCCTGGCGCATCGTGTGTACCTGCGGCAGCCTGAGCGGGCTGACGGCTGCTGCGCGCGCCGGCATGGGGGTGCTCGTGCAGCCGCGCAGCATGGCGCCCTCGGGTCTGAAGGAAATCGCTCCAAGCAAGTTACCGGCGCTGGAGGATGTCGAATTCGTTCTGGTGCCGCGCAAGGGAGCCGATCAGGCGTTGGTGGCGGCCCTTTCGGAGGATATTTTGAAGAAGGTCAGGGGGTTGCGGTCTACCTGAGTGAAAACCGGCTTTGTTCCAAAAGAGACCGGAACACACACCTTCCGAGTGGGCGTCCGGTGCTTTCGAAATCAGGCCGCGAGGCACTTCAGGAAGCCGTCGACATCGGCCTCGGTCGTGGCGAAGCTGGTGACCAGCCGAATGAGGGTTTCGCCTTCCGAAACGAGATCCGATGTGCCGGCCGGGATTGGCCACTCGTAAAATTTTGCGCCTCTGGCTTCTGCCGTCTTCGCTGCGGACTTCGGAATTACGGCGAAGACTTCGTTCGAGGCTGTCGGCCAGGCGAGGCGAGCGGAATTGCTGGCGCCGATACCGGCGCGCAGGCGGTCTGCCATGCCGTTGGAATGGCGGGCGAGATCAAGCCAGAGGCCGTTTTCGAAATAGGCATCGAACTGGGCTGCGATGAAACGCGACTTGGAGAAGTGCTGGGCTGCGCGCTTGCGAATGAAATGCATTTCCTTCGCCTGCTCCGGATTGAAGAAGACGATCGCTTCCGCGCACCAGCAGCCATTCTTCGTGCCGCCGAAGGAGAGGATGTCGACGCCGCGCTTCCAGGTCATTTCGGCAGGTGTTGTTTTCAGTGCGATGAGCGCATTGGCAAAGCGCGCACCGTCCATGTGCAGGGGCAGTCCCCGTTTCTTGGCGATCGAGGAAATTTCGCCGATTTCCGGCAACGAATAGACGGTACCGATTTCGGTCGATTGTGTGATGGTCACAGCGCTGGCGCGGCCATGACGGAGGGCATCTTCGGGGAAGTGCGCGATCTTTGCCGAGAGCCTGGCCGGATCGATCTTGCCGGCCTCACCGTCGACGGCCATGAGGCGGGCGGAGCCGGAGAAGAATTCCGGCGCGCCGCATTCATCCTCGATCACGTGGGCTTCCGAATGGCAGAAGGTGATCCCGCCGGGGCGCTGGACGCTCGCCAGCGCCAGAGAGTTGGCTGCTGTGCCGGTGGCGACGAAGAAGACGCAAACCTCGCGTTCAAAGATCTCGGAGAAGCGGGCGTCCACCTTCTTGTCGAGATCACTGTTGCCATAAGCGGCCGCAAACCCGGCGGATTCGGCAAGTAGGCGTTCGGCAATGGATTTATGGGCGCCAGCCCAATTGTCAGAAGCAAAAATCATGGAGGAAACCATTGAAAATCATGGGGCGGGAGGTTCGGGAAGGGACTTTACGCCAAAGCTTCACAGGATCAAGGGCGGAAGCCGGAATGCATCACAGAAATTGAACTGCGTAATCAAAAAACAAAATGTCTTCTCTCTGTGTAATTTTATGTCGCTGTTTTGGCCGATTTGGCAATCTTCCGTCGCAAATTGATGTTTTTTTAAGAGGATGCCCTTGCGAAGAGGAATTGTTTCTGGCATTGAACGGATGAACTAGGACAGGGTTGCTGTCCTATTTTGGCCTTCCCGGCCGAAGAGGCGCCGAAAGCCCTGGCACAGAGCGGCTTTCACGCTATAGTTCTTTCGAGCGCCAAGCCTTCACATGGCGGCGCGCGGAGGCGAATGGCAGGCGCGGAACGCGACGGTTTGCTTTCCTTGAGAAGCAGGTGTCTGCGACCGGATCTTCACAATGCAACAGCGCTGTCACGCGCCGGACCTATCTTCAGGGTGCGGAGCGCGACAAAAAGCCGCCCGCAGTCCCGCGGGCTTCGACAGGAGGAAGACGATGACGAAGATGACGCCATCCATGGGTATTGACCAGTTCGCAGCAGCAGACGTGCGCGCAACGGCCAATACGCGTAAATCCGCCTCCGGCCTGCCGAAAAAACAGGGGCTTTACGATCCACGCAACGAACATGACGCCTGCGGTGTCGGCTTCGTCGCGCATATGAAGGGTCAGAAGTCCCACCAGATCGTCAAGGACGGTCTCTTCATCCTCGAAAACCTGACGCACCGCGGTGCCGTCGGCGCCGATCCGCTGATGGGCGACGGCGCGGGTATTCTCGTGCAGATTCCCGACCGCTTCTTCCGCGAGGAGATGGCCAAGCAGGACATTACTCTGCCGAAGGCCGGCGAATATGGCGTCGGCCATATCTTCATGCCGCGTGACGAAAAGCAGATCGAACATTTCAAGAAGGTGATCAAGGACGTCATCACCGAAGAAGGCCAAGTCTTCATCGGCTTCCGCGACGTACCGGTCGACAATTCCTCGCTCTCGAAGGCGCCGGCGATTGCCGCGACCGAGCCGCATCATGTGCAGGTCTTCATTGGTGCCGGCAAGGATGCTGCGACGAACGACGAATTCGAGCGCCGGCTCTTCACCCTTCGCAAGGTCATCTCCAACCGAATCTATGATGAGTTCGACGGTGAAGAGAGCCACTTCTATCCGGTGTCGCTGTCGAGCACGACCGTCGTCTACAAGGGCATGTTCCTGGCTTACCAGGTCGGTGCCTATTATAAGGACTTGTCGGACCCGCGCTTCGAAAGCGCGGTGGCACTCGTGCACCAGCGGTTCTCGACCAACACCTTCCCATCCTGGAAGCTTGCGCACCCTTACCGCATGGTCGCCCATAACGGTGAAATCAATACGCTGCGCGGCAACGTCAACTGGATGGCGGCGCGTCAGGCTTCGGTCTCCTCTCCGCTTTTCGGCGAGGATATCTCCAAGCTCTGGCCGATCTCCTATGAGGGCCAGTCGGACACGGCCTGTTTCGATAACGCACTCGAATTCCTTCTGCGCGGCGGCTATTCGCTGTCGCATGCGGTCATGATGCTGATTCCGGAAGCCTGGGCCGGCAATCAGTCCATGTCGCCGGAGCGCAAGGCATTCTACGAATATCATGCCGCTCTCATGGAGCCTTGGGATGGTCCGGCTGCCGTTGCTTTCACCGACGGCAAGCAGATCGGTGCGACGCTCGACCGTAACGGCCTGCGTCCGGCCCGCTATCTCGTCACCAATGACGACCGTGTCATCCTCGCTTCCGAAGCCGGCACGCTGCCGGTCGCGGAAGAAAACATCATCCAGAAGTGGCGACTGCAGCCGGGCAAGATGCTGCTGATCGACATGGAAGAGGGCCGGATCATCTCTGACGACGAGGTGAAGGCGCAGCTTGCGAACGCTCATCCTTATCGCAGCTGGCTGAACCGCACGCAGCTGATCCTCGAAGACCTGAAGCCGGTCGAACCGCGCGCGCTTCGCCGCGACGTCTCGCTGCTCGACCGCCAGCAGGCCTTCGGCTACACGACCGAGGACACCAGGATCCTGATGTCGCCGATGGCGACGACGGGCCAGGAGGCGATCGGCTCGATGGGCACGGATACGCCGATCTCGGCCATGTCCGAGAAGTCGAAGCTGCTTTATACCTATTTCAAGCAGAACTTCGCGCAGGTGACGAACCCGCCGATCGACCCGATCCGTGAAGAGCTCGTCATGAGCCTCGTTTCCTTCATCGGTCCGCGTCCGAACATTCTCGACCATGAA
This sequence comes from Rhizobium sp. WYJ-E13, assembly GCF_018987265.1. Classification (NCBI taxonomy): domain Bacteria; kingdom Pseudomonadati; phylum Pseudomonadota; class Alphaproteobacteria; order Hyphomicrobiales; family Rhizobiaceae; genus Rhizobium; species Rhizobium sp. WYJ-E13. The sequence goes on along the minus strand of NZ_CP076853.1, from coordinate 3,317,769 downwards.
GGCATGGCGAACGCCAAGCGCCTCGAAGTGCGCCAGCCGATCCTGACCAATGGCGATCTCGAAAAGATCCGCTCCATCGGTCATACGGAGGACCGTTTCGACACCAAGACGCTCGACTTCACCTATGATGTGGAGCGTGGTGCCGAAGGCATGCCGGAAATGCTCGATCGTCTCTGCGAGCGTGCGGAGGCAGCCGTCAAGGGTGGCTACAACATCATCGTGCTCTCCGACCGCCAGGTCGGGCCGGACCGGATCGCCATTCCCGCGCTGCTCGCAACCGCTGCCGTGCACCATCACCTGATCCGCAAGGGGCTGCGTACCTCGGTCGGTCTCGTCGTCGAAACCGGCGAGCCGCGCGAAGTGCATCATTTCTGCCTTTTGGCCGGTTACGGCGCCGAAGCGATCAACCCCTATCTCGCCTTCGACACGCTGCTCGACATGCATGCCAAGGGCGAATTCCCGAAGGAAGTCGATGCCAGCGAAGTGGTCTATCGCTACATCAAGGCGGTCGGTAAGGGCATCCTCAAGGTCATGTCCAAGATGGGCATCTCGACCTATCAGTCCTATTGCGGCGCGCAGATCTTCGATGCGATCGGCCTGCAGTCGGAATTCGTCGACAAGTACTTCTTCGGCACGGCGACGACCATTGAAGGTGTTGGTCTCGAAGAGATTGCGCGCGAGACCGTTGTTCGCCACAAGGCAGCCTTCGGCCGAGACCCGATCCTGGCAAGCACGCTCGATATCGGCGGCGAATATGCCTATCGCATGCGCGGCGAAAGCCATGCATGGACGCCGGATGCCGTCGCTGCCCTGCAGCATGCGGTGCGTGGCAATGCCGAGGATCGCTACCGCGAGTTCGCCGAGATGGTGAACACGTCGGCGCTGCGCATGAACACGATCCGCGGCCTCTTCAAGATCAAGAGCGCGGAGGCGCTCGGCCGCAAGCCGGTGTCGCTCGACAGCGTCGAGCCGGCAATCGATATCGTCAAGCGCTTCTCCACCGGCGCCATGTCCTTCGGCTCGATCAGCCGCGAGGCACATACGACGCTGGCGATCGCCATGAACCGGATCGGCGGCAAGTCGAACACCGGTGAGGGCGGCGAAGAGAGCGACCGCTACATGCCGCTGCCGGATGGTTCGTCGAACCCCGAGCGTTCGGCCATCAAGCAGATTGCGTCCGGCCGCTTCGGTGTGACGACGGAATATCTCGTCAATGCCGACGTGCTGCAGATCAAGGTCGCGCAGGGCGCCAAGCCCGGCGAAGGCGGTCAGCTGCCTGGCCACAAGGTCGATGCGGTCGTTGCCAAGACGCGTCACTCGACCCCGGGCGTCGGCCTGATTTCGCCGCCGCCGCACCACGACATCTACTCGATCGAGGATCTGGCGCAGCTGATCTACGACCTGAAGAACGTCAACTCGACCTCGGATGTCTCGGTCAAGCTCGTCTCGGAAGTCGGCGTCGGCACGGTTGCCGCCGGCGTTGCGAAGGCGCGCGCCGACCATATCACGGTCGCCGGTTTCGATGGCGGTACGGGCGCATCGCCGCTCACCTCGCTGAAACATGCCGGCAGCCCGTGGGAAATCGGCCTTGCCGAAACCCAGCAGACGCTGGTGCTGAACGGTCTGCGCTCGCGCGTCGCCCTGCAGGTCGACGGCGGTCTGAAGACAGGCCGCGACGTCATTATCGGCGCGCTGCTCGGTGCCGACGAATTCGGCTTCGCGACGGCACCGCTGATCGCTGCCGGCTGCATCATGATGCGCAAGTGCCATCTCAACACCTGTCCGGTCGGCGTGGCGACGCAGGATCCGGTCTTGCGCAAGCGCTTCAAGGGCGCGCCCGAGCACGTCATCAATTACTTCTTCTTCGTCGCCAACGAAGTGCGCGAAATTCTGGCCTCCCTCGGCTTTACCAGGCTCGATGAGATCATCGGCGCTTCCGAGCTGCTCGAGAAGGACGAGATGCTAGCGCACTGGAAGGCTAGGGGACTCGATTTCGCGAAGATCTTCCACAAGGTCGATGCACCGAAGGAAGAGACTTACTGGACGACGCGCCAGAAGCATCCGATCGACGACATTCTCGACCGCAAGATGATTGCGGCGGCCGAACCGGCGCTGGCGTCGAAGACGCCGGTCGCCTTCGAGGTCGACATCAAGAACGTCGACCGTTCGGCCGGCGCGATGCTCTCGGGCGAAGTGGCCAAGCGTTATAACCATCGCGGCCTGAAGGAAGACACGATCAACGTCACCCTGAAGGGCACGGCGGGACAGAGCTTCGGCGCGTTCCTGGCGCGCGGCATCACCTTCAACCTCGTTGGCGACGGCAACGACTATGTCGGCAAGGGTCTTTCGGGCGGCAAGATCATCATCCGTCCGCCTGACAATTCGAGGATCGTGGCTGAGAACTCAATCATCGTCGGCAATACGGTGCTCTACGGCGCGACCGAAGGTGAGTGCTACTTCCGCGGTGTCGCGGGCGAGCGCTTTGCGGTTCGTAACTCCGGCGCGATCGCCGTCATCGAGGGCGTGGGCGACCACGGCTGCGAATATATGACGGGCGGCGTGGTTGTCGTGCTCGGCGGAACGGGCCGCAACTTCGCAGCCGGCATGTCCGGTGGCGTGGCCTATGTTCTCGACGAAGCCGGTGATTTCGCCAGCCGCTGTAACATGGCCATGGTCGAGCTCGAGCCGGTTCCGGAAGAGGACGACATGCTGGAGAAGCTGCACCACCACGGTGGCGACCTCATGCACAAGGGACGCGTCGACGTCTCCGGTGACATGACGCGCCACGATGAGGAACGGCTCTATCAGCTGATCTCCAATCACCTGCACTACACGGGCTCTACTCGTGCCAAGGAAATCCTTGAGCACTGGGGTGACTACCGTCCGAAATTCCGCAAGGTCATGCCGGTCGAATATCGCCGCGCGCTTGAGGAAATGGAGCGCAGCCGGATGGGCATCGCTGCCGAGTAATTGCACCGAACAATCCGCCACGCCTCAACAGCGCGTGGCGGGTGACTGAAATATCTCAATGACTCAACGACGATCAGCCGCGAGCTTGAAGCTGGCGCGACCGCGTGGATGGAAATCAGGAGATATGTTCTGATGACGGCCAAAGCAAACAACCTGCCTCCGCGATCGAGGCTGAACAGACAACTGGCCGCAGGCGAGGCGGTCATGAGGGTAAGGGACGAAAATATGGGTAAGGTAACAGGGTTTCTGGAAATCGATCGGCAGGTAGCGAAGTATCAGCCGGCGTCGGACCGCATCCGGCATTTCCGTGAATTCACGATCCCGATGTCGGACCCGGAAGTGCAGAAACAGGCAGCCCGCTGCATGGACTGTGGCATTCCCTATTGCCACGGCCCAACGGGTTGCCCTGTTCATAACCAGATTCCTGATTGGAACGACCTCGTCTACAACAACAACTGGGAAGCGGCGATCCAGAACCTGCATTCGACCAACAACTTCCCGGAATTTACCGGCCGCGTCTGCCCGGCTCCGTGCGAGGAAGCCTGCACGCTGAACCTCGAAGATGCGCCGGTCGCAATCAAGACGGTCGAACAGGCAATCGCCGACAAGGCCTACGAACTCGGCTTCATTCGTCCGCAGCCGGCGACGATCCATACCGGCAAGAAGGTAGCGATCATCGGCTCCGGTCCGGCCGGTATGGCGGCAGCCCAGCAGCTCGGCCGCGCCGGCCATGATGTGCATGTCTATGAGCGCGAGACAAAGCCGGGTGGCCTGCTGCGCTACGGCATTCCGGACTTCAAAATGGAGAAGAACTTCATCGATCGCCGTGTCGAGCAGATGAAGGGCGAGGGCGTGACCTTCCATTGCGGCGTCAATGTCGGCGTCGACGTCAATGTCGAACAGCTTCTGGCTGATCATGATGCCGTGCTTTACTGCGGCGGTTCCGAGACACCGCGTGAAGCCGGCATTCCAGGCACCGATCTCGCCGGTGTTCATGACGCGATGCCCTATCTGGTGCAGCAGAACAAGCGTGTCGGCCGCGAAAACATCGACAGTACCGGCTGGCCGTCCGATCCGATCCTGGCCGGCGCCAAGCATGTCGTCGTCGTCGGCGGTGGTGATACGGCTTCGGACTGCGTCGGCACGGCTTTCCGTCAGGGGGCGGTCAAGGTGACCCAGCTCGACATTCGCCCGCAGCCGCCGGAAAAGGAAGACAAGCTCGCTGTCTGGCCCTTCTGGGCAACGAAGATGCGCACCTCCTCTTCGCAGGCCGAAGGCGCGATCCGCGAATTCCAGGTCGCGACGCTCGAATTCGTCGGTGAAGACGGCGTGCTGACGGGCGTGAAGTGCTGTGAAGTCGATGAGCGTCGTCGCCCGGTACCGGGAACGGATTTCGTCATCAAGGCGGATCTCGCCTTCATCGCCATCGGTTTCAGCGGTCCGTTCAAAGACAGCGTGCTGAAGGAGCTCGATGGCAAACTGACGCTCAACACCGACAAGCGTGGCTCGACCAATGTTGTCGCCAACGACCGCGACTACAAAACCTCTGTCGATAAGCTCTGGACGGCGGGCGACGTGCGCCGTGGCCAGTCTCTGGTGGTCTGGGCGATCCGTGAAGGCCGCCAGGCAGCACGCGCCATCGACGAAGCGTTGATGGGCTCGACGGTTCTGCCGCGCTGATTTGCCGGAAGAATTGGTCAGGTAATAAACTCCGCCGTATCCCGGCGGAGTTCTTCGTGGTGCGACCAGTTGATGCGCGGCTGCTTCAGGCAAGCCTCATGCAAAGGGCCGCTCGGGCGGTCCTTTCTCATTTTATAGAAGTTTCTGCCGTCGTCCTCAGCGTCGGCATGCGATAGTCGTCGATGCGGCCTGCGGGTGCCGGTGCCATTTCTCCCTGCTCGACCAGGAGATCGCGCGGCGATTTCGTCAGCGTCACAGGCATAGCCCTGCTGGCGCCGAGCAATTCGGCTCCGCCATCAAGGTTCGGGTCGGACAGGCTGATCGGCTGCGTATGTTCCACTGGATCGGTGGGCAGCGTCAGTGCCGGCAGGTTGCCGGGATCGAGGCGCACGAGGTCGGGACTCGCCTGGGTGCCGAGAATGCGGCGCGCCGGCTTTTCGACATAGAAGGCGAGCTTGCGGCGGCCCGCCTGTGTCAGGTTGATGCCGTCAGTGGTGCGCAGGCGCACTTGCTGGCCGTTGACGTCGGAGCCGGTGACGATGAATTTACCGTTCTCATCCACGAAGCCGTCCCAGATATCGACGAATTCGCCGCCGATGTTCTCCATCTGGTTGCGATAGAGCTGGTTCATCTGCACGGCGTCGGATGTCATCGAATCGGATTCGAAGGCGGGAAGTCCGACCCAGAGCAACGGGATCTTGCGGCCTGTGATCTCCTTGCCAAAGGCAAGTACGCGGCGCTGGTATTCGGTAAACCAGCCGTCGGTACGGAATTTTTCCTTGCCGACATCGGTCACCATCTGCTGGCGATCATTGGCGCCGATCATGACGACGACCATCGCCGGCTTCAGTTCGTCGATCATCTTCGGCAATTCGCCGGGCCAGTTGTAATAGTCGTCGCGTACGAGACCCGATGACACATTGCTGCGGGCTTCGACCACGACACCTGGAGAGGTTTCAAAGGCTGCAGTGAGGCCGTCACCGAGGCCACCAGCGAGGAAGTCGCCGACAACAAGGATTTTCTGGGCGCTATCCAGCTTTTGAACAACCGGCTCAGCCGGCGTTACGGGCGCCGTTCGCGTCGGGGTTACGGCCTTCTGTGCTGCTGGCGGGCGCCGGCGCTGCTGCTGCTGCCGTCTGGGCTGGTCCCGCATTTCGGGCTGCGGATTCTCATCGATGTAGCGGCGCCCGAGAAAGAAATCGAGGATGGACCGGCGCTGGTAGCGAAGCTCCTGCGCTTCGGCATAGTGCATCGGCACCATCGAGCCGAGGCAAAGGGAAAGCGCGGCTGCGGCAAACACAAGCACGCGAATCCATCGGGTCCGGTTAGTTTTTCTCGTCATCGGGCAGTTCCGCATCTGCCGGGCATCTTGCATGGGCAGCGGCTTTCCGTCCACTCCACATCATTATTTAGGTCACGCTTTTCCCGCTTCTACAGCATCGGCCCGAAAATCGGAATCGATTTTCGGGCCGATGCTGTAGATTCTAAGGGATAGAGCATCCTTTGTACGTCCGATTGGACGCACGGCGCTCTAGCGGCGCAGCGCGTGGAGAAGCGAAAGTGATGGCTCACCATCCGGCTGCATGCCGATACGCTCCTGTACGGCGGCGATCGCAGCCTTGGAGCCGGAGCCGAAATTGCCGTCGACGTCGCCGCTATAATAGCCGAGCGTCTTCAAACGCGTCTGCAGTTCGAACTTTTCGGTGATGTCGAGAGCGCCTTCCGGGCGTGGCCAGCGCTGCTGCATGCCGCCATAGCCGGCGATCTGGTCTGCGAGGAGGCCGACGGCGAGTGCATAGCTGTCGGAGGCATTGTAGTTCTTGATCGTGAAGAAGTTGGCCGTCATCAGGAAACCTGGACCATCGGAACCGGCCGGCATCTTCAAGACGGCGCGGCTCTGCCCATCCTTGAAGGGCTTACCGCTCGGGCGTTTGAGACCGAGTGCTGCCCACTGAGCAAGCGTGTGCGTCTTGCCAACCTGCTTTGCCGCAGAAGCAGGTACTGCGACCTCGTAACCCCAGGTTCTGCCGGCATCCCAGCCATTCTTCATCAGAAGATTCGCCGAGGTCGCCAGCGCATCGGGCACGGAATTCCAGATGTCGCGATGGCCATTGCCATCCGCGTCGACCGCGTAAAGAAGATAGCTCGTCGGGATGAATTGGGTGTGGCCCATGGCGCCGGCCCAGGAGCCAGTCATCTCCCTGGCGGGGACGTCCCCGTTCTGCAGGATTTTCAGGGCTGCGATCAACTGCTTCTTGGCGTATTTGCCGCGCTTGGGGTCGGCATAGGCAAGTGTGGCCAGCGCTCGCGGCACATAGTGAAGACGCTCATCTTTTGCGAGAACGGCGCCGTAATTTGATTCCATCGACCAGATCGCCAGCAGAATCGACTTGTCGACACCGAACTGGCGCTGGATGGCATCGAGCGTTTTAGCGTGTTTGGCAGCCATCTTGCGGCCAATTTCCACAGTGTAGGGGTTGACGCGGGAATCGACATAGTCCCAAATCTTCGATGTAAATTCAGGCTGATAGGTGGCCTTTTCGAGGACTGTGGGATCGGGTTCGCTTACCCCAGAAAAGGCTTTTTGGTACGTTGCCTTACTGATGCCACTCTGAGCAGCAGTTTGGTAAAAGTCCGCGATCCACTTCTGGAACCGGGCATCGGCTTTTGCGTTATTGGGGGCCAGTCCAGCCGCAGTGGCGACAACGATGGCGAGAGCAAGACCACGAAGGGAGTGTGTGTATTTCTGGGTCATCGGCAGTCGTATCCGTCATCTTCAGTTTTAGCCAAGGCGGTACGTCATGTCCGCTCTACGCCGAAATTACAGGAACGGAGTCAACAAATTCTTTACCATGGGCGGCCGGGGCAGTCACCATTTGCAAAACGGTAGCAATTCTATACTAGTTCAAATCGATATAGCGTTTAGGTAAAAGCGGTATAGTCAAAACAGGAGATCGGTGTGGCTCAGCATAAGAAAGTTCGTAAGGCAGTATTTCCAGTCGCGGGACTGGGGACGCGGTTCCTTCCGGCTACCAAAGCGGTTCCGAAGGAAATGCTGACTGTTGTCGACAAGCCAATTATTCAGTATGTCGTCGACGAAGCACTTGAAGCAGGCATTGAACATCTGGTTTTTGTTACTGGCCGTAACAAGCACGTCATCGAAGACTACTTCGATATTCATTTCGAACTTGAGCAGACGCTCAAGGAGCGCGCCAAGAAGGCGGAAATCACCCTCCTGCAGCAGCAGCTTCCCAAGGCAGGCACGGTGAGCTTTACCCGTCAGCAGGAGCCGCTCGGCCTCGGCCACGCCGTCTGGTGCGCCCGCGAGATCGTCGGCGACGAGCCTTTCGCGCTGCTTCTGCCCGACATGATCATGAAGGACAAAAAGGGCTGCATGAAGGGCATGATTGAGCTCTACGAGCACAGCGGCGGCAACATTATCGCCGTCGAGGAATGTGCTCCCGATCAGGCTCACAAATACGGCATCGTCGGCGTTGGTGATGCGATCGGCGAGGGCTTCCGCATCACAGGCATGGTGGAAAAGCCGGCCAAGGGCACCGCTCCTTCCAACTTCTTCATCAACGGTCGCTACATCCTGCAGCCGGAAGTCTTCAAGATCCTGGAAAGCCAGGAACGCGGCGCCGGCAACGAAATCCAACTCACCGACGGCATGCTGAAGCTGCTCAAGGAACAGGATTTCGCAGGCTATCACTTCAAGGGCGAGACTTACGACTGCGGTGCCAAGGATGGTTTCATCCTCGCCAACGTTGCCTTTGCTCTCGAGCGAGCGGACATTCGCCCGAGCGTCGAAGACGGCTTCAGGAACCTGCTCGCCCGTCTGAACTAAGGTTGTTCAGCGCTTCAATTTGAGACCGACGCCGGCTCGCCATTGCTGCGAGTCGTCGCCTTCCTTGCGTGTCGTCAGCTCGTAGCCAAGCGTGTTGGTGAAGTCGAGGTAACGATTGATATTCCAGACGAGACCAGACGAGGCGGTGTAAACCGTCTCGTCACTTATGGTGCTGCCGCTTGGATAATCGCGCAGCGTCACGCCGCCGATGACCGTCGCCACCAGATTGTCGCGCAGCTGATGATCGACCGTCGTCGTCAGCTGATGCGAGACATAGCCGCTTTCACCTGCCGAGGTGGAGGGCTGGATGCTGGTCTGGAGATCGAGATTGACATTCGTTCCGCGGATCGGCGACCAGAGCAGGCTGGCATCGAGTGTTGCCGTATCGATCGATTTCAGCCTGTTGTCATCGAAGTCCGCCGTTGCATAACCGACCGCAACCTCGCCCTTGAGCTTTTCGCCCATATCGACCTGCACGCCGCCCTTGGCGCCGTAGCTATCTCCCGAACGCTGATAACCCGAGGAATCGGTGCGTTCGTCATAATTGGTTTTGCCAACTGACGCTTCGATGAACGGAATGAGTGCCGGCGACAGTTCATAGCCGATACGACCGCGAACCGTGCCTGTCGTCTGATTGCGGTCGCTCAGCGAAACCGTCGTGCCGTTCGAGAGCGTGGCGTCCGAATAGATCGAGCGGGAGAGTGCAACGGCGGCCGTTCCGCGCAAGATCCCGAAATCGTGCTCGATGGAAGCGCCGCCGGTAAATTCCTGCACATCGGACTGCTGATCGGCGTTGGCGATCGCGTCCGGATCATCCGTATCCTCGCGATAGAAATTATAGCCGCCGGTGATGTGGCCGACCGTGTCGCGCGACAGGTCCAGCCGCAGATCGCCATCGATCTTGAAGGAAGGCTGCTCTTCACCCTCGCCGCTGATGTTTTTCTGCCAGGCGCCCTCGGAGGTGACGGTCAACTGATGCCGGCTCCAGTCGGAGGTCAGCGTCGCGCCCATATCGGTTTCGAGGAAGCCGCGGCTCTTTTTTGTGCCACCGTCCTTGGTGATCTCGCTGTTGATCGTCTGGGTGACACTTGGGCGCAGCACGAAGCTGCCGAGAGGGATGCCCGGCGTTTCTTCGGTCGAGGCACTCCCAGGCACTTTTCGCGTTGATGTTTCGTCAAAGCGCGGCTCGCGAGTGTTCAGCCTGCGCATATCCTCGTCGAGGATTGCGCCGGTAATCTCGTCATCGGGCTGCGTTGCCGAGGCAGGTGCTGCGACGGAATCCGCGGCTTGGGCGGCGGCATTGGCGGGAGCGGTCGTGGTGTCGCCTGCATCACCAAAGTCCGGCGCATTGTTCGCGCCGGCGCGCTGTGTGGTGGAGGTGGCCCCGGTGCGCGAATTCGTAGGGCTTGCCGATTGCTGCTGCGATGTCGTCTGTTGCGCGTAAGCGACGGGTGCAATCAGCAGGCCGATAGCCGCAACGGAGACGGCACGGCTCATGGCGCGGAGCGGCGTCACACTGCTCGTCTGTTTTCCCTGGCCCATTCAAATCCGCGCCTGAAATGCTTTTAAGTCTTACCCAAGCGTAAAGCCTTGTGGTTAACCATTCGTTGCCGTGCGGGCCGCGCGTTCATACATGGGAAACATTGTCGGGTGGACAGGCAAAGTGAAAAGGTCTAACGCATTGCCATGATCAGGAGAGCGGTGAAACTCGTCGAAAACAGCCTGCTTCAGTCGGGCAAGCGCACGATCAGTATCGAAAGACTCGCCCTCGAGGCGCTCGAACGCGCTTTCGATGATGGGCTGGCTGGACCCTTTACCCGTGCGGTCGAAATGATCGGCGAAAATTCCGGCCGCGTGATCGTGACCGGCGTCGGCAAGAGCGGCCATATCGGCACGAAGATCGCTGCCACTTTCGCTTCGACAGGCACACCTGCCTTTTTCGTGCATGCGGCGGAAGCCAATCACGGCGATCTCGGCATGATCGCCGGCGACGATCTGGTGCTGGCGATCTCCAAGGGTGGTGAAAGCGCGGAACTGAAGAGCATCATTTCCTACACGCGGCGTTTTTCCATCCCGCTGATTGCAATGACCTGCAGCCCGCAGTCCTCACTGGCGACGGCCGCCGATATCGTTCTGCTGATCCCCAACGAGGAAGAGGCCTGTCCAAATGGGCTGGCGCCAACCACATCGACGATGATGCAGCTTGCGCTCGGCGACGCGCTGGCGATTGCGCTTCTTGACGCGCGAGGCTTTACGGCGACGGATTTCCATGTCTTCCATCCCGGCGGCAAGCTGGGTGCCAGCCTGATGCATGTTGCCGACATCATGCATACCGGTGACCGCCTGCCGCTGGTCGTGAAGGGCACGTCCGTGCCGGATGCGATCAGAGTATTGTCGCACAAGCATTTCGGCTGCGTCGGCGTGCTGGATGCCGAAGGCCGGCTTTGCGGCATCGTCACGGATGGTGACATGTCCCGCAACCTCAGCCGCAATCTTGCGGAGTTGACGGTCGACGACATCATGACGCGCGCGCCGAAGACGGTCAGCCCGACGATCCTGGCGACGGCAGCCCTGGCGCTGCTCGAGCAATACAAGATCGGCGCGCTTATCGTCACTGACGACGACCAGCGTCCGATAGGCCTGGTTCACTTCCACGATCTCTTAAGGATCGGCGTCGCCTGATCAGATCGGCTCTACCGTCAGGTCGCGACCGTTGCTGGAAACGACCCTGACTTGGGTTCCAGCCGGAAGATCCGGCCCCATCACCCGCCACGTCGTATCGTCGAGGCGAATGCGGCCGCGGCCTTCGCGGATCGGTTCGTGCAGTGTGGCTGTGCGGCCGACGAGGCTCGCGCCGCGCTGGTTGAGGAAAGGTTCGTCGGTCTTGCTGTTGCGTAGCGTCAACCGCCGACCGATAAGTGTGGAGATGACCGCAAAGGCGGCGAAGAGAAGCGCCTGAAGCTGCCAGACCCAGAAAGCGGTATCCCAGAAGAGCAGCGACAACGCGCCGACGCTAAGTGCTGCAAGGCCGATCCAGACCAGAAAGAAGCCCGGCGCGACCAATTCGGCGGCAAGCAGCACCAGGCCTGCTACCCACCAGCTCCACGGCCCAAGTTCGCCGACGATCTTCGCCAGCATGGCTCAGCTCTCCGGATTAGGATTGAAAGAACTGGGCGGAGCTGCGCTGACGGGCGGTGTCGAGCGCGCGGGACCGGGGCGGGGGCGCGGAGGCGGAGGTGGATTGCTGCCGTCGCCAAAGACCTCGCGGGCAATTGCGCCGATGCCGCCGAGCGAGCCGAGAATGGAGGAGGCCTCCATCGGCATCAGCACGACCTTGGCATTGTTCGCCTGGCCGATCGAGGTCAGTGCTTCGGTGTATTTCTGCGCCACGAAATAGTTGATTGCCTGGATGTTGCCGGCGGCGATCGCTTCCGAGACCATCTTTGTCGCCTTGGCTTCTGCTTCGGCCAAACGCTCGCGGGCTTCGGCATTGCGGAAGGCCGCTTCCCGCTGGCCTTCGGCCTGAAGGATGGCGGACTGCTTGGCGCCTTCGGCTCTCAGGATCTGCGCGTTGCGCGAACCTTCAGCTTCCAGCACCTGGGCACGTTTCTCGCGCTCGGCCTTCATCTGGCGGGCCATCGCATCGACGAGGTCGCGGGGCGGTTGAATATCCTTGATCTCGACGCGGGTGACCTTGATGCCCCAGGGCTGCACGGCCTCGTCCACGACGCGCAGCAGCCGGTCGTTGATCGCATCGCGATTGGAGAGCAGCTCATCGAGATCCATGGAGCCCATGACGGAGCGAATATTGGTCATGGTGAGGTTAAGGATCGCATTTTCCAGGTTGGAAACCTGATAGGCGGCCTGAGCGGCATTCAGCACCTGGTAGAAGGACACGGCATCGGCAGAGACCGAGGCATTGTCCTTGGTAATCACCTCCTGGGTCGGCACGTTCAGCACCTGCTCCATCACGTTCATCCGGGCGCCGACCCGCTCGATGAAAGGGGTGATCAGGTTCAGGCCGGGTTCCAGCGTGCGCGTATAGCGGCCGAAGCGCTCGATCGTGTAGCGATAACCCTGCGGAACCGTCTTGATGCCCGCAAAGAGCACCAGGATGACGAAAATCACCAATACGATCACGAGAATATCGAAGCCGCTCAGCAGCATGTATTCCTCCCTCAACCCACCTATCTGACGTGGTGAGTTAGCACGTTCTTTGCAAGGACGGAATGACGAGCCTCGCCTGTCAAATCAGGGTGATAGGCCGGCATCGTCCAGGTCGCTCTTTGTGATGTAGCCGCCCATCAGGCAATTTGTGAGGAATGGCTGATCGTCCGGGCTCAGATTGCTGGCCTTGACGTCGCGCAGGCGGAGCTGGCAGGCCACCTGACCGACGATGCCCTTGGGTGGCGCGCCGCGATACATCCGTTGATATTGCTCTCAAGCGAGATAACCGCCACCTACAACGACAAGCACACAGGCAAAGACAATCAATTTTCTGAAACCTGCAGTCATGAAATACGTCCAGATGAGTAAGCCTCAGACCGGGAGCCTGCGCACCGCAGTTGCGGTCGCTGGCTTCGACCCTTCCGTAGACCTGAAGAGGAGGACGTCTTTATCTATCGCCGGGCGCCGGAAAATCTGGTGCCGGGTCTGTCATATCCAGCCCAGAAGCTCGCGACGCACAACCTTTTCCAGCACCTGCATGCCGTCATCGCTGTCATTCAGGCAGGGAATATGCGTGAACTGCTCGCCGCCGTTGTGCTTGAAAGAATGGGCGGCCTGTTCCGCGATCTCCTCCAGCGTCTCCAGACAGTCGGAAACGAAGCCGGGGTTCATGACGGCGATGCGCTTGACGCCGTCCTGCGCCAGCTTCTCGACGGTCTTGTCGGTATAGGGCTGCAGCCATTCTTCCGGTCCGAAGCGGGATTGGAAGGTGACCATGAAATTCTCTTTCGTGAGCCCTAGACGCTCACGCAACAGGCGGCCGGTTTTCTGGCACTGACAGTAATAGGGATCGCCTTGCTGGAAATAGGAGAGTGGAATGCCGTGGAAGGAGGCAAGCAGCATCTCCGGCTTCCAGTCGAGAGTAGCGAGATGCTGCTCTACTGATTTTGCGAGCGCTTCGATGTAGGTCTCGTCGTCATGATAATCCGGCACCGTGCGCAGCGCCGGCTGCCAGCGCATGGCGAGCAGCTTCTGGAAAGCCTTGTCGTTGACGGTGGCGGTGGTGGCTGCCGCATATTGCGGATAGAGCGGGAAGAGCAGGATGCGGTCGCAGCCTTCGTCCTTCAGCGCTTCGATGCGCGAGGGGATCGATGGTGTGCCGTAACGCATCGCCCAATCGACCTTGACGTTGGGCAAGTCCCTCAGGCGTTCAGCCATGAAGTCGGACTGGTTGCGGGTGTAGGTGCGCAGCCAGCTTTCGTTCAGATCCTTGTTCCAGATCGTCTCGTAGGCTTTGCCGACCTTTTGCGGGCGCGTGTTGAGGACGATGCCGAACAGGATCGGGTACCACTTCCAGGGCGACCATTCGATGACGCGTTTGTCGGTCAGGAATTCGCGCAGGTAGCGGCGCATGGACGTATAATCGGTGCCGTCAGGCGTGCCGAGATTGACCAGCAGGACGCCGACCTTGCCGAATTTGACGGCGGGATGGTCCGCCGGGCGGAGTGTAGTATCTGTCATTCTGGCCCCAACGCGCTTTTCGTGTCTCGCCGGTTCATACGCAGCCAGCCGATCACGGTTCACCCTATAAGAAGAAAAGCCAGCCCGGGGAACCCCCGGACCGGCTCGGATGATCGGGACAAATCGTCTTACTTGGCGGGAACCTGGATTTCCTCGCCGATCCGCAGATGGCGTGGGTTCGGGCTGCCATTGGCTTCCGAGAGTTTGCGCCATTCGGCGCCATCGCCGTAAAAGGTCTTGGCGAGATCCCAGAAAGTATCGCCGGCAACGATGACGTGGGTCGAGGGTGTTGATGGTGCGGAGGCTGCCGGGGCGGGTTCAACTGCCGGAGCGGGAGCGGTTGGGGCCGGTGCTGCTGGAGCTGGGGTCGGTTCGGCAGATGGAGCCGGGGCCGCGGGTACAGGGGCTGCAGGAGCCTGCTCTGCGGAGGGAGCAGGTGCCGCCTGCGCAATTTCAGTGATGCGGCCGTCCGTATAAGGCTTGTAGGGCGAGTGCGCGGCAATATACTCGGCTGTCACGTCGGCTAGGTCCGGCCCGTAGTCATAGGCATTCTGGCCGGCTTTGAAGGCGACATAACCGTCGCCGCCGGCGCGCATGAAATTGTTGGTGGCAACGCTGTAGGTCTTGGCATTGTCGATCGGAACGAAAGTGTCGCCGTCCTTGACCTGCACGTCGCTGACGCGGCTGCCGACCGGCTTCGACTGGTCGAAGGTGAATTTCAGACCGGCGACCTGCGGGAAACGGCCGGCCCCCTGGTCGATCTGGCTGACGCCGTTTTCGAGCGCCTTGACGATATCGGCACCGGTCAGCTGGAAGGTGGCGAGCGTATTCTGGAAGGGCAGCACGGTGATGACCTCGCCCTGGGTGACGTCACCGCCATCGATCGAGGCACGCAGACCGCCGCCGTTTTGGATGGCAATGGTCACGCCCTGGTTCCTGGTACGGTCGAGGATGGCATCGGCCACCAGATTGCCCATCGAGCATTCCTTGACGCGGCAGACCTTGCGGTCTCCCTCGATGGGGCCTTCGGAGGAGCCGATCACCTTCTTGCGCAGGTCCTCGATCGGCTTTGCCAGTTCGACAATGCGCGCCGCGACGGCCGGATCGGGGGTGAAGGAAGAATCGATCAGGATGGGATCGCCCTTGGCCTCCTTGACGACGCCATTATCGTCGAAATTAACGACGAGATCGCCGAGATATTTGCTGTAAGAGGCTGCCTGCACCACCGGCACTTTATAGCCGCCGGGATTGTCGACCATTGTCGGGTAGGGACCTTCGGCTTTCGGATCGGTATTCGACAGCAGGCTGTGCGAATGGCCGCCGACGACCACGTCGACATCGGGGATCTTGGCGATCATGGCGAGGTCGCGCGGGTAGCCGACATGGGTGAGCGCAATGATCTTGTTGACGCCTTCGCCTTTCAGTTTCTCAACCTCTGCCGTGATGCTTTTGATGTCATCGACGATCGTCACGTTGGGGCCGGGCGAGGAAAGCTCCGGCGTATCGTTGGTGACGGCGCCGACGATGCCGATCTTCTGACCGCCGACATCAAGCACGAGCGAAGGCTTGACGCGGTCGCCGATCTTGGAGGCGGCACTTGCCTTGACGTTGGCGGTGACGACCGGAAATTGCACCTTGTCGAGGAAGGTTGCGAGCCCGTCCTCGCTGTCGTCGAATTCATGATTGCCGACCGTCATGGCGTCGAACTTCATGAGGTTCAGCATTTCGGCTTCAGCTGCGCCCTTGTAGGTCGTGTAGAAGAGCGAACCCTGGAAGTTGTCGCCGGCATTGAGCAGCAGCGTGTTTTTACCTGTCAAGGCTTGGCGACGCTGGTCGATGGCGACCTTCAGCCGTGCGGCTCCGCCGAAGCACTCGTTCTTGCCCTCTTCCTCGGCAGAACACGTGGAATCGAACTTGTTGATCGATTCGATGCGCGAGTGGAAATCGTTGATATGAAGAATATTGAGTTCGTAATCTGCAAATGCGGCGCTTGTGCTCAGCGCCAGAATAGACGCTGTCAAAAGACCGAAGCTAAAAGATCTCACCATCCCTGTTCTCCTGATTAGGGACAGGATCTTTATCCCTGATCCTGCCCCATCCTTCACGTGGATCGTCACTGACGATACCGGCGCGCGAATGTTTCCACCTCGGTGGCTCAACCGCAAGAGGGAAGCTGTGGAAGTGGCGCCGCTTTCCAAGGGGCGGCCGGCAAAAAAGCCGGACGCGGCGCCAAGCATCGAGATAAGCGGTTAGCTGCGGCGCGTCAGGACGAACTGCGCGCCGGCATCCGAGGTGCAGTTTAGCTGGCTTGTCGTGACGAGGGCGCAATTGACCTTCGACTGGGTGTTGCGAACCAGCGAAGTCATGTTGATTTCCACCAGCGATGGCGAGGTTTTGATATAGGTGCCGGAGGCCAGAAGCTGGTTGCTGTCAGTCGTGCGCGTGGTGAAGGTGCCGCCCTGGAAGGTGGAGACGATACCGTTCGGATCGGCCCAGGTTCCTTCGACACCGGCGGGAGCGGGTCCTGACGCGACGGGGAGGGGGCGCGGGCCGGAGGAGACACAGGCGGCAAGAGCTGCCGATGCAACCACAAGAACGAGACCAGTTCTGATTTTCATAGGGCTTCTCCCGGCGAATCTAGGCGGAAACTATCCGCGACAGTCCGCCAAAACATGGCGCGGGCATTCTGCGAAGGCAAGCCTTCGGCAGCAGACGACCGGATTTAGACAGCAGGCGTTACAAAAATGCCCGCCTTGCAGCGGGCATCTTCGAAAGCATTACGACAGGACTCAGCGAACGAGGATGTTCTTGAACTGCCACGGATCCTTGGTGTCGATGTCTTCCGGGAACAGGCCCGGACGACCGTCGAGCGGGGTCCAGTCGGTATAGTGGCCTTCGACCGGGCCGAGATAAGGCAGCTGCACTTCGAGGCAGCGCTTGTAATCCATCTCGTCGGCTTCGACGATGCCAGCCTTCGGGTTTTCGAGAGCCCAGACCATGCCGGCGAGAACGGCAGAAGTCACCTGCAGGCCGGTTGCATTCTGGTAGGGAGCGATGCGGCGGGTTTCTTCCAGCGACAGGCGCGAACCGTACCAGTAGGCGTTCTTGTCGTGGCCATAGAGCAGTACGCCGAGCTCGTCGACGCCGTCGACCAATTCGTTCTCATCGAGAACGTGATGGACTGGCTGTGCCGTACCGCCGTTGCCGAACATCTCATGCAGTGACAGAACGGCGTCATTGGCCGGATGGTAGGCATAGTGGCAGGTCGGACGGTAGGTGACGTCGCCGTCCTTGTCCCTGACCGAGAAGAAATCGGCGATCGAGATCGACTCGTTGTGAGTGACGAGGAAGCCGTATTGCGGGCCGGGCGTCGGGCACCAGGTGCGCACGCGAGTGTTGGCGCCGGGCTGTTCCAGGAAGATAGCGGCCTTGGAACCCTTCTTGTGCTTCTTGGCGTTTTTCGGCATCCAGTTTTCATGGGTGCCCCAGCCGAGTTCTGCCGGCTGCAGGCCTTCGGAGATGAAGCCTTCGACCGACCAGGTGTTCCAGAAGACGTTGAGCGGCTTCGGATGGATGGTGCGCTGCGTGTCGCGTTCGGCGATATGGATGCCCTTGACGCCGACCTTCTTCATGAGCTTTGCCCATTCTTCGCGGTCGTCCTGGCCCGGCTCGTCGAACTTCAAGCCGATATCCTTGGCGAGGTTGAGCAACGCCTGCTTGACGAACCAGGAGACCATGCCCGGATTTGCGCCGCAGGTAGAAACGGCAGTGGTGCCGCCCGGGTTCTTGGCCTTTTCCTTGCGAACGGTTTCGCGCAGCGCATAGTTGGTGCGCTCCTCGTTCTTCATGTCCTTGTCGAAGTAGAAGCCGAGCCAGGGCTCGACGACGGTATCGATATAGAGCACGTCAAGCTTGCGGCAGAGCTTGATGATGTCGAGCGACGAGGTGTCGACGGAGAGGTTGACGCAGAAGCCCTGGCCTTCGCCTTCGGTCAGCAGCGGCTTCAGCAGTTCCTTGTAGTTGTCCTTCGTCACATATGCCTGAATGTGCTTGACGCCGTGCTTTTCCAAAATGTGGGCATCGTCCGTGCGCGGGTCGATGACGACCATCCGGCTCTTGTCGAATTTGAAATGGCGCTCGATCAGGGGCAGCGTGCCGCGGCCGATGGAGCCAAAGCCGATCATGACGATCGGACCGGTAATTTCGCCATATACCGGATAGTTCTGTTCCGTCATTCTTTTCTCCTGTTGGAAGGGAACGAAGGCCTTTAGCCTAAAGAATTCATGTGAAAATGCCGCGAAGCTCGCGAAGTGACCGGCTCTAATCACAAAATGGCGTCACAATAAAGAGCGTTCCCTCCGCAAAGGCCAAATATCGGCGCTGCAAAGCGCCCGCAATTTCCGCACGAGTTCGTCTCGTTGCAAAGTCAGGCCCTTGTAGGCGGCCTGATGTTCGTCGAGTGCTTCCAGTTGATCGGCGAAACGTACGGCGATCTCAGCCGCGCGCGGATGGCGGGCGACGACGGCGATTGGATCGATATAGATGCGGATGGTGAAGAGAATATCGCCGGAGACGGCAAGCTTGTGCAGGGTCTGGCGTTCGACGCGGACGAAGCGCTCTTCGAGCGTGAAGGCTTCGGCGTAAGGCGGCCGGCGATGTTTCGAGACGGGGAGGAAGAGATCGGCCGTCGTGTTGATCGACCAGTTCAGCCGCTCGACTGGCTGGGCAACGTGCAGACTATCGAAGATGCGAGTGATGAGCGCAGCGTTGCGTGTGCCTTCGCCGAAACCGGGCACATCGGCATGGATCTCGTGCATCGGGCGGCCGAACTTCTCGCGCAGCGACCACGAAGAGGGAAAGGCGACGTGGGCGGCAACGAGATGCCAGCCATCGGCCTTGCGGCGCATGAGGACGAGATCGTCCTGAACGAGCGAACCGGCCTTGAACAGAGGCGGCAGGGCCGAAATATCCTGACGGTGCGTTGCCGGACGCCGCTCGGCAAGGTGCGCGAGGAGAAGATCCAGCGCCTCCTGCTGGGCCGTTTCAGTCCCTTCCTCAGCGACGAAGATGTCATCGAAGCGCTCGTTTGCCAGCCGCGCCTTTTCCGCGAGGTAGCGGTTGAGATCATCGTCGGGTTCGATCCACCTGACAGGGTCGAGCGGCATCAGGCCGATCGTGAAGGGTCGGGCCGAGCCGTCATAGGGCATATAAGTCGGACGTTTCATCGCCGCTCCCTTTTGAGACCGATAACCAGCCGGCGCGGTTGCGGCTCAGCGTTTCAAAGCCTCCAGCCCTTCGGTCACCGTGGTCAGCGCGACTTCGGTGACGTCATATTCGGCGACGCCATGAATGATAAAGGGATCGGACGCCACATAGGTTTCGATCAACGCGCGGTCGCCGACGGCGAGGATGACGCCGCCGGTGCGCGGCACCTTGCGGCCGGAGGCGAGGAACCAGCCCCTGGCATATCCCTCCTTTACCCACGCCATATGCGGCTCCATGTGCCTATCGGCCTCTTCGTTCGGCTTCACATAGGTCAGGGAGAGAATAAACATGCTCAGTCCTTTTGCAGCGTGGCGCGGATCAGCCCGCGCAGCGAATTTCCAACGTAAAGCGTATCATTGTCGAGATCATCGAGCGTGATGCGACCAACGCGGGCCTTGCGCTGGCAGATGAGCTCGGTGCGCAGCACGCCAGCGAGTAGGCCGCAGGAGATCGGCGGTGTCTTGAGAATGCCGGTACCGTCATCAAGGAAAACGGACGTGATGGTTCCCTCACAGACTTCCTGCCGCTCATTGAGCAGGATGACTTCATCCGCCTGTTGCTGTGTGAACTCGGCGCGTGCTGCCTCGTAGATGCCACGGCGCGTGGTCTTGATGCGCAGCAGCCTGTCGGCGGAATCGATACGGGTGTTCGAGATACGGAGGGTCCAGACGGCGTCGGGCGGAAGCGGGACGAAGGGCGCCGTGGTAACGTCGATATGGCCCTGATGGTCAAGCGTCAGCCTGACACGGCGCGGTTCGTGCTCCCCCTTCAGCGCATCTTCCAACTTGGCAGCCGCATCCAGCGGCTCGGGAAAACCGATGCGGCGGGCGGAGCGAGAGAGGCGGGCGAGATGCAGGCGCAGGCGAATGAACCCTTCGTTCGGTTGCCAGCGCAGCGTTTCGATCAGCGAAAGATCTGTCATCGGGCAATCCATTGGTCGCCGACGGCGAAGCGGGCCTTGAGCAGGCATTCCTCAAATTCCGCTGCGGCGGTGGAATCGAAGACGATGCCACCGCCGACATTGAAGACGGCCCTGCCGCTATCGAACAGCGTCATAGTGCGGATGCTGACGGAGAAGCGCATGGCGCCACCGGGCGAGATCATGCCGATCGCGCCGCAATAGGCATCACGCGGCGTGTCTTCGAGGTCGTGGAGGATTTCCATAGCGCGTATCTTCGGCGCGCCGGTAATCGAGCCGCAGGGGAAGAGTGCGGCGAATATGTCGCTGACGGAAAGATCGGGCAGGAGCTTCGCCTGCACGTGACTCACCATCTGGTGGACTGTGGCATAAGTCTCAATGTCAAAGAGTTTGGGAACGTCGAGCGTACCGACTTCGGTGATGCGTGAGATATCGTTGCGCAAGAGATCGACGATCATGCGGTTCTCCGCCTGCGTCTTGATGTCGGCCTTCATCGCTTCGACGATTTCGGCATCTTCGGCAGGTGTCGCACCGCGTTTGGCCGTGCCCTTCATGGGATGCGTCTCGATCCAGCCATTCTCGTCGGTACGGAAAAACAGTTCCGGAGAGCGAGAAAGAATGATGGGGCCGCCGAGATTGACAAACGCACCGTATTTCACAGGCTGGCGGTCGATCAGCGACCAGAAGGCGGCGAGCGGATCGCCGCTCCAGCGGGCTTCGATCGGCATCGTCAGGTTGGCCTGATAGATATCGCCGAGGCGCAGATGCCGGTGGAGGCGTTCGAAACGCTCTTTATATATAGCGAAATTCCAACCGGCCTTCGGTGCGGTCAGGAATTCCCCGTTTTCGTGGCGCTGCCGCGGCCTTGCGAGAGGATGATCATCCGGCTGCGGCGCATCAAAGACGCCGAATAGCAACAGCGGCGTCTCTCGGTTTTCTTCAGCAAAGGGATAGAGTTTTTTTTCGAAAAGATGGCCTGCCTCATAGGCGAGATAACCGGCAATCCATTTGCCGGCTTTTCGCGCCTCCTCCATCCGCTTGAGCGCCGGCAGGAATTCCGCGCGCTTGCGGGCGATGATGATATCTTCGGGGCCGGCGAAGAGCATGACTTCGCCGGTCGTATCGTCCCGGAACAAAATGAAGGGGTCGGGCGCTGCCATTGCCTTTCCAGCGAAGCTGCGGGTCTGGGCGGTCTTATGCCTTGTCCAGTGCCTCGAGTTCGTCGATCAGGCCTTCGATCATCGACAGGCCCTTGCTCCAGAAGGAAGGATCGGTCGCGTCGAGGCCGAAGGGCTTCAGCAGTTCGGAATGATGCTTGGTGCCGCCGGCTTTCAGCAGTTCGAAATACTTCTCCCGAAAGCCCGTCTCGGCCTTCTGGTAAACGGCGTAGAGCGAGTTCACCAGGCAGTCGCCGAAAGCATAGGCATAGACATAGAAGGGCGAATGGATGAAGTGGGGAATATAGGCCCAATAGGTCTCGTAGCCCTCGGAAATCTTGATGGCCGGGCCGAGGCTTTCAGACTGGACGGAGAGCCAGAACTCGCCGATGTCGTCTGAGGTCAGTTCGCCGGCTTTGCGGGCGGTGTGGACCTTGCGCTCGAATTCGTAGAAGGCGATCTGGCGCACGACCGTGTTGATCATGTCCTCGACCTTCTGGGCCAGCATCGCCTTGCGTTCACGGTTGTCAGTCGTCCGGTCCAGCAGTGCGCGGAAGGTCAGCATCTCGCCGAAGACGGAAGCGGTTTCGGCAAGGGTCAGCGGCGTCTGGCACATGAGGGCACCTTGCGCGCCGGCAAGGACCTGATGCACGCCGTGGCCGAGTTCATGGGCAAGCGTCATGACATCGCGCGGCTTGCCCATATAGTTGACGAGTACATAGGGATGGACGGACGGAACAGTCGGATGGGCGAAGGCGCCCGGCGCCTTGCCGGGGCGAACGGGCGCATCGATCCACTGTTCATCAAAGAAGCGCCTGGCGATATCAGCCATTTCCGGCGCGAAATTGGCGTAGGCGGAAAGCACGGTGTCCTTGGCTTCGGACCAGGAGATGAGGGCGTTCGAGGTTTCCGGAAGCGGCGCATTGCGATCCCAGAAATTCATCTGATCCATGCCGAGCCATTTCGCCTTCATCTTGTAATAGCGATGCGAGAGGCGCGGATAGGCCTCCTTCACAGCTGCGGCGAGGGCATCGACGACTTCGCGCTCGACGCGGTTTGCCAGATGGCGGCTATCGGCGATGTCTTCGAAGCCGCGCCAGCGATCGGCGATTTCCTTGTCCTTGGCGAGCGTATTGGTGATGAGCGTGAAGGTGCGGATATTGGTCTTGAAAGTTTCGGCGAGCGCCATCGCCGCCTTGCGGCGTACCTCCGGATCCTTTTCCTGAAGCATGTTCAGCGCCACTTCGAGCGGCAGCTTTTCGCCGTCGACCTCGAAACGCAGTTCTGCCATCGTTTCATCGAACAGGCGGTTGAAGGCGGCAGCACTCGTCATCGACTTTTCGAGGAAGAGCTGCTCCAGCTTGTCTTCGAGCTGATACGGCTTGTCCTTGCGCAGATCGACCAGCCAGGGGCGGTAATGGCCGGCAAGCGGATCGTTCGTCATGCAGGCATCGATAACAGCATCGTCGATGCGGTTCAGCTCCAGCGCGAAGAAAAGCAGGCGGCCGGAATATTCTGTCAGTTTGGCTTGAACATCACCGTAGAGCTTGCCGTTTGCAGGATTGGAGGTATCAGAGAAATAGGTGAGGCCGGCGAAGGAGCCGAGGCGGCCCATGATCTCATCGAGCGCCTCATATTCCTTCAGCGCCTGGCCGATGCCTTCCTCGCCCTTCTTTTCGGCCGCGTCGGCAAGCTTGCCCTTCCATTTGTCCTCGAAATCCGAAGCAGCCTTGCCGGCCTTTTCCATATCGGAGACGAAGGCGGTGGAGGTGGCCGAAGGGTAAAGATCCTGCAGCTTCCAGGTCGGAAGCTCGCCCAGAGCCGGGGCTGCCGCTGCGGCGGGAGCCGTTGCCGAAAGGTGAAGATCGGCGTGCGCAAGCGTGTGTCTCATGGGGCGGTTCCTCTTTCTCTTTTATAACAGGTTTGACTGTCTAAGCGTCGTAACGCCTGTCAGCAAGGGTTTTTCGGCGCGAAAAAGGCCCTGTTACGGCACGAAAACGGCCTGTCGTAGTCGTTAAAATGCAATTGTTTCTCAAAACTGGATGTTCAAGCCTTTCTGTCAGAGTGCGCTCTATGGTTTCGCATGAAGTGAGGCGACAATGACCGGTTACAATGAGCTCAAAGGGGCAGGGCAGATCCTTGTGGTCGAGGACGACCCCGTCCAGCGCCGTCTGCTCAAGAACGCTATCGAGCGCAGCGGCCATGTGGTGCATCAGGCCGAAAACGGCCGCATTGGGCTGGAAATGGTGAAGCGCGATCCTGGGCTTTTCAATGTCATCGTGCTCGATCTGATGATGCCGGAAATGACTGGCCTCGAATTTCTCGAAGCGATGCATGATTTTGGCACGCCGATTCCGGTCATTGTCCAGACAGGACAGGGCGGCATCGAGACGGTCGTGCAGGCGATGCGCGCTGGCGCTTTCGATTTCGTTGTCAAGCCGGTCTCTCCGGAACGGATCAACACGTCCATTTCAAATGCGATGAAGCTCGACCAGCGCGAGGTGAAGGCCCGTGCGGGCCGCCGATCGCGTGCGGGCTCTGTCGGCTTCGACGATATCGTTTCGGCAAGCCCGGCGATGATCCGCGTCATCGATCTGGCGCAGCGCGCCTCGCAGTCCAACATCCCAGTTGTGCTCGAAGGTGAATCGGGCGTCGGCAAGGAACTGGTGGCGCGTGCGATCCAGTCGGCCGGTGACCGGGCCAACAAGCCTTTCGTGACGGTCAATTGCGGCGCCATTCCGCATAATCTCGTCGAAAGCATTCTCTTCGGCCATGAAAAGGGCGCCTTTACCGGTGCGACCGAAAAGCATATCGGCAAATTCATGGAAGCCGATGGCGGCACCATCTTCCTCGACGAGATCGGCGACCTGCCGCTCGAAGTGCAGGTGAAGCTGCTGCGGGCCGTCCAGCAGGGCGAGATCGAGACCGTCGGCGCGCGCACTGCGCACAAGGTGAACGTCCGCCTCATTTCGGCGACGAACAAGGATCTGATCGAAGAGGTCAAAAACGGCCGATTCCGCGAGGACCTCTACTATCGCCTGAACGTCTTCCCGATCACCATTCCAGCACTGCGCAAACGCAAGGAAGATATTCCTCATCTGGTGCGCGTCTTTACCGATCGCTTCTCCAGCGAGCAGAAGAACGGCCGCCGCATGACGGCCAATGCCGGCGCGCTGGCGCTGCTGACCGCTTATGATTGGCCGGGCAATATCCGCCAGCTCGAAAACGCGATCTTTCGCGCCGTCGTGCTTGCCGAAGGTCCGGAACTGGCCGAATCGGACTTCCCGCAGATCGCCGCCCAGCTTCCGAACTACGAGGTCGTGGATCACCTGGCGCTCGTCGCCGATAATTCGCATCTCGATCCGGATGCCGAATTCCCCGAGGATTATCAGACGGTATCCGTCGCCGAGACGATGCGCCGCGGTCCGGAGGCGCCCGACAACGCGATCCCAAGCGTCAATCAGTCCGGTGACGTCCGCCGTCTTGCCGATGTCGAGGAAGAACTGATTCGTTTCGCGTTGAAGTTTTATCGCGGGCAAATGAGTCAAGTGGCAAGAAAGCTAGGCATCGGGCGATCCACACTTTATCGGAAACTCAAGGATTATGGTATCGACCCCGATAATCCTCAGAAAGATGCGGCATAGAGGCGTTTTTGTTAAGAAATAGGCAACCATGTTTGGTTACTCGCCATAAACCACTTGTTAGCGGCTCGTTCACTATGTAAAGAAAAGGTTGATCATGTGTGGCATTTTTGCCATCGTGTGACCGCAATTGACAGCCATTTGAGACAGCACGGGACATTGACTGTCTGACGGGGATCGAGTTGCCGAATTTGAATGGGAATACCAAGCTTTCGCGCTTGAGTTGGCGTTTGTGCGCCAAGATTGGCGGAAAGGCAGTTAGGACGGCAGCGGCCGCCCTTCTTGCGCTCGCGGTTTCCTCGCCTGTATTCGTAAGCACACCGTCTCAGGCTGCAGGCGATACCCGCAGCCTGAAGCTCTATTTCATTCATACCGGCGAAAAGGCGGTCATCACCTACAAGCGCAACGGCAAGTTCGACCCGAAGGGTCTGGAGCAGCTCAACCGCTTCCTTCGCGACTGGCGCAAGAATCAGCCGACGAAGATGGACCCGCGCCTCTTCGACCTCATCTGGGAAGTTTACCGCCAGTCCGGCTCGAGGGATTACATCAACGTCGTCTGCGGTTTCCGCTCGCCTGCCACCAACGAGATGTTGCGTGGCCGTTCGCGTAAGTCCGGTGTCGCCGAAAAGAGCCAGCACATGCTCGGCAAGGCGATGGACTTCTTCATTCCCGACGTGAAGCTCGCCACGCTGCGCGGTATCGGCATGAAGATGCAGGTTGGCGGCGTCGGTTTCTATCCGAAGTCCGGTTCGCCTTTCGTGCATATGGATGTCGGCGGCGTTCGCGCCTGGCCGCGCATGAGTCGTGACGAACTCGTCAGGCTCTTCCCTGATGGAAATACCATCCATATCCCCGCGGATGGCAAGCCGCTGCCGGGTTATCAGCAGGCGATGGCCGATTACAAGCGCCGCATGGCAAACGGCAGCCAGATCATGATGGCAAGCGCCGGCGCTTCCGTTTCCGATGACGCACCTCGCAAGCAGAAGACACTGTTTGCCTACCTCTTTGGTGGCGGCGCCGACGAGGAAGAGGATAATTCGGAGGATAGCACACCGGTGGCTGTCGCCAAGGCAACACCGCCGAAGGCTGAGGCTGTCCCGGCAGTTGATGAACCTCAGCCGCAGACCGAAGTCGCAAGCGTGAACGCACCGGTGCCGCAGGTTCGCCCGGCTTTCAGCAACCAGCTTGCCGGCAACGAGGTTGCCAATGCCCTGGTGCCGCCGTCTGCGGGTAACGCCGCCCAGCAGGCTCTTGCCGCCATGCCGGCGGGCCAGCCGCAGGGACCGGAGCATTTCGCAGATCTTAGCGGTTACAGCATTCCGGTTCCGTCGCTCCTTGGGCAGCGTCGTGCTCCGGGGGATGCCGAACTCGCCTCCGTCGATCCGAACTTGATGTCGGCGGGCGTTCCGACCCCAGTCGAGCGTCCGGCCGTTGCCGAAAACCTGCTTGCTGCACAGAATGCCGATCCTGAAGCAGCGGAAGACGAGGCTGATCAGGATACGCTTTCGCCAGCCATGGTGGCAGCACTTGCAAAGCAGCAGGATGAGAGCGGAGACACGCAGGTTGCTTTGAACGCGCCTTCTGAGCCGCAGACAGTGGAGCAGGCGATCAACGCTGCCGCGCCGAAGAACCCGCCGGCACTCGACAAGCCGCCGCTACAGCTTGCCGCACTCGCGCCGATGGCGAAGTCTGCGAGCTTTGCTGCACCGGTCGTAGCGCCGAAGCCTACTGTCGTCGACAGTCCGGTTGCGCAGGGCCTGCCCACCAAGGGTGGCCGTCCGACGAAGCAGGAAGCGGTGGCTGCCGATGAAAGCCGCCAGACGGTGCGTACGGAGCCGAAGCTGACGCAGAAGATGATCTCGCAGTGGGCTCTCACCAACGCCCGCCTGGAAATGGCCTCCAAAAAGGTCCAGGCCCCACGTTTTGTCAGTCAGACGCTGCGCGCCCAGCCGACCGCGGTTTATGCCGAAGGCTTCCAGAAGACTGCTTCGGTCGATCCCGCCCGCTTCAGCGGCACGGCCGTCAATTTCATGGAAGTGCGCAAGTTCAACACGCGCTGATCCGCTTATACCCGAACAAGCAAAAGCCGCCGAACAATGTCCGGCGGCTTTTGCTTTTGTGGCTGCCGGCAAGGCGAAAATTGGTGCCGACATTTTGATGGGACCAAAAGAAAAGCCACCAAAGCGGTGGCTCCTCGGGAAAAGCAGATGACTGATACTCAGCCTTCCGGCGGGGATTCGATCATGCCGAGGGCGTGCAGGTAGGTGTCGAGGATCGCATCTTCCTCCATCCGTTCCTGCTCGTCCTTCTTGCGGAGCGCAACGACCTTCTTGAGGATCTTGGTGTCGAAGCCCATGCCCTTGGCTTCGCCATAGACGTCCTTGATGTCGTCGGCGATTGTTTTCTTTTCTTCTTCCAGGCGTTCAATACGCTCGACAAAAGCGCGGAGCTGATCGCGGGCGACGCCATGTGCATCAGACATCGTGTTCTCCTGATTTCGGGATATGCATTCGGCCGCCAGTGACTGCCGCGAAGTGCAGCCAGCGTCAAGGCGATTTGAGTCCGCATGGCCTATTTATGCGGGTTGTTCACCTCAAAAGCTGCCTTTTGCACAGGCGATGCTTCCGTCTGATGAAGGTTCTTCCAGTCCTCGTAGGGCATCCCGTAGACGATCTCGCGCGATTCGTCCTTCGTGACGGCGATGCCTTCAGCTTCCGCAGCCTCACGATACCAGTTGGACAGGCAGTTTCGGCAGAAGCCGGCAAGATTCATCAGATCGATATTCTGCACGTCGGTTCGTTCGCGAAGATGCGCGATCAGCCGGCGGAAGGCGGCAGCCTCGAATTCCGTCTTCTGTTCCTTGCTGAGCGTGGTCATGGGCCAGGTCCTTTTACTCAATAGGGGCCGGTGCGTGAAGCGTGCACGCTGTATGCATGAAGGGCTGGATCGGCGTTCATGTCGGCAAAGATAGGGGCCAGACGCGCCGCCCATTCCTCGATGCCGGTGTCGTTGCCGATGAGGTCCTGGCGCACTTCCAGAAGCGCGTGTGGGATGCCCGTGATCATGCAATGGCGGTACATGGTGTCACCCTTCAGCGCACCGTCATAGGGTTCGTTGTCACCGACGAGGAGATCGGGATCGGCGCGCAGTTTGTCAAGCAATGGACGAACGGCGCGGTCGTCGCTATCCCAAAGCACTGCGGCATGCCAAGGGCGGGGAACGCCCTTCCAGGCGGGCGTGAAGGAGTGCAAGGAGAGCACCAGCGGCGCCTTGCCGGTCGCATTCGCCACCCTGTCGATCGTCTCCGACACGGCATTGTGATAGGGTCTGTGAAAGGCCTCGATCCGGTAATTCCACTCTTCCCGGGTGATTGGATGGTTGCCGGGGATAATGGCGCCATCAGATATCTTCATGACCAGGGTCGGATCATCCTCACCTCTGTTGGGGTCGATCAGCAGGCGCGAAAAACCGCCGAGTACACCCGGTACGCCCAGTTGCGCACAAAGCCGGCGGGTCAGGCCCTCGATGCCGATGTCGTAAGCAATATGCCTGAGAAAGGCGCTTTCCGGCAGGCCGAGCCGTCCATATCGTTCGGGCAGGCGGTTCATGGCATGATCGCCGAGGATCACCATGCCTTTGTCATGTTGGCCGGGTAGGGTTTCGAAGGATTGGAAGTGGTTCATCAGGAAATTGCCGATTGTCATTTCGCGTCTTCGGCCAGTGATTGCATGCGCGTTCGGCCGGTTCAAGCGCGATGGGCAGGGTCAGCGCGACGGGATGCGCTCAGCAGACGGTTATGAAAGGAAATATAATCGATTAGCATCGCGTTGACTTTCGCTTGACGGCGGCGCAAGAAGACACGGACAACGAATAACCGTGGAGCTATTTGGGAGCCGTGTTGATCCAAGCCGCGCCAAGTTTCCTCACGCGGTCCGGGCCGCTGGTCCGTCTCGCATTGTTCGCTCTTGCAGCCGTTTCGCCGTTCTTCATCGCCGATGCCGCGCGCGCGGATTTCCGTGTATGCAATGGTACGCAAAATCTGGTTGGCGTTGCGATCGGATATCGCGCGAAGGAAGGCTGGATCACGGAGGGCTGGTGGCAGGTGCCGGCAACGACCTGCGCCACGCTGATCGAGGGAGAATTACAGTCGCGTTATTATTACCTCTATGCAGAAGATGCCGCCCGGGGAGGCCGATGGACGGGTGACGTGCAGATGTGCGTGGCGGAAAATGAATTCAAGATCGCGGGCGTGCAGGACTGCTATGCCCGGGGTTATCAAAAGATGGGATTCAAGGAATACGATACGGGCCGCCAGGGTAGCTGGATGGTTCAACTCTCCGACACCCCAGGGACGCAAGAAAGCCAGAATTGATGAAGCGTAACCGCAAAGTTAAAATCCTCGCCACCCTCGGCCCCGCCTCCTCCGAGGAATCGATGATCGAGAAGCTGCACCAGGCAGGGGCGGATATTTTCCGCATCAACATGAGCCATGCGAGCCATGATGTGATGCGTATGCTCGTGCAGCGCATTCGCGCCGTCGAAGCCCGGTCTGGCCGGCCGATCGGCATTCTGGCGGACCTTCAGGGTCCGAAGTTGCGCGTCGGCAAATTCGCCAATGTTAAGGTGGAACTGAAGCCCGGCCAGACCTTCACGCTCGACAGCAACGATACCCCCGGCGACAATACGCGCGTTTTCCTGCCGCATCCTGAAATTCTCGAAGCCGTTCAGCCGGGTCACCGGCTGCTGATTGATGACGGTAAGCTGGCGCTGCGCGCTGAAAAGTGCGATGGCAAGAGCATTGTCACGACCGTCATCGCCGGCACCAGCATTTCCGACCGCAAAGGCGTCAGCCTGCCCGACACGCTGCTCGGCGTCGGTGCGCTGACCGATAAGGATCGTGCCGACCTCGACGCTGTTCTTGCGACCGACGACGTCGACTGGGTGGCGCTCTCTTTCGTCCAGCGCCCCGATGACCTCGCCGAAGTGCGCAAGATCGCCCGTGGCCGCGTCGGCATCATGTCGAAGATCGAGAAGCCGCAGGCTCTGGAACGCATCGAAGAAATCATCGAGCTTTCCGACGCGCTGATGGTCGCCCGCGGCGACCTCGGTGTCGAAATGCCGCTCGAAGCTGTTCCTGGCATTCAGAAGCAGCTCATCCGCTCCTGCCGCCGTTCGGGCAAGCCTGTCATCGTCGCCACGCAGATGCTGGAATCGATGATTTCTTCGCCGGTTCCGACCCGAGCCGAAGTGTCTGACGTTTCCATCGCCGTCTTCGAAGGCGCGGATGCGATCATGCTGTCGGCCGAATCCGCATCCGGCGCTTATCCGGTCGAAGCCGTCTCGATGATGGCCTCGATTGCGAGCACGGTGGAGAAGGATCCGCACTATCCCGGCATCATCTACGCGCAGCGCGCCCAGCCGGAAGCAACCGGCGCGGATGCTATCTCGCTTGCCGCCCGCCAGATCGCCGAGACGCTGAAGCTGTCGGCCATCGTTTGTTACACCTCTTCGGGCACGACCGGCCTGCGCGCTTCGCGCGAGCGTCCGCAGGTGCCGATCATCGCTCTGTCGCCGATTATCAAGACGGCACGCCGCCTGTCCGTCGTCTGGGGCATGCATTGCGTCGTCACGCATGATGCGACCGACCTCGACGACATGGTCAATCGCGCTTGCCGAATCGTTGCCGCGGAAGGCTTCGGCAAGCCGGGCGATCGCATCATCATCTCCGCCGGCGTGCCGCTCGGCACACCGGGCGCGACCAATATGCTGCGCATCGCCTATATCGGTTCCGACGGCCAGAGCGGCATCTGATCGTTTTCAAGCTAGAAAATGCGAAGCGCTCCTCGAAAGAGGGGCGCTTTTTTGTTGATCTCGCTTTAAGTGCTTCAGCCGCGGGAGAGGTGGCCGACGCGATAGATCTGATTGGTGCCTGAGGCGGGAGGCGCCTCTGCATAGAGGCCGAAACGTACTATCGTCCAGTCATGCGGATCGAAGGCGGCGATGCGGGCGAGGACATGTTTGCCGCCGGTTTCCTGCTTTGCCAGGGCAACCTCCTGCTGTCGCAGGTGGGGCAGTTGGGCATACGGCTCGATGGCGCGATATTCGCAGTCGGCGAAGCGGGTATTGGCGAGGTCGGACAAGACCTGCGCACTCCAGACGATCCAGTGGCGAATGCGCGGCCGGCCGAAGGCGTCCGTCAGCGCAGCAAAGCCGGGGCCGCAGATGAAGTCGCCGGCGCCTTCCGGCTGCTTCCAGAGATAGAAGGGCGCATAGAGATTTTCGCGGCTGCCGTATTCGCCCCGCCGAGCGCTCAGAAAGGCCTTAAAGCCCAGATGCGGGAAGCCGTCCATAGCAGGACCCTTGTCGCGGATACGGCGATCGATGATCTCCATGTCGTAATCTGCCGGCAAGGTGAAGGAATATTGCATGGCCATCATGGCTGCGCCTCCTCACTGTCAGACCAGTCGACGAAGCGTCCCTTCTCAAAACCCTGGATGCTGAGATAGCTGAAAGGGCTGCCAGCTGTTGCCCCGTGCCAGTGAAGCTCGTCTGGAGCGAACCATATTGCATCACCGGTTCTGACTTCCTCGACTGGTTCACCCTCCCGCTGCACGAGACCGACGCCGGAGAGGACATAAAGAAACTGGCCGCGCGGATGCGTATGCCAGTGGGTGACCGTGCCAGGATCCAGGGTTGCGCGCATGGCGGTGTTTTCGCCGTCGATATGACTGTCGAGCAGCATTTCGACCCAGAAGGGCGCATTCGAAATACCTTCGGGAGAACGAACGGCACTACCGGGGCGGCGGATGGTCATGGTCTTCGGGTTGGCCTCGCTCATGATGGAGCTCCCATGGCGCGGGCTTCCCAGCCGGGCTCGGCCATCTGCGCCAGACCGTCGCCAAAGGACCATTCGTCCGGTTCGCTGGTCGAGATGACGATCATCACATCTTCCGGGCGCAGGCCGGACGATTGCTGCAGCAGTTCGACGGTTCGGCGGAAGAAAGCCTTGCGCATTTCGGTCGTGCGCGGCTTGCCAGTCGTGATCGCGATCAGCACGAAATCATCCGAGCGCGGGCCGGCGAGGTAATTGCGGTCGAAGATCAATTCGCCCGGCTCGTGCTGATGGATGATCTGGAAGCGGTCAGCAGGCGGCACGTTGAAGGTCTCCACCATGGCCTTGTGGATGTTGTCCGAAAGCGCGCGCAGATAGTCCGGCGACTTTCCCCTCAGAAGGGAGATACGAGCAAACGGCATTGGATGCCTCCTTGTTGTGTGACTTGACTGGAGAAGCATCTCACGCCACGATAATGCAGAAAATCAGAATTTTATGGATTTATAGTCCATTAAAATGGGATTGTAGGATGAGGCGGATTACGTTCGATCTCGATGTACTGAGAACCTTCGCGACCGGCGTGGATCTCGGCAATTTCGCCAGGGCGGCGGATCGGCTGGGACGATCGACATCCGCCGTCAGTGCACAGCTAAAAAGGCTGGAGGAGCAGGCCGGCACGCCGATCTTCCGCAAATCGGGACGGGGATTGGCCCTGACGGAAGCCGGTGAGACAATGCTTGCCTATGCCCGGCGGTTGCTCGATCTGAATGACGAAGCGGTCGCGGCGGTGCAGAGCGTCGAGCTGGAGGGCTGGGTGCGGCTCGGCCTGCAGGAGGATTTCGGTGAGAACCTGCTGCCTGAAGTGCTCGGACGCTTCGCCCGGGCACATCCGAAGGTGCGGATCGAGGCGCGAGTGGTGCGCAATGCCGAGCTTCTGGAACGGGTGACGACGGGCAAGCTCGATATTGCACTCGCCTGGAGCGTCGGCACTTTGACCGCCCATTGCGAGCATATCGCCGATGTGCCGATGCGCTGGATCGGCCCGGCGAACGGCTTGCCGGCATGGGCGGCTGGAAGCGGTGAGCCGATGCCGCTTGCTTCGCTGGAGGCACCCTGCCTGCTCAGGAATGCCGCGACGAAGGTGCTGGACGAGGCCGGTATCTCCTGGAGGCTGTCCTTCGTCAGTCCAAGCCTCGGCGGTCTCTGGGCGGCAACCGCTGCAGGATTGGGTATTACGGTGCGCACGCCTATCGGGCTGCCTGCCAAGGTGCGGATGTTGGCGCCGGGGGAAGCCGGCCTGCCGGAACTGCCTGACCTGGGGCTGGTCTTGCATCGAGCGGAAGCGGAGCCGGATGCTGCAACGAGCCGGCTGGCGGAATTGGTGCTGCAGTCGGTGCATGAGGCGGTGCGAGACATTTCTATCCCATCCGATCAGGAGAAGGCGCTGCGAAGGTTCGGGTGAAATATTGACCCTGCTTGCGGAAGCCGGTAGCCTCCCATCGCTATGAAAATGATCGCTCTCAACATCGCTACGGTCTTCTTCTTGAGCCTCTAAGGCTCTGCCCTCGGGCAAAGGAAGATGCGGCCGCTTCACCAGCCTGCTGGCTGGGGCGTTGCCGTGGACTGTAACCACCCTGCATCCGGCCGATGGACAATGCCGACAGGGTTCGGCGATAGAGAGATATTTCATGACATCCACTGGTTATCCGCCGGCGCTCAGGGCCGCGCAGATCGAACAATTCATCGAGGATGGCTTCGTTCGCATCGACGATGCTTTTCCCCGCGACGTGGCCGAGGAAGCCCGCGCCATCATGTGGCGGGACATTCTTTTCGATCCCGACGATTCAAAGACTTGGGTGCAGCCGGTCGTCCGGCTGGCCGGCTATGGCGGCGGACCGTTCAATGCGGCGGTCAATACGCCCCTGCTGCATTCGGCTTTCGATCAGCTCGTGGGCAAGGGACGCTGGGAACCGCGCAGCGGTCTTGGCAGCTTCCCGGTCCGCTTCCCGCATCCTGATGATCCCGGCGATGCCGGCTGGCATGTGGATCTGAGCTTTCCGGGAGACGACGGCGACCCAGATGAGCAGCGGGATTTTTCCGCCTGGCGAGTGAACGTCACCTCGCGCGGACGGGCGCTCCTGATGCTTTTCCTGTTCTCGGATGTCGGCGAAGAAGACGCGCCGACGCGTATCCGGGTCGGATCGCACAAGGATATCGCAAGGATGCTGGAGCCGGCAGGCGAAGCCGGCATGGCGTATCTGAGGCTGGAGCATGTCGGTGAAGACAGGCCGCTTGCCCTGGCGACAGGGCAGGCGGGCACGGTCTATCTGTGCCATCCGTTCCTCATCCATGCGGCGCAAATGCATCGCGGCAAGGAGCCGCGCTTCATGGCCCAGCCGGCTCTTGCGCCATCGGAGCCGCTAAAGCTTGTGCGTGAAGACGGCGCCTATTCGCCTGTCGAAATCGCCATCCGCAGGGCGCTCCAGCAAGGTTGAGGCTTATCGCAAGACGGCTGCACAGGTTTGTGCGGCATGGCAGATGTGGAGGAGGTTGCTTGGTATCGGAACCTCCTCCACTTCAGGGAACCTCCCCCAGGAGATGCTCTGATACAAGAAGGGGCGCCATTTTGCGCCCAAAAGGGGCTTGGTGGCGGAGGTTCACCTTCAATGGAGGAGGTTCGGCGGAGGTTATTTCCGCCGGTTCAAGCCATTGATATATATGTATTTAAATCAAGTGGAGGAGGTTCTTTGCTGAAACCTGCCGGATGCCACCTACGCCAGCGGTCTGGCAAGGTCTCCGGCTAGTCTTAGGAGAAAACCTCCGCCACCCCCTCCACCTCCTCCACCTGCGATTCTTGACGGTGGCGGACGATGCTTTTGATCGGGGCGGAGGCCTCTAGCTCTGCCGGTTACATCACGCCTGCATTTCCTGTTGTGCCGCCCGGCGGATTGCCTGCGGCGGCTGGCCGAAGGCGCGCAGGAAGGCGCGGCGCATACGCTCGCGATCGGCAAAGCCGGTTTCACGAGCGACGGTATCGATTGGATGGCGGCCCTGCTCCATCATCAGGCGAGCCGCTTCCAGGC
Source organism: Rhizobium sp. WYJ-E13 (assembly GCF_018987265.1). Classification (NCBI taxonomy): domain Bacteria; kingdom Pseudomonadati; phylum Pseudomonadota; class Alphaproteobacteria; order Hyphomicrobiales; family Rhizobiaceae; genus Rhizobium; species Rhizobium sp. WYJ-E13. The sequence continues at coordinate 3,282,687 of NZ_CP076853.1, read as the reverse complement.
GCAGGTTCTCGACGGCCTTTGCCGGCGACTGGCCCGTTTCGGCCCGAAAGGCGCGGCTGAACTGACGGGGGCTGAGATGCGCGGCCTCGGCCAGCTCTTCGACTGAAAGCGTGGATTTCAGATTGCTGCGCGCGTGCGCGAGCGCCTTCTGGATGCGGTCGGATTTCGGTTCCAGTTCAAGAAGGGCGGAAAACTGCGACTGGCCACCGGCGCGACGATGATAGACGACTAGCTTGCGGGCAACGGCGCGGGCGATTTCCAGGCCATGATCTTTCTCGACCATGGCAAGAGCCAGATCGACACCCGCCGTCATGCCCGCCGAGGTCCAGACTGAGCCGTCGATGATGTAGATGCGGTCCTCTTCCATCCGGATCTCGGGGTAGCGGTTTTGCAGTTCGCGGGCGAGATACCAGTGAGTTGTGGCGCGGCGGCCATCAAGGACGCCGGCATCGGCAAGCAGGAAGGCACCGGTGCAGATCGAGGCGAGGCGACGGGTGGCGGCAAGTGCGGCGCGAATGAACTTTGCTTCCGCCTCGTTGGGAAGCTTGATGTCGGGCGCACCCGTAACGATCAGTGTGTCGAAAGCGGGATCGCCGAAAGCTTCTGTCTCGACGATCATACCGAGAGAATTGGCGATGGGGCCGCCGGTCTCTGAGAGATAATGGATGTCGTAGACCTTTTCGCCGATCTCGAGATTGGTGAATTCGAAGGCCGAGGCGGCAGCGAGGCTCATGATCTGAAAGCCGGGAAAGAGCAGGAAGCCGATTTGCTGCATCGTCATCATGTCCTGGAAAGTGGATGTCTTAAAAGGTGGTATATATGACATTTAGGACGTGAGCAATTGGGCGTAAAACTCTCCTCAAGCGCAAGGCAATCGGGCCGGCGCACCAGATGGAGAAACGATCATGGCACACGAACATAAGGGTACGGCGCTGGTCACGGGCGCCTCTTCGGGCATTGGCGCGATCTATGCCCACCGGCTGGCAAAGCAGGGTTACAACCTCATCCTCGTCGCCCGCAACGGTGATCGGCTGAAGGCGCTGGCGAGCCGGCTGAGCGATGAGACCGGCCGGACCGTAGAGACGCTGTCCGCCGATCTCGGCAAGCAGGACGATCTTGCCAAGGTCGAGAAGGTGCTGAAGGAAGACCAGAGCATCACGATGCTGGTCAACAATGCCGGCTTTGGCGGAACCGCGCCGCTGCTCGCCTCCGACGTCGACAAGATGCAGGAGATGGTCGATATCAACGTTACGGCAGTGATGCGGCTGACCTATGCCGCCGTGCCCGGTTTGGCTGCACGCGGTGGCGGCACCATCATCAACATCGCCTCGATCGTGGCGATTGCGCCTGAGATCCTGAACGGCGTCTATGGCGGTACGAAAGCCTTCGTGCTCGCCTTCAGCCAGTCGCTGAAGCATGAGCTTGCCGACAAGAATATCCGCGTCCAGGTCGTGTTGCCAGGCGCCACCGCCACAGAGTTCTGGGGCATTGCCGGCACGCCGGTCGAGCATCTGCCGGGCGAGATCGTCATGTCAGTTGAAAATATGGTCGACGCGTCACTGGCAGGTCTTGCCGAGGGTGAATTTGCGACGATCCCGGCGCTCGAAGATGCCGGCCTACTCGCCGCATATGAACAGGCACGCCAGGCGCTGATGCCGAACCTGTCTCGCTCGGCGCCGGCCCCGCGCTACAAGGTCGCATAACGGCGATCGACAGAGAACGGCATCGTCCGCGGCAGGTCGCTGCGGACGATGTTTTCTATTGAGGGAGGTTCGTACTGAAAGCCTCTGCCACCATCTCCGCAAGGCGATCATGGATAGCCGTCCGACTTGTTTCCTTGGAATCATCGCAGAGAGGCTCTTCACCTTCCTCCCGAAGGATGGCGGCACCTGACGGTTTGCATTCGCTGAAGGCGCTATATTGCGAAGCGTCCGTCAGGAGATCGTAACGTGCGTTGGGTATTGCGTCCTTCAGGCCTGACGCGCGCAGCCCTGGCCAGATGGTTTCCGGGGTGCCGAGATTGATCAGTCGGACGGGGATCGATATGCGCGTGAGGCTTTCAGGCGCGAAGCTGGCGCCGAATTCAGGATCGATGACGACGACCGCCTTCACCCGCGGATCGAGATGGGAGCGGGTGAGCTTCTGCCTGTCGATGGAATGGAGATCGATACCGGCACTGGCGAACTCGGTGCAGTCGACGCCTGTGCCATCGGCATTGCAGGAGCGCGCGAAGCTTTCCGGATCGAGGTGACCGCCAGCAATCGAAAGCGCGGATGTCCCGCCGACAAGGAAGCCCAGCACGCCGATACGGTTGCGGTCTATCTTTGCAGGCAGCGTGCCGCCCTTCTCGATTGCGGTCAGAGCCGCGGAGAGATCAGCGGGCCGCAGCCATATCTCGTGGAGGCTTTCCTCGCTCGTCATCGTCTGCGGATCCGGCTGGCGCATCATTGCCACAACGAAGCCCTTCGAGGCGAGGCGCGATGCCATCCAGGCGCCAATGAACGGCCCGGATTTCAGACCGCCATGCGAAAGCAGGATCAAAGGATGGCTGCCGGCAGCGGCAGGTGCGCCCTGTTGCGCGGCCTCGCCTTTGAAAATCGGACTGTCGCCGACCAGGACGGGCGTTCCGCCCGCCGTCGCCGGATACCAGAGCGTGATGTCCATGATGCCGCCGCGTTCCGGCACGGGAACCGAGAAAAAGGACAGACCGACAGTGTCGGCCGTATGTACCGGAGTGTTGGCGGCAAGAAGGCAGGCCGAGAGCAGCAGGATGAGAAGATGTATCATGAAAACCTCGGAGCGAAGACCGCCACATGGCGGCGAGACGAGGTTTCGCTGTTTTTCAGGTGAGGGAGACCCCGATCATGATCGAGGTCGTCGCCGATCGCGATCAGGGTCTTCGTCGTTAAGTTGCCGGCTTTTAGCCGAAGCGCTCCAGCGCTGTGGTAAACACGCCGGCGTCGATGTTGCCGCCTGAGGTGACGACCACAGCCGTATCGCTGTCCAACTGGTCGCCGTGGAAGAGTGCAGCGGCAAGGGCAACGGCCCCGCCTGGCTCGACGACGATCTTGAGGCGGGTGAAGGCAAGTGCGACAGCGCGCAGCGCTTCATCGTCGGTGACGACAACGCCTTGTCCGGCCAGGCGTTTCAGGATCGGGAAGGTGATGTTGCCCGGTTGCGGCGTTACGATCGCATCGCAGATCGAGCCCGTGAGCGAAGCATTGCGCTCGATCTTACCCGAGGCAAGCGAGCGCGTCGTGTCGTCGAAATTTTCCGGCTCGCAGGGCCGGACGCGAAAACCCGGTGCGCTTGCTTCCAATGCCAGGGCGATGCCCGAACTCAGGCCGCCGCCGCCGCAGGGAACGAGGACTTCGGCATTCTTGACGCTTTCCTCTTCCGTCTGTTCGGCGATTTCCAGCCCGGTGGTGCCCTGGCCGGCAATGACCAGCGGCTCATCGAAGGGCTTGATGAGCGTCAATCCACGTTCGGCCGAAAGCTTTGCGCCGATCTCGTCGCGGTCTTCATTGGCGCGGTCGTAGAGTACGACTTCGGCGCCGAAGGCCCGCGTATTGGCGATCTTCAGCTTCGGCGCGTCGCTCGGCATGATGATGACAGAGGGGATGCCGTGCATGCGGGCAGCAAGGGCGACACCCTGTGCATGGTTACCGGAGGAGAAGGCGATGACGCCTTTCTTGCGCAGTTCCGGATCGATGCCCGAGACGGCGGACCAGCCGCCGCGGAACTTGAAGGAGCCAGTGTGCTGCAGGCATTCGGCCTTCACGAACAGCCGCCGGCCGGCGATTTCATCGAGAAAGGGGGAGGAGAGAAGCGGCGTGCGCCGCGCATGACCGCGCAGGCGAGCCCGGGCGGCAACGATCATTTCAATGGAAGCCATGGGAATCTCTTTTTGCTGAATGCCGCTCATGCATAGAGCGAGCATCTTTGCTTGTGAACGGCGACTTTGTCACGGTGACATGAATATGACATTGGACGCCGCGCCACCCGATTCCCGCGGGATGCGCCGTTTTCTGAACTGTGTCGGGCTTTCGCCATTCATGCGTGCGAATTCGCGGTTGAAGTTGGACTTGCTGATGAAGCCGGAGTCGAACATCACCTGGGTTATCGAGTGATCGGTGCCGACCAGTTGTTCACAGGCGGAGCGGATGCGGAGGTCGTTCACATATTGCGAAACGCTCATGCCATGGATGCGGTTGACGGCTGTGGAGACGCGCCGGGCGGGCAGGTTCATCCTGCGGGCAATGCGGCTGAGATTGAGTTCGGGATCGCGGTAGAGTTGACGAGCGCGCATCAGCGCCTCGAGGGCTGCGGCGACCGCTGCGTCTTCCTCCGTTGCTGGCGGTGGCGGTGGCGGTTCCGCGGATGTCGCTTCGACTGTACTGCCGCTGCTCGCCACCGAGGCGGCGGTGCCGAGAATCAGTAGCGCGATGACGTTCCCGAGCGCGACGATGGCGCCTGCATGGATGCCACCGGTCTTGGTGAAATCGAAGCTGATAATGACGTCGGTGATGGCAGAAGCGATGAGGGCGAAGCCGGTGATTTGCAGCGAACGATAGGAAAGCACTGCACCGTCAAGGCGGGAGGCGACGAGCGCATCCGGGCCATGCCGGGCAAGCCAGAGCAGTGCTGCCCCGTAGCCGAGGAAGATCAGGATAATGGCGAGGCTGATCGGCTCAGGATAAAGGGCGATGAGAACCACGATTGCGGCCGTCGGCAGAAGGTGCGGCCAGAAACGGGAGAGGGTGGGCTGCTCTTCCATGGCCAGCCCCTTGAAGCAGACCCAGGCGAGAGCCGCGATCGTTGTCGCGATCAACGACTGAAGAGGCATGATCTCGATGATGTCATAGCCCCAGCGGATGCCGATCACCACGGATTGGAGGACGTAGAACCCGATCAGCAGCAGGAAAGGTCGCTTTTCGGCAAGCGATCCATCTCCCTGCCGCAGCATGCGGATGAGCAGGATGGCAAGCAGAAGAGCCACGACGAAGGGCAGCGGAACAAAGATCATCGGTGATATCCGAACAGTAACAATGATCTCAGAATGAACCCGATTGCGTTCGCGGTCGACCCGGATCGTGATCGAGGTCTCGAAATGGGCCTGGAAATCCATCCTGACGGCGTCCTCGATAGGAGGTCGCAATCATGAACGGATTTCCGATGGCCATTCTTCTCGTCATGCCGGTGCTTCTGGCAGCCTCCGCTTCCGCATTGCCGGATAAGGTGTCGACCACTGCAATTCCCGACCTTTCCGGCGTACGGGCCGTCGCCATCAGCGGCGATGCCAGCTCGATCAACATCACCACGCGAAGCGACCAGCCTTATGGGGCATCACTCAGTGGGCGACGCAAGGGCTGGTTCTCATCCTGGTATTCGAGCTGGTACTTCGCCGATTGCCGTGACAACAGCAACATGCGTGTCGACGGCACGGTGCTGCATATCGATATCGCCGCATCGTCCTGGCTGGACCCGTCCGACTGCGTGATCGAGGTCAATGCCAATGTGCCCGCCGGTGCGGCTCTCAGGATCGATCAGAGCGCCTTCACGGCAAGGCTCAATGGCCATTTCTCCGATCTCACCATTGCCGGAAAAGCGGCTGACGTGACCTTTGACGGCCATGCCGGCGGCATCGATATCCGCGCCGATGCCGTGCGGGCTTCCCTCGATTTCGACAGGGTCGAAGCGGACGAAAGAGTATCGATCCGTGCTCGCGCACTCGATGCTTATCTCGGGTTCGGAGACAGTGTACCGATCGACTACAAGGTGACGGCAAAAGCGTCCTGGGTCGATGCCCGACAGCCGAGCGTGCCGGGCGCTATGCCGCGCGTCGAGATCGACGGCGATTTCGTTCGGGTCAGGATCCGCTGAAGCCCGGCCTGTCAATAACCGTTGGCCGAGCCTTCGGTCGCGCGGCTGTCCATTGCGCCGTTGTAGCGGGCGCCGCCACCCTTCTCGATGGCTGCAAGGCTTTTGCCTCCGACGAGGATGCCGGCCGCCTGTCCCCAGACCGGAGCACCATTGCCACCCGCGAGCTTGTAACCCATCTCGGCAAGCGCCTTTTCAGTATCTGGAGAGAGCGCAAAGGGCTCCAGGTAGACGGTGTCCGGCTGCCACTGGTGATGGATGCGTGGAGCATTGACCGCCTGGCTGATGTCCATGCCGAAATCGACGACGTTGAGAATCGCTTCGAGAGTGATGGTGATGATGCGCGAACCGCCGGGGCTGCCGATGACCATGAAGGGCTTGCCGTCCCTGGTGACGATCGTCGGACTCATGGAAGACAGCGGCGTCTTCTTCGGTGCGATGGCATTGGCCTCACCCTGCACAAGGCCATAGAGATTCGGCACGCCGGGCTTGGAGGTGAAATCGTCCATCTCGTTATTGAGCAACACGCCGGTGCCGGGCGCGACCACACCGGCGCCGAAGGAGCCGTTCAAGGTGTAGGTCACCGCGACGGCATTGCCCTCGTCATCGATAACAGAATAATGCGTCGTCTCTGTGCTTTCCTTGCCGCCGAGCGGCTTCAGATTGGCCGAAGTACCGGCCCTGTAGGGATCGATCTTGGCGCGGATCTCCTTGGCATAGTTCTTGTCCAGCAGCTTGGAGACGGGGTTGTCGATGAAGTCGGGATCGCCGAGCGCGGCGTTGCGGTCCACATAGGCGTAACGCATGGCCTCGACCATGATATGCACGGCTTCGGCCGATCCATAGCCGAGATAAGAAAGCGGATAGCCTTCGAGGACGTTCAGGATCTCGCAGATGATAACGCCGCCGGAGGAGGGCGGCGGTGAGGAAATGATGTCGTAGCCGCGGTAATTGCATTCGATCGGTTTCAGTTCCCGCACCCTGTATTGCTCGAAATCCTCCTTTGCGAGAATGCCGCCCTTGGCCTGGCTCGCCTTGACGATCGCATCGGCCGGTGCACCCTTATAGAAGGCGTCGGGGCCTTTTTCCGAGATCGATTGCAGGACGGCGGCCAGATCCGGCTGCACCAGTTTTTCACCGGGCGAATAGGGGCTGCCGCCGGCCTTCAGGAAGATCTTTGCGGCCTCTTCATCCTTGGCGAGCCGCTTGGCGCTGCTGGCAAAGCTTGCCGTATCACCTTGCTCCAGCGTGAAGCCTTCCCTTGCATATTTCAGGGCCGGCGCGATCAGTTCTTCGCGCTTCTTCGTGCCGTATTTTTCGCGGGCTGTCTCGAAACCCATGACCGAACCCGGTGTGCCGACGGCGAGATAGCCGTCGAGACTGGCGCGTGGGACGATGTCGCCCTTGGCGTCGAGATACATGGTCTCGGTTGCCGCGAGCGGCGCGCGTTCACGGAAATCGAGAAAGGTCGTCCGTCCGTCTTTCAGGCGGATCGTCATGAAACCGCCGCCGCCGAGATTGCCGGCTGTCGGATAAACGACCGCCAGCGCATAACCGACTGCGACCGCGGCATCGACGGCATTGCCGCCACTCTTCAGCACGTCGACGCCGACATCGGTTGCCAGGTGCTGGGCAGTGACGACCATACCATGTTCGGCTTCGACAGGCGCAGGCGAGGCAGTAAAGGCTGGCAATGGCGCGAGGCAAAGCGAGATAGCAGCGAGAATGGCGACGGATTGTCTGTGAAGGCGGTCCATGAATTTCCCCTCGAAGGACGGCGATGGCAAAGATATGGCGTTACCTCGCCGGGAGACAACGATCAGGCGAGAAGCTCGGCGAGTTTCTTGTTCGTGTCGTGTTCGTCGAGAGGCGTGGAGACGATCAACTTCGTGAAACGGTCATGTCCTGACCTGCGACGGCGACATTCACCTTACCCCTGACCGGATCAGGGAGTTCGGTCGCCGGTTTCTTCCGGAATGAAAACCATGCCGGTGAGGTCCTTGTCCTTCAAGGCTGCCCATTTCAACAGAGCGTCCAAAGCGGGGCAGAGGGCCTGGCCCCAGTCGGTCAGACGATATTCCACCTTGGGCGGCACCTGATGGTGGACGATGCGCAGCACGATGCCGTCATTTTCCATCTGGCGCAGCTGCTGGATCAGCATCTTCTGCGAGATGGCGGGGATGGCGCGTTCGAGATCGGAAAAGCGCAGCACCTTGCCGCCGAACAGGTGGAAGAGGATGATGAGTTTCCAGCGCCCTTCCAGGATCTTCAGAACGTTCTCGACGCCGGTTGCGGCAGAATAGGGTGTCATCGCAGCGCCTTACTTTTTGGTAAGTACCATACTTTTTTGTATGTTCTTGTCATTTGGTAAGCTTATGCCCATCCTTTTCGCGAAGCAACAGAAGAGGAGTTTTCCGAGTGAACATCGAGCTTCCGAAACCGCTGGCGATTTATTACGCCGCCAAGAATCAAAAGAATGTCGACGGCATGCTCACCTGTTTTGCCGCAGATGCCAGCGTACGCGACGAAGGCGAAGACAGGCATGGCCGTGCCGAAATCCGCAAATGGATGGAGGAGACGACGCGCAAATATCGTGTGACGGTCGATCCCAGGGAGATTTCCGGTGACGCCGACAGGCCGATCGTGGCGGCATTGGTTTCGGGCAATTTTCCAGGCAGTCCTGTCACGCTCCACTATCACTTCACACTTGCCGGCGATGTCATCACGCATCTGGAGATCTACGCATGACTGTCGCACCTGCTTTTACGTTCGATCCGAACGAGTTCATTGACAAGCGGGTGCTTGTCACAGGCGGTACAAAGGGTATGGGTGAGGCAATCGTGCAGCGCCTTTCGGCGGCCGGCGCGAAGGTTGCGACGACTGCACGCTCGCCGCTGCCCGAGGGGCAGGTACCTGCGCTCTTCATTCAGGCTGATATCAGTACCGTGGAGGGTGTGGATACCGTCGTCTCGACGGTGCTCGACAGTTTCGGCGGCCTCGATATTCTCGTCAACAATGTCGGCGGCTCGTCGGCGCCGAGTGGTGGTTTTGCCGCGTTGACGGATGAGCACTGGCAGGCGGACATCAATGCCAACCTGATGGCGCCGGTGCGGCTCGACCGATCGTTTCTGCCCGGCATGATCAAGCGTGGCCACGGCGTCATCATCCATATATCCTCGATCCAGAGGCGGTTGCCGCTCTATGAAGCGACGCTCGCCTATGCGGCGGCCAAGGCTGGATTGTCGACTTACAGCAAGGGATTGTCGAAAGAGGTCGGACCGAAGGGCGTTCGGGTGAATGCCATAGCGCCTGGGTTCATCGAGACCACTGCCGCAACAGCGCTGATCCGGCGGATCGCGCAAGAGGCCGGTACCGACGAAGATAGTGGCCGCAAGCTGCTGATGGATTCGCTTGGCGGCATATCGATCGGCCGGCCAGGGCGCCCGGAAGAGGTGGCGGAACTCGTTGCCTTCCTGGCCTCGCCGCGTGCCGCTTCCATTCACGGCGCGGAATATACCATCGATGGCGGCACCGTTCCGACGGTTTGATCGATGGAAGAGCCGGCCAGCCGTTCTTCCGCCTTGCGGGCGATCGCTGCAAGGTCGCGCGGCTTGCCGGCAATCTTCTCCATAGCGGCGATGGCGACATCGGTCGCAAGATAATCCGGCTTATGGCCAACGCCCTTGACCGTGATGAGTTCGGACCCCTTGATATCCCGCGCCAGACCGCGCGAATGCAGGTGCTCCCAGACAATTTCGTCCTTGTCGCCCGTTATGATGACGGTTGGTGCTGATATCTCGGAATAGTGGTGCGCATTGGCCGCCAGGTATTCATGGAGCCGTTTGAAGTCGGCGGCATTGTTGTAAAAGGCGCGCGGCCTTAGCACCAGCGACGGGCCGGTTCTGGCGACGTAATCAACGGGGCGGGGATTGGGGCGGAAGACGTTCAGCGTGCCGCGCTCCAATCGGTGCAGGCCGAGAGGCACGACGACTGCATGATTGAAGAGCCAGCCGACAACCGGCGCCGTTGCGACATGATAATACCAGTCGATGCCGCCCGGCCATGGATGGGATGCCGGCGCGAGGAAGAGAAGACCTGCCGTCTTGCCCGGATGGCGGACGCCGAAGGCCGCGGCAATCGCGCCACCGAAGGAATGGCCAATGATGATTGCCCTTTCGATGCCGCGCTTTTCCATCAGCCTGGCGATAGCGTCGGCCTGGCCGGAAGGCAGGGCATTTTCCGGCCCGCCGCGTTCCGAATAGCCATGACCGGGGCGATCGACGAAGAGCATCTCGGCGCGGCCTTCCAGCGGCTCTTGGAAAGCATTAGCCTGGTCCAGCAGGTTGCCGCTCGCGCCATGAATGAAAACCAGAGCTGGAAGATCGGCGCTGTCCGGGCGAGGCACATGCACGGCATTCATGCGATAGCCGCCGATATCGGTCAGTTCGCCGATATTGGGATAAGCATATTCAAACTGGCGGGCCTTGTAGGAAGAATAGCCGATGGCGGCGGCTACGGGGACGAGAAGGGCGGAGATTTCGGCAAGCATGGTTTCAACCGCACGATGACGACATCATCAGTTTAAGATTGTGTGCTTTCCCACGCCGTCAAGTGTGCGCGGATCGGTCAGGTGCGGTTGCCGGCAAGCTTTTCCGAGAGCGTATTGACCTGATCCTGGGCGGTGCGATCGGCGGGGTAGACATCGAGAATGCGCTCCCAGGCCTTGAGCGTTATGTCGTCATTGCCTGTTGTGGCGAGGATAGCCGCCATGCCGGACAGCGCGCCGAAATGGCGAGGCTCGATTTTCAACACCTGCTCGATATCGGCCATCGACTTGCGATAGTTGCCGAGCACGAAGTTCAGCGTCGCGCGCCGGTTCCAGCTTTCGGCATAGGTCGGCTTCAGGGCGATGGCTTCATCGAGGAAGTCCAGGGCTGCCGGATTGCGCTTTTCCTCGATCGCCTTGTCGGCCCACTGCATCAGGAGATTGATGGTCGCGCTGCCGGAATCATTCCATTCCATGCGGATCTGATTGGCGATGCTGCTCGCCTTGTCCGGATCGCGTTCACGCTTCAACTGCGAGTAGAGCTGGTCGAGACGCTGTTTCGGCGAAGAATCGGTATTGGCCGGCTGCTCGACAATAACGTCCATCTGCTGCGCCATGGCAGGAAGGGCTGGGGCGAACAGGGTGAGGGCAAGCGGCAGCGCCGCTGAGGTCATAGCAAAAAAGCGCATGGCGGACATATTAGCCCGCCATCGCTGAAGATCAAACAAATTTGACGTGATCACCGAAGCGACCAACCGATATGCCAGCCCGCAGGCAGACAAACCGGATACACGTACAATCAGCCCTGACGAGCCTTGTAGCGCGGGTTCTGCTTGTTGATGATGTAGATGCGGCCCTTGCGGCGAACGAGACGGTTGTCACGATGACGCGCCTTGAGCGACTTGAGCGAATTCTTGATCTTCATTTTTCTGATCCGCGATGTTTCTGGGGGAATTCACATTCGCCCGTATCTTTAACAATCAAAAGCGCGCCGGCTGGGCGCGCTCTTCAGGTGGGGGAGCAGATAACCCGGCCTCTGCCCTGTGTCAACCACGTGAAGGCTTTTTTCCGCGGTTTTCAGGCGCTGTCCGGGCAAAGGTTCAGGTGGTATCGCCCGTCAGCATCGTCACGTGGCCCATCTTCCGGCCAGGGCGCGACTCGGTCTTGCCGTAGAGGTGCACAAGCGTGTCGTCGCGTTTCAGCCAGTCCGGAACGGCCAGGATATCGTCGCCGATCAGGTTCTGCATCACGCAATCGGAATGGCGGCGCGGATTACCGAGCGGCAGGCCGGCGACGGCGCGGATATGCTGCTCGAATTGCGAGACGACGCAGGCGGCTTCCGTCCAGTGGCCGGAATTGTGGACGCGCGGCGCCATTTCGTTGGCAATCAGGCTGCCATCGGTCAGTACGAAGAATTCGATGCCGATGACGCCGATGTAGTCGAGCGCGGTGAGGATTTGTTCAGCAGCCTTGCGTGCCGCATCGGCGGTGGCAGCGGAGATCGCCGCCGGTACGGCCGATGTATGAAGGATGCCGTTGCGATGGACATTTTCGGCCGGGTCGAAGCAGAGCACGGTTCCCTCAGTGGCGCGGGCGGCGATGATCGAGATCTCGCGCTCGAAGGCGACGAAGCTTTCGAGGATGAGCGGCACCGAGCCGAGCTCCGCATAGGTCCCGTCAGGACTGTCGGCCGGTGAGCGGAACACCTTCTGGCCCTTGCCATCATAACCGAGGCGGCGGGTCTTCAGCACACCCTGACCGCCGAAATCCTTCAACGCCTGCTCGAGATCGGCCTGGCTGTCGACGGCATGAAAACGGGCGGTCGGGATCCCGCAGCCGTTGATGAAACGTTTTTCGATGAGGCGGTCCTGTGCGGCTTCCAGCGCCTTCGGGGGTGGATAGACAGGCACATTCTTTGCCAGCCGTTCTGCAGCCGCAACGGGCACGTTCTCAAACTCGTACGTCACGACGTCGCAGAGATCAGCCAATTCGGCGAGCGCTGCCGGATCGTCATAGGCGGCGACGATCTGCCGGTTGGCGAGCTGGGCGGCGGGGCTGTCGGCCTGTGGCTCCAATATGATTGTGCGGAAGTTCAGCCGGGCTGCGGCCATGGCGAGCATGCGGCCGAGCTGGCCGCCGCCGATGATGCCTATCGTTCTTACCATCAGAGATCGTCCATCGGATATTCGGCGACCGAGGCGCTCTGGCGCTCGCGCCATTCGTCGAGGCGGTCGGCGATCTCCTCGTCGGAGAGGGCGAGCACGGCAGCGGCGAGAAGAGCAGCGTTGATGGCGCCGGCCTTGCCGATGGCAAGCGTACCGACGGGGATGCCGCCCGGCATCTGGACGATGGAAAGCAGGCTGTCCTGACCGGACATCGTCTTCGACTGGACCGGCACGCCAAAGACCGGCAGCGGCGTCATGGCAGCCGTCATTCCCGGAAGGTGGGCCGCGCCGCCGGCGCCTGCAATGATGACCTTGAACCCCTCCGCGCGCGCTCCCTTGGCGAAAGTGACGAGCCGGTCGGGTGTGCGATGAGCCGAGATGATACGCGCGTCATACTCGATTTCCAGCGCCTCCAGCGTATCGGCAGCATTCTTCATGGTTTCCCAGTCGGACTGGCTGCCCATGATTATGGCGACTGGCGGTCTGTCTGTCATCGTCACAATCGTTCCTTCAGGCGATGATATCGGGGATGATCTGGTCTTCCAACTTGGAGAGCTTGTCCTTGATGACCAGCTTCTTCTTCTTCATGCGCTGGATGCGCAGCGCGTCGCAGCCTGTCTCAATCATGGCGTTGATCGCGGCGTCGTAATCCTCGTGCTCCTGGCGCAGACGCGCCACCATGAGCCTGATTTCCGCCTGTTCCTGATCGGCCATTTGTATTCCCCATGATCGTCTTCGGACCTTGTCCGGTCTGCCGATAATTTCCGCAAGCTCCTATCACCAAATAGAGGTAACGGGAAGTTAGTGTTGATCATGAATTTGCCGCTTAGTCTTCATCTTTTGGCCTTCGACAAGCCTTTAAAAATGTGTCACAGTCCGCTGGTTGACACCTTGGATCTCCAGCAATGGATGGCTGGGGAAGGGTAAGAGGAAGGAAGGGTCAAATGACTGTTCAAGCTCATCTTGAATCGCTCCAGAAAAAGCATGTCGCTCTCGAGGAGGAGTTGCATGCCCTGAGAACATCTCCCTCTATTTCCGATACTGAACTTGCCGAATGCAAGCGCCGTAAGCTGCGCATCAAGGACGAGATCGAGCGTCTCAAGTCATCCGTCCATTGATCTTTCCAGGATATCGCCGGATATCAGTCTTGTGAAAGAAAAGGTAAATTCCCCAGTTTTCTAGACTATCAAGCAAGACCCGGTGAATAACCGAAATCAAGCGCCAGTCCCTTGCATGCGGCATCGGGCTGGCGTTTTTATGAGAAAAGGGCGTCTTCAGGCCCAGAACTGATCGAGCCAGAGATTGAGCTTGTCGAAACCGCGGTTGTTGACCGTGTAGATGCGCTTCGTGCCTTCCGAGGTCACGGACACGAGGTTGCTTTCAAGCAGCGCCTTCAGATGTTGCGACACGGCCGGGCGGCTGATCGGCAGGCCCTCGGCAAGCTCATTGACCGTCTTCGGCGCGCGCCGCAATTCCTCCAGCAAAAACCTCCGGTTCGGATCGGCAATCGCAGTGAAGGGGTCCGCGTTCGACATCGCAAAAAGCTACGTCAAACAGGCTCTTGCAGCAAGGAAATTGTGCATCGCAACGGAAGGCAACCCTATTCGAGCATGCCTTCGCGCAGGATCAGTAAAGCGGCGATCAGCGCCATGGCATACATGAAGGGATAGAATATCTGCGGCTTCATGCGCCGTACGCACCATGCGCCGGTAATTGTTGCCAGCGGAGCGAAGGGCAGAAGCGTAGCAGAAGCCAGGAGGTTGCGGGTGTCGAGCTGGCCAAGCGCGAAATAAGGAATGAGCTTTACGGCGTTCAGGATGGCGAAAAAGCGCACGCTAGTGCCGGTGAATTCCCGCGGCGGCAGCTTGAGTGGCAAAGCATAGATCTGGAAGGGCGCGCCGCCGGCATGGGCGACGAAGCTGCCATAGCCGGAAAGCGTGCTCCAAAGGCTCGCCACCACCGGGCGCTGGGGCCGCGGCGGGATGACCTTCCCCTTGCCGGGGCCGAAATTGTTCCAGAAATAACGCAGGCAGAAGGCGATGGTGACGGCGCCGATGAGAATACGCAGCACATTGCCTGGTACGAGAGCCGAGGTGGTCCAGCCGAAGGCGATACCGAGAATAGCGCCTGGCAGCATGATCTTCAGCGTCGTCCAGTCGCCATGCCGGCGCCAGATCACCAGCGATATCATGTCCATGAAGACGAGAATGGGAAGCAGGATCGCGGCGGCCTCGACGGGTGCGACCACGAGGGCGAGAAAGGGAAGGCCGATCAGCGACAAAGCGTCGCCCATCCCGCCTTTGGCAAGCCCGACCAGAATGACAGCCGGGATTGCAGCGTAGTAGAATGACAGATCTTGCGGCATGCTTTTGAAGTTCCTCCCCTTGCAAGCCCCCTCTATCGGAATTACTCACTCAAAACGAGTGCGGATCCGCCATAGAGCGGGAAAAACTGCCGCAGATGGAAAGACTTCATGACCGAACCGGAAAACCGCTGCCGCCTTGTCCTTGTTGTGCCCGATATCGCCGATGCCGATGAACAGGTGAAGAGCGTCGCCGATGCGCTTGATGGCGGCGATGTCGCATCCGTCATTCTGCCGCAATACGATCTGGATGACGGCAGCTTCCAGAAACGCGCGGAGAAGCTTGTCCCGATCATTCAGGCTGCCGGTGCTGCGGCACTGATCGCCGGCGACAGCCGCGTTGTCGGCCGTTCGAAGGCCGATGGCCTGCATATCACAGGACCGGCAAGCGAGATTGCCGATGCGATCGATCGTTACGCGGACAAGCTGATCGTCGGCGGCGGCAATGCGGCCGACCGGCATACGGCGCTGGAAGTCGGCGAGGAACGGCCCGACTACATCTTCTTCGGCAAGCTCGATGGCGACATCAAGCCGGAGGCGCATCCGAAGAACCTGGCGCTTGCCGAGTGGTGGGCATCGATGATCGAGATCCCCTGCATCGTGATGGGCGGCACTGATCCGGCTTCCGCGCTTGCCGTTGCCGAGACCGGCGCGGAGTTCGTGGCGATGCGCATGGGGGTTTTTGGGGAGCCGGCGCAGGCGTCCTCGATCGTGGCTCAGATCAATGCCTTGCTTGACGAAAAAGCGCCACGGTTTGAGGATTGATATCGCCCTCATGCCGATCCCTGCCCGCCTTTCGAGATGCGTTCTCCTTTGCATAACCGCCCTGCTGGCGGTCAGGCCGGAGTTTGCGCTGGCCCAGGCGAGTGAAGCGATTACCGAACCCTCGGCGAGGCCCAGCCAGACATTCCGTACCGACCGGCCGCAGCCGCCCGCTGGCGCCATTCCATCCGATGGCGTCGGGGTTTTCGATCGTATGGGTGCAAAGCTGCCCGACCTGCCGCCTGAAAAGGAATACAAGGGGCAGATCGACGAGGCGTTCGGCGCCTATCAGCGTGGCTATTACCTGACTGCCATGGACAAGGCGTTGCCGCGGGCGCAGCTCGGCGATCCGGCTGCCCAGACCTTGATTGCGGAAATCCTGTCGCAGGGGCTTGGCGTCAAGCGAGACATGAAGAACGCAGCCTTCTGGTACGGCAAGGCAGCAGAGGGTGGCGATCCGGCAGCCATGTTCAAATATGCCCTGCTCCTCATGGAGGGCAACAACGTCACGCGCGACAAGGCGAAGGCCGATGAATTCATGCGCAAAGCGGCCGATGCGGGCAATTCGTCTGCCGAATTCAACTGGGCGCAGACGCTCGTTGCCGACAATCGCGGCGACAAGGGGCTGAAGCTTGCCTTGCCTTATTATGAGAAGTCTGCGGAACAGGGCGTCGCCGATGCGCAATATGCAGTTGCGCAGATCTACCAGAAGGTTGCCGATCTGCCTGAAGACAAGAAGCTTCTGGCCCGCGACTGGCTGGCGCGCGCGGCGCGCGCGGGGTTCGATACGGCGCAGCTCGACATGGGTATCTGGCTGGTCAACGGTATCGGCGGGCCGAAGGATTACGTGCGTGGCTTCGAGTGGCTGAAGTTTGCCGCCAACCGCGGCAATGTCGTTGCACAGAACAAGCTCGCACATCTCTACATCAATGCGCTCGGTACCCCGCCCGATCCAATCGAGGCCGCGAAATGGTACGTGCTGTCGCGGCGGGCGGGGCTGACCGACCCGGTGCTCGAGGATTTCTATCTCGGCATCGAGGACGACCAGCAGAAGGCGGCGATCGAGGCGGCAAACAAGTTCCGCCGGACCAATTAGAGCGCCGTGCGTCCATTCGGACGCACTAAGAACGCTCTATAGCTCATTGAATCTACGCATCAGGCTTTCCGAAAATCGATTCCGATTTTTGGGCCGATGCTGTAACGCGTGGGCCTTGCTTCAAAAAAGCGCGTCCTCGAACAGATCCTCGTCGCTCTGGGCTTTTGCCGGCTCAGCAGATGCGGGTGCCGCCATTTCCTCGGTGGCGGGAACGATGTCGCGATGGACATTGCGCTCCTGCACCATCGTGTAGAGCTTGAAGATCTTGCGGTCGAGCGGAGCAATCGCCTCGGCGATGTCGGAGATATCGGCGATCCGATCGCCGGCCACGGTTTCCAGAACATCGGCACAGCGAGCGAGCACATCGCCGAGATCATGCTGGAAATCGAGCTTGCCGATCAGCAGGTTGATCTTGGTCGCGACCTCGCGGCCATGTTCGGCAAGCACCTTGAGCTCGTCTTCCATCAGGTCGGCTGCGGAGCGGATCGTGCCGACCGCCGAGGTGAGGCTTTCGGCAAGGCCGCCGTTCTTGGCGCTGCCTGCAGGAGCAACGCGTCCGGCCGAGGCTTCGAGTGCCGGCAGGCCGTTGACGATGGCATCGGCTGAATCGTCGAGCTTGCCGGCAAAGATTCGCAGCTCGGCGGTAACGACGTTGATCGACTTGCCCTCTTCTCCGAGACGGCTGCAGCGCAGGTTGGTATTCAGCGCCATGTAGTGAATATCGGTCTTGACCGCGCGGATCGCCTCGATGGAGTGCAGAAGCGTCGCGGCGGTGCCGAGGGTCGACTGACTGACCTGATCGGCCTGTCGGCCCGCGGCATCGACCTGTTTGACGATCTCGTGGGCGGCCGAGACGCTGGATTCCAGCGCGCGCATGAAATTGCCGCCATTGCCGTCGCTCTGACCACTCATCTGGTCGCGCAACCTCAGAATTTCCTGCGTATCCTGGCTGAAACTCGCGATAGTCTGCACGACATTGCGGGAATCCCGCTGGAAATCCGTGCACATGTCCGCTATCTGGGCGGCCGTCAGGTGATGAATGACGTTCTGCAGGCGCTTGCGTGCGTCGGCATCGAGCCTGGCGCCGTCCTCGCTTACGAAAAAATCCTCCAGCAACGAGAAGGTGCTCTGCACATGCTCGATGCGCTGGCGGGTGATATCGCCGATCTGCAGCGCCGAAAGCGTGGATGCGACCTTGGCCTGCACGCCACGGGCAACGGCACCGACGTCGCGGGCGATCGCGCCGAGATTCTGGCGATGATCGGCGATCTTCTTCGCGTCGTTCTTGAGTGCCCTGGCAACGGCAGGAACGGTGTCGGCATAGTTCTTGGAGAGACTGTTGCCGAAGGAGAGGGCGAGCTTGACCTCCTTCTGCAGGCTGTCGAGATGGGTAGCGAAACGGTTGACTTCGTCGGTCCCTGAATAGATGCGTTCGAGGATCTCCTGAGCGAAGCCCGCGAATTCGGCAAGGCCCGCGCCTGTTATCTTCACCGTGACCGCAAAGGTGCGCAGATAACGCATCGTCTCCTGCATATCAGCGACATGCCGATGCAGTTCCGAGCCGGTCTGGGCAAGTGCCGCCAGGGCCTGCTGGCGGTTTTCTTCGGCGCCCGGAAGCTCGATCAGGTTCTGGACGGTTGCATTGAGATCGGCGCTGGTATCACTCGCCTCATTGTTGTCGAGCGCCTTGGTGATCTGGTCCAGCGACGTCAACAGACGATTGAGGACATCCATGACGGACAGCAGGACAGTGCCACCTTCGAGGAAGCGCTCCTCGACCTGGGTGCGGGCCGATTCCAGAGTCTGACTGATATCCAAACCTGATGCGTAAAACGCAGTCTGTGCCGATGCCGTCGCGTTTGTCATTTTTGTACCTTTACTTATAAACACAGGCAATTTGACTCTATTTGTACGGGCAGGATGGAAACGGCAGGTAAACGCCACAGACTCGTAGACGTTGTGATTAACAACCTATGAAAGTATTCGGCAAGAATTGACAGGCCTTGCGTTGTCGCTGTTTATCTTTTTGTTTTTTATGGTATTTTATAATGTGAGAAGGCTTCAGTATAAATTATCTTGGATGATAATTCAGGGAGTCCGGACTCGCGCTAATTGCACTTTCCTACAACCGCCGTTTACGCGCTGTTAAGCCTGTCATGAGAGTCCTTTTAGGGTCGTTAAGTATTTCTCCGACCATGGAGGCCGCATTGGATACTCAGGCACAATATTGCGAATCTATATCCCTTCCAGAAGTTCTGAGCATTCGTAATGCTTCAGAAGTATATTCGAAGATTGTTGATCGATTCCGTGACAATAACAATATTACTCTAAGTCTCCCTGAGAATGCGGAGGCGGATCTGAGTTTCCTTCAGCTCATCGAAGCGGCCCGCCGTCAGGCAAAGGCCGCAGGTAAGACTTTTACCCTTTCGACTCCGGCCAGCGGTTCGCTTCTCAAGGTTCTCGAGCGGGCCGGATTTACCGAGGCCTTCGATGAAGAAGACAAGAAGTTCTGGTTGCATAAAGAGGTGACATTATGAGCGCAAACATCCTGACCGTCGACGATTCCGCCAGCATCCGGCTGACCACCAAGGTCACGCTCACCAATGCAGGTTACGCAGTCACCGAAGCCGTCAATGGCGCCGAGGGCCTGGCAATCGCCAAGAGCGGCAATTTCGACCTGATCGTCACCGATCTCAACATGCCCGTCATGGACGGGCTGACGATGATCGAGGAGCTGCGCAAGCTGCCCGCCCAGGCCGGCGTGCCGATCATCTTCCTGACGACGGAGTCCGATGCCGACCTCAAGGCGCGCGCCAAGGCCGCCGGTGCGACCGGCTGGCTCACCAAGCCGTTCGATCCGGAAAATCTCGTTAAGATCGTGAAGAAGGTCCTTGGCAGATGAGCTCGCTTGATCCAGTCGCAGTATTCCGTACCGAAGCAGCCGAATGCCTCGAGGCGATCGAGGCCGGCCTTCTCGACCTTAACCACGACCTCGAAAACAAGGATCTCGTCGACGCCGTGTTCCGTGGCCTTCACACGTTGAAGGGCTCGGGGGCGATGTTCGGCTTCGAGGCGCTTGCCGCTTTCACCCATCATTGCGAAACGGCCTTCGACCGTGTCCGCAAGGGTGAGGTTCCGGCGACCGCCGAACTCGTCGCGGCCGTCCTTGCCGCGCAGGATCACATGCGGGCTCTCGTCGAGCAACCCGATGCCGATCATGGCGATACCGGCCACAAGCTGCTCGCCCAGCTTCAGGCCGCCGTCGGCGGCAAGGCCGAGGCCAAGGAGGCTGCCGCGCCTGCCGCTGCAGCGCCCGCTGTCACTGCAGCCTCTCCTGCCAAGAAGACGACGACCTGGCGCATCCGTTTCAGCCTGCCGGCAAATGCCATGGCCAACGGCACCAACCCGCTCAGCCTTCTGGACGAACTCCGCGATCTCGGCGAATGCACAGTCCGTGCAAATACATCAGGCATTCCGACACTCGATGATCTGGTCCCGACCGAACTCTATGTTTCGTGGGACGTTGTTCTGACCAGCGAGCAGGACCGTTCCGCCATCGACGACGTCTTCATCTTCGTCATGGACGATATGGAGCTCGATGTTCAGGAGATCGCCGGTCCGCAAGCCGCACCGGTTGATACAAAGAAGGATGTAATTGACGCCGCTCCCGTCGCCGCGGCAACACCCGCCGCCTCTCCGGAATTCCGCCCGGTCGAGGCCGTTCCGGTGAAGCGCGAAACACCCGCACCCGCCCAAGCCGCAGCCCAGGCAAAAGCGCAGGAAAATGTCCGCGTTCCGGCAGAACGTCTCGACGAACTGATGGACCGCGTCGGCGAACTCGTCATCGCCCAGTCGCGCCTCAGCCAGCTGGCAAGTTCCAGCTCGGATATCGCCCTGCGCTCGGTTTCGGAGGAAATCGAACGTCTCTCCGGCGAGCTTCGCGACACGATGATGGTGCTGCGCATGGTGCCGGTCGGAACGCTCTTCTCGCGCTTCCGCCGCCTCGTCCATGATCTCGCGCGTGAAACCGGCAAGGTGATCGAACTCGTCACCGAAGGCGAGACCACCGAAGTCGACAAGACCGTCATCGAGCGTCTCGCCGATCCGCTTGTCCACCTCGTCCGCAACTCGATCGACCACGGCCTCGAGCCGCCAGCCGAACGCCTTGGCGCCGGCAAGACGGAAGCAGGGACCGTGACGCTTGCCGCCCGCCAGTCCGGCGGCGAAGTCATCATTTCCATCAAGGATGACGGCCGCGGCATCAACCGCGAGCGGGTTCGCGCCAAGGCGGAATCTTCTGGCCTGATTGCACCCGGCCAGCCGCTTTCCGATCAGGAGCTGCTGCAGCTCATCTTCGCGCCGGGCTTCTCCACCGCCGCGCAGATCACCAATCTCTCCGGCCGCGGCGTCGGCATGGATGTCGTCAAGAAGACGGTCGAGGCGCTGCGTGGCGCCATCGAGATCGTCAGCCTTCCGGGGCAGGGATCGGAAGTCTCTCTTCGCATCCCGCTGACGCTCGCGATCATCGATGGCCTGCTGGTGCGTGTCGGTTCCGGCCGTTACGTCATCCCGCTCTCGGCGGTCGAAGAATGCCTCGAACTGTCGCTGGAAGAAGATCTCCGCTCGCGTGGGCGCAGCTTCATCTCGCTGCGCGACAGCCTGGTGCCGTTCCTCAGGCTGCGCGATCTCTTCCGCACCGGCACCAAGCCGGACGTGCATCAGAAGGTGGTCGTCATCTCGACGGGTACCGAACGTGTCGGTCTGGTGGTCGACCAGATCATCGGCGACCACCAGACGGTCATCAAGTCGATGTCGAAACTGCACAACAACGTGGCGACCTTCTCTGGCGCCACCATTCTTGGCGACGGCAGCGTCGCTCTCATTCTTGACGTCGGGCACCTCGTTGCCGCGGGTCAGCAACAGGAGGCGCAATTGCGCGTGGCAGGATGAGCACAGCAGCAACAGCCGAAAAATTCGACAAACACTGGAATTATGCCGAGGAAGTCGAAGTTCTGACTTTCGATCTCAATGGCGAGACCTTCGCTCTGGAAGCGGTCATCGTCCAGGAAATCCTGGATCTGCTTCCCGAAACCGCGGTGCCGGGTGCCCAGCCTTTCGTCGCCAGCGTCATCAACTTCCGCGGCAAGGTCATTCCGCTCGCCGATCTTCGTCTCGCTTTCGGGATGGAAGCTTCGGAAGCGACGATCGACAGCCGCATCATCGTCATCGAGGTTGACCTGCAGGGGGAGCAGACACTCGTGGGAATGCGCACCGACAAGGTGAACGAGGTGACGACGCTGACGAAGAGCGCCAGCGAACCGCCGCCAAGCGTGGGTATGCGCTGGCGCGCCGATTATATCAACTGCCTGGTCAAGAGGGGGGGCGAGTTCATCATCCTTCCGAATTTGCAGGCGATTTTCTCATCGAGGCATGAGACGGCGGGGGCCGTCAACTAGCCGGGGGCCAATCATTGAGGGGTTAAGACGATGCGATTGACGATCAAGACAAAGCTGGTGACAGCGTTCACTTTTATCATTCTCATGCTCATGGGTACTGCCGCCTACGGCATCTTCAGCCTCGGCTCGCTAAACGACACGATCGGTAACCTTCTTGCCGGTCCCGCTGCGCGCCTCGACCTGGCGCAACAGATCAATATCGCCCAGCTCGAAGCCATCCGCCAGCAGAAGAATCTCCTGACGGCGCGGAATGCCGACGACGCTTCCGGTGCGGTCGAGAAAGGCAACAAGGCTCGCAAGGACTTCGCCGATGCCTTCGCTGCCGTGACGAAGCTTGCGACCGAGCAAGGCAAGGCGCGTTGGGAACGAGTTGCCGAACTCTCCAAGGCATTCAATCAGGCCGACGACCAGATCCGAGAATTCATCAAGGGCGGCAATATGGACGGCGCCAACAATGTCTCGGTCACGACGGCTCGCCAGGCGGCCAACGATATCGACGCCACACTCGATGAAATTCTGACGCTCGAAAAACAGCGCATGAAGGAAGCGGATGATAGCGCCGATCAGCAGTATGCCACGACGCGCACGACGATGATTGCGGTTGCTGCCGTAGCGTTGCTGGTTGCTGGCCTCACTGCCTTCTGGATCGCGAATACCATCAGCAAGGGTCTTAGCCGCGCCAACACCGTTGTCCGCGAAGTTGCCGAAGGCGACCTGACGAAGATGGCCGAAATCACCACGCATGACGAAATCGGTGAACTGCTCGGCAACGTCAATATCATGATCGAACGCTTGCGTGGTGTCGTTGCGGATGCCCTGTCTGCTGCCGACAACGTTTCTTCGGGCAGCCAGGAACTCTCGGCCAGCTCCGAGCAGGTCTCGCAGGGTGCGACCGAACAGGCGGCTTCCGCTGAAGAGGCCTCCGCCTCGATGGAGCAGATGGCTGCGAACATCAAGCAGAATGCCGATAATGCCGCGCAGACCGAAAAGATCGCCCGCCAGTCCGCCAAGGACGCGGAAGCTTCCGGCGACGCCGTCAACCGCGCCGTCGATGCGATGCGCACGATCGCCGAAAAGATCGGCATCGTCCAGGAAATCGCCCGCCAGACCGACCTGCTCGCCCTGAATGCCGCTGTCGAGGCGGCTCGTGCCGGCGAACATGGCAAGGGCTTTGCGGTGGTCGCATCCGAAGTCCGCAAGTTGGCAGAACGCAGCCAGTCGGCGGCCGCAGAGATTTCCTCCATGTCGAGCGATACGGTCAAGGCCGCACGCGATGCTGGCGAAATGCTCGGCCGCCTGGTTCCTGACATCCGCAAGACTGCCGAACTGGTCTCGGAGATCAGTGCCGCCTGCCGTGAACAGGATATCGGCGCCTCGCAGATCAATGAAGCAATCCAGCAGCTCGACAAGGTAACCCAGCAGAATGCCGGCGCTTCCGAAGAAATGTCGGCAACCTCCGAAGAGCTTGCTGCTCAGGCCGAGGAACTGCAGGCTTCGATTGCCTTCTTCAAGGTCGATACGGCAGGCGCGACCCGTGCCGGTGTACGGAAGACCGCTGCAAAGACGACCGCCAAGGTGATCAAGGCTCCGGCCGCCGCTGCCCCACGCAAGCCAACTCCGGCGACGCAAAACCACAATCACGGCCACACCGTAGCTTCCCAACAGGCACGTGCCAAGGGTTTTGCCCTGGATATGTCGATGGGCGGCCCGGACGCCGGCGACGACGACTTCCGCGAAAGCGCCTGAGTGCTTCGCAGTGAACCGAAACTCTCCGAGGCCGTTTCGGCGGCCCCGGACGGAAATATCCCGCAACGTGTGTATGCGTTAGCGTCGTGATCACTAGATGTCCGACTGCTGGGAAGTGAATTACTCGCTGTCCCCCTTTTTTGGCTCTTCTTTGGTTTCTTCACTGGCGATCCGCTCTTGGGCCGCCTTGCGAGACAGTATTTTTCCGCTTCCAGGGGATAGAGATGCGTTTCACCATTAAAATGAAGCTAGGTATTGCTTTTGGTCTCGTAATATTATTGGCGCTGGGAATGGCAGGTCTTGCCATTACCAATCTATATTCACTCAATGCTGCCGTCACCGATATCGTTGCCGGTCCTGCCAAGAACCTTTTGAATTCAAGCGAGCTTTCTGATGCGGTCGCCGCATCGATCCGCGCCGAGAAGAATGCCATCATGAACACGGATCCCGCTGCCATTACCGGATATCGGGACACGGTCACGCAGGAACGAAAGTCCATCGACGATCGGCTGGCCGGGCTCGACAAGGAGACCAACCCCGCAATCATCGGCAAGCTCGCAGAATTCCGCTCGGTCTATCCGAATTGGACGCGAATGCAGGACCAGATCCTCGATCTGGCAACCCAGAACACAACTGAAAGCAATGCGCATGCCGCCCAGATCTCTATGGGCGATGGTGCAAAGGTCACGGACGATCTTCTGAAGATCCTGGGTGAACTCAACAATCACATCGTTGAGGATCTGCGTGCTACGGACGAAGCGACGAATGTCCAATACGACAATTCCAGCAGTGCCCTGATCGGCATGGCAGTGGTGCTGTTCGTCTTCTCGACGGCCATCGCGGTCTGGATCGCATTCGGCATCAACCGCGGTCTGAAGAAAGTTGCCTTCATTGCGGAGGCCGTGTCGAAGGGCGATCTCGAACAGAAGGTCGAGATCAAGACCAATGATGAGATCAAGGATCTGATCGACACGGTCAATGTCATGACCGCCAACCTGCGCAGCACTGCAGCGCTTGCCGACAAGATCGCCATGGGGGATCTCTCGGTCGACGCAAAACCGCTGTCGGACAAGGATGTTCTCGGCATCGCCATGCAGAGCATGGTGTCAAACCTACGCACAACGGCCAACGTGGCAGATCTCATCTCGAACGGCGACCTGACTGTTTCTCCTAAGCCGCTTTCGGAAAAGGATACGCTTGGTATCGCTCTGGAGCAGATGGTGGAGCGCCTGCGTGGTGTGGTCGCTGACGCAATCGCGGCTGCGGAAAACGTCTCGTCCGGCAGCCAGGAACTCTCGGCCAGCTCCGAGCAGGTTTCGCAGGGCGCGACCGAACAGGCGGCTTCGGCTGAAGAGGCCTCCGCTTCGATGGAAGAGATGGCCTCAAACATCAAGCAGAACGCCGACAACGCCGCCCAGACCGAAAAGATCGCCCGCCAGTCCGCCAAGGATGCGGAGAATTCCGGCGATGCCGTCAACCGCGCAGTGGCTGCGATGCGCACGATCGCCGAAAAGATCGGCATCGTCCAGGAAATCGCCCGCCAGACCGACCTGCTCGCCCTGAACGCCGCCGTCGAAGCCGCCCGTGCCGGCGAACACGGCAAGGGTTTTGCGGTCGTCGCCTCGGAAGTGCGCAAGCTTGCAGAACGCAGCCAGTCGGCAGCCGCCGAAATCTCGGCGATGTCGGGCGATACGGTGAAGGCAGCCCAGGAAGCCGGCGACATGCTGGGTCGGCTGGTTCCAGACATCCGCAAGACTGCCGAGCTGGTCTCCGAGATCAGTGCTGCCTGCCGCGAGCAGGATATCGGTGCTGCCCAGATCAACGAAGCGATCCAGCAGCTCGACAAGGTGACGCAGCAGAATGCCGGCGCTTCCGAAGAGATGTCGGCGACCTCCGAAGAGCTGGCAACCCAGGCTGAGGAACTGCAGGCCTCGATCGCCTTCTTCAAGGTGGATATGGCCGGCAACCGCCTCTCCCGCGCTCCGGCCGCCAAGGTCACGGTGCGCACGCCGCTTCCGACCGGAGGTCGCAAGCCGGTCAGCAAGAAGACCGCGGCCGCCAATACGGTCGCCGCCCAGCAGGCACGCGCCAAGGGCTTTGCCCTCGACCTCTCCATGGGCGGCCCCGACGACGGGGATGCAGAGTTCAAGGAAAGTGCCTGAGCGCTTTATCCCCTCAGGGCTGCGCATGCGGCCCTTGACACGAGCTTCCGGCGACCAGGAACGCCGGACGCAAGGCCGCAAGACCTTTGTGCGACCTGTCTACGCCTACCGGAATGTCTTGCTGCATGAGGCAGCAACAGGAACCATCGGTCCACGTTTATTACGTCGCTTTCAAATAGGGGTATTGCGATGCGTATCACGATCAAGCTCAAGCTCGCGGCCGCGTTCGGCTTCGTCATACTGTTGCTGGTAGGCAGCGCGGTTTATGGAATTATCAGTCTCAGCTCGCTGAATGCCGCCGTCGGCGAGCTGATCGCAGGTCCATCAAAAAGACTGGAATTGGCTCTGGAAGCAAAAGCTGCCGAGCTCGATGCCATCAGGTGGCAGAAGAACGCCCTTTTGGAAATGGATCCCGAGGCGGCCAATAGGAATTACGAGAATTCGGCGAAGAGCATGGATGAATTGCTGACATTCGCAACAGGCGGCCAACAGCTCGCAACTGCAGACGGCAAGCCAACATGGGACAGGCTGGTGGAGCTCAGCAAACGTTTCGTGGAAGGTTCCAATAAAGTCGCCTCCATGCAGGAAAGCGGCGACAGGGCAACGGCCACGGCTTATTCCGGTGGAGAAGTTCGGGCCATCGTCACGGAACTGGAAGACGTCTTTACAACACTTGTCGCGCTTCAGCAAAAGTCGATGACCCAAGCCGACGACGATACGGAAATCCTCTACGGCAATACCAGAAACCTGCTGATCGGCATTGCCATCGGCGCTTCCGTCATTGCTTTCGCTGCCGCGCTGTGGATCGCGCTTGGCATCAACAGCGGCCTGCGCAAGATCATGAACGTCGCCAGCGCCGTCGCCATCGGCGATCTGAACCAAAGGGTCGAGATCAGGAGCAATGACGAGATCAAGGACCTGGTGAACACGATCAACGTCATGACGGACAATCTGCGCAATACCGCTGGCATCGCAAACGAGATTTCGAACGGTGACCTCAGCGTTACACCGAAGCCACTCTCCGACAAGGATACGCTCGGCATTGCCATGCTCGGCATGGTGAATAACCTGCGCTCTACCGCCGATGTTGCCAACCAGATCGCAGAAGGCGACCTCTCGGTCGAGGTGAAGCCGCTTTCGGTCAAGGATACGCTCGGCATCGCCATGCAAAGCATGGTCACCAATCTTCGTGCCACCGCCGACATTGCCACGCAGATTGCCGCCGGAGACCTGACAGTTTCTCCGAAGGCGCTCTCGGCCAAGGACACACTCGGGACCGCGCTCGAACAGATGGTGGAGCGTTTGCGCGATGTCGTCGCGGACGCAATTGCGGCAGCGGAGAATGTTTCGGCCGGCAGCCAGGAGCTTTCGGCGAGCTCGGAGCAGGTATCGCAGGGTGCCACCGAGCAGGCTTCGGCGGCCGAGGAGGCCTCTTCCTCGATGGAGGAGATGGCCGCCAATATCAAACAGAACGCCGATAACGCCGCCCAGACGGAAAAGATCGCCCGCCAGTCGGCCAAGGATGCGGAGATGAGCGGAAACGCCGTTTCCCGTGCGGTCGAGGCCATGCGTACGATCGCCCAGAAGATCAGCATCGTTCAGGAAATCGCCCGCCAGACCGACCTGCTCGCACTCAACGCAGCAGTGGAGGCTGCCCGTGCCGGCGAGCATGGCAAGGGTTTTGCGGTCGTCGCTTCGGAAGTGCGCAAGCTTGCTGAGCGCAGCCAGTCGGCGGCAGCGGAAATCAGCGCCATGTCGAGCGATACCGTCACAGCTGCCCAGGAAGCCGGAGACATGCTCGGCCGCCTGGTGCCTGACATCAGAAAGACGGCGGAACTCGTGGCGGAGATCAGCTCCGCATGCCGCGAGCAGGATGTCGGCGCGTCGCAGATCAACGAGGCGATCCAGCAGCTCGACAAGGTCACCCAGCAGAATGCCGGCGCTTCCGAGCAGATGTCTGCGACGTCAGAAGAACTCGCCGCCCAGGCCGAGGAACTGCAGACATCGATTGCCTTCTTCAAGGTCGATACAGCGGGTGGCAAGGCAATGGCGACAAGTGGCCGCCAGGGCCGTACTCCGGCCGCCAAGGTAACCACGCGCAGTCCGGTTCCGGCCGCAGCGCGCAAACCGGCCGGCAAAGCGGCTCTCGCCAACGGCGTTGCTGCTCAGCAAGCCCGTGCCAAGGGGTTCGCCCTGGATATGTCAATGGGCGGGCCGGATACGGCGGACGAAGATTTCCGGGAAAGCGCATAGGCGCTTCCTGGCGGGTAGGCTTTGGGGCCGCGGCAACAGCGGCCCCGTTATGGCCGGCGCATGGACGCGCCGGGGCACACCGGCTCGGCCGGCAACGCATGAAGCGTTTGTACGGCGGCACAATGTGTCATTTCGCGGGATATCCGCTGTAGTCCTAAAGGGGTCTTGGAATGCGCTTCACGATCAAACTCAAACTGGGCCTGGTGTTCGGTTTCATCGTTCTCCTGACCTGCGCCATGGCCGGTCTTTCGATCTACAATCTTTCGTCGCTCAATGACGACATCTCGGTCATGGTTGCCGGTCCAGTCGCCAACCTGCGCGATTCCGGCGATCTCTCCGATGCCGTGATGCGCTCCATCCGGGCCGAAAAGGATGCGATCATCAATACCGATGCGACAAAGATCGCCGGCTATGTCGATGAGATCTCGCAACAGCGCGAGCAGATCAAGGCGCTCCAGGCTCGCCTTGCCACTTCGGAAGACCCTGACATCAGGAATGGCATGGCTCAGTTCGGCGATCTCTACGGCAAGTGGACGGCGCTGCAGGATCGCGTGGCCGACCTCGCCAAGCAGAACACCACCGAATCCAACACCCAGGCCGGCGTCATTTCGATGGGCGAAGGCCAGGTGGTGACGACCCAGCTTCTCGGCATTCTCACCAAGCTGAACGACACCGTGACCGGCAATGTCGCCGAAACCGACGCCGCCACCAACGACCAGTATGCGCAGTCGCGCAACCTGCTGGTTATGATGACGGTCGGTCTGATTATCGTATCCTCCGCTGCGGCCATCTGGATCCTGCTCAATATCTCCCGTGGCCTCAAGCGTGCGGTTCAACTTGCGGATGCCGTCAGCATCGGCGATCTCGAACAGGACATCGAGCACAAGAGCAATGACGAGATCCGCGATCTTGTCAATTCCATGACGAGGATGACCGGCAACCTGCGTAACACGGCACAGATCGCCAACCAGATCTCGAACGGCGACCTGACTGTTTCTCCTAAGCCACTTTCGGAAAAGGATACGCTTGGTATCGCTCTGGAGCAGATGGTGGAGCGCCTGCGTGGTGTGGTCGCTGACGCAATCGCGGCTGCGGAAAACGTCTCGTCCGGCAGCCAGGAACTCTCGGCCAGCTCCGAGCAGGTTTCGCAGGGCGCGACCGAACAGGCGGCTTCGGCTGAAGAGGCCTCCGCTTCGATGGAAGAGATGGCCTCAAACATCAAGCAGAACGCCGACAACGCCGCCCAGACCGAAAAGATCGCCCGCCAGTCCGCCAAGGATGCGGAGAATTCCGGCGATGCCGTCAACCGCGCGGTGGCTGCGATGCGCACGATCGCCGAAAAGATCGGCATCGTCCAGGAAATCGCCCGCCAGACCGACCTGCTCGCCCTGAACGCCGCCGTCGAAGCCGCGCGTGCCGGCGAACACGGCAAGGGTTTTGCGGTCGTCGCCTCGGAAGTGCGCAAGCTTGCAGAACGCAGCCAGTCGGCAGCCGCCGAAATCTCGGCGATGTCGGGCGATACGGTGAAGGCAGCCCAGGAAGCCGGCGACATGCTGGGTCGGCTGGTTCCAGACATCCGCAAGACTGCCGAGCTGGTCTCCGAGATCAGCGCCGCCTGCCGCGAGCAGGATATCGGTGCTGCCCAGATCAACGAAGCGATCCAGCAGCTCGACAAGGTGACGCAGCAGAATGCCGGCGCCTCCGAAGAGATGTCGGCGACTTCCGAAGAGTTGGCAACCCAGGCTGAGGAACTGCAGGCCTCGATCGCCTTCTTCAAGGTGGATATGGCCGGCAACCGCCTGTCCCGCGCTCCGGCCGCCAAGGTCACGGTGCGCACGCCGCTTCCGACCGGAGGTCGCAAGCCGGCCAGCAAGAAGACCGCGGCTGCCAATACGGTTGCTGCCCAGCAGGCACGCGCCAAGGGCTTTGCCCTCGACCTCTCCATGGGCGGCCCCGACGACGGGGATGCAGAGTTCAAGGAAAGTGCCTGAGCATCCGGGTCCTTTCAATATGTTAACAGGCGTCTCCGATAATGGGGGCGCCCGAATCCAAGGAAAGCGGTTGATCATGGCAACAACATCTCTGGAAGCCCAATTCGTGACCTTCAGCCTCGGCGAGGAGATCTTCGCCGTTCCGGTGGAGGTGGTGCGCGAAATCCTCGACTATGCGGAAGCCTTCAAGATTCCGAATGGCCCCGACTATCTGCTCGGCCTGCGCGACGTGCGTGGCCAGGGTGTTCCGACCATCGACCTGCGCCTGAAGCTCGGCATGTCGAAGACCGTGCCGACGCCGCATACGCGTGTGCTGGTCCTCGATGTTCCCATGGAAAGCCGCCTTCTGACGCTCGGCCTGGTCGCCGATCGCGTTTTCGAAGTGACGCCGTTCCGTCGCGATCAGATCGAGTCCGCACCCGATATCGGCGTACGCTGGCGGTCGGATTACATTGCTGGTGTCGTGCGCCGCGAGAACGGCTTCGTCGTTATCGTCGACCTTGCCCGGCTTCTGTCGCGCGAGGATGCTTCTGTCCTGCAATCGGCCGCCTAAGGCCCTCTACACCTACCCGGAGCGTCGCGTTTTATGAGTATGGCAGCGGTAGAAACCCAATTGCCGGGTGACAGGATCAGCAAGCGTAACTTCGACAAGCTGGCACGGTTCATCTATGACTATAGCGGCATCAAGATGCCGCCGACGAAGCTGACGATGCTGGAGGGCCGGCTGCGCCGGCGTCTGCGCGCCACGCGCCATGCGAGCTTCGATGACTATTGCGATTTCCTGTTCAACGACGGCGGTCTCGAGCAGGAGAGCGTCTACCTGATCGATGTCGTGACGACCAACAAGACCGACTTCTTCCGGGAAGCCAAGCATTTCGAATATATGCAGACGGTTGCCCTGCCAACGCTCGCCGACAGTGGTGTGCGAACCATTCGTACATGGAGTTCGGCGTGCTCGACTGGCGCGGAGCCCTACACCATGGCAATGGTGCTGGCCGAATTCGTCGAGGGCCGCAGCGATCTCTCCTACAGTGTGCTGGCAACCGACCTCTCGACCGACGTGCTGCAGACCGCGCGCCGGGGTATCTATGCGGAAGATCTGGTAGCGCCTGTGCCGCGCGACCTGCAGAAGAAATATGTCATGGTGGCCAAGCAGCAGGGCCGACGGGATGTTCGCATCTCACCGAAGCTGCGCAGCCGCGTCGGCTTCGCCCGCATGAACCTGATGGACGAGAAATATCCCGTCGGCGATGCGATGCACCTGATCTTTTGCCGCAACGTGCTGATCTACTTCGACAAGCAGACGCAGGCCGGTGTTCTCACTCGTCTCTGCGATTGTCTCGCGAAGGGCGGTTACATGTTTATCGGACACTCGGAATCGATTACCGGCTTCGACCTTCCCTTGAAGCAGGTTTCGAATACGGTGTTCCAGCGCATCTGAGAGGGTCCTATGGCCAAAAAAGTCCGTGTCCTCATCATCGATGATTCCGCCAGTGTCCGGCAGACGCTGACACGGGTTCTGGAAGACGACCCGGAGATCGAAGTCATGGGCGTCGCCTCCGACCCGTTCATGGCGGCGCGCAAGATCCAGGAAGAGATCCCCGATGTCATCACGCTCGATGTCGAGATGCCGCGCATGGATGGCATCACCTTCCTGCGCAAGCTCATGTCACAGCGGCCCATCCCGGTCGTCATGTGTTCGTCGCTGACGGAAGCAGGTTCGGAAACGCTGCTGCAGGCGCTGGAGGCTGGAGCTGTCGATGTCATCCTGAAATCGAAGATCGGTGCGGCCGACAGTCTGGCCGATGATGCGATGCGTATCCGTGAAGTGGTCAAGAGCGCTTCGCATGCACGGCTTGCGAATGTGCGCCGCGCTGCTGGCCGCGTCCGTCCGGCTTCGGCGGAAGGGCCGGCCAAGAAGCTGACGGCCGATGCGATGCTGCCGCCACCCACTGGCCGGGCCATGGCGAAGACGACGGAAATGGTCGTCTGCGTCGGCGCTTCGACGGGCGGAACGGAAGCCCTGCGCGAATTTCTGGAGGCGCTGCCGGCCAATGCGCCGGGCATGGTGATCGTCCAGCACATGCCGGAAAAATTCACTGCGGCTTTCGCCAAGCGCCTCAACGGTCTTTGCGAAGTCGAGGTCAAGGAAGCAGCCGACGGCGATCCGGTGTTGCGCGGTCACGTGCTGATTGCGCCCGGCGACAAGCATATGCTGCTGGAGCGTCAGGGCGCACGCTATTATGTGTCCGTCAAGTCCGGACCACTGGTTTCCCGCCACCGCCCGTCTGTCGATGTGCTCTTCCGTTCCGCCGCCCGTTCGGCCGGCTCGAACGCGATGGGCATCATCATGACGGGAATGGGAGACGACGGTGCGCGCGGCATGCTGGAAATGCATCAGGTCGGCGCCTATACCGTCGCGCAGGACGAGGCGACATCGGTTGTCTTCGGCATGCCGAAGGAAGCGATCGCCAAGGGCGGTGTCGACCGTATCCTGCCGCTCGACCAGATCGCTCGCGAAGTGCTGATTACACAGCAGAAGTCCTGAATTTTGGGCATTGGGCAATGGAACGACGGGCGCATCTGCGCCGCCGTTCGCTTGTCTGCGTCAGGCCAGATAACCGCCGTCGATCGTCAGGCTGGCGCCGGTGATGAAGGATGCTTCAGGGCTCGCGAGATAGCTGCGAAGCTCGCGATTTCCTTGTCCTCGCCCATGCGGCCGAGTGCTATTCAGACTAATCTGTCCGAATTATTTCGGGCTGTTCGCGGGTGCTGCAACCCTGCCATGCGGCAATCCCCTTGAAATTTCCGCGATTTTGTGGTCTTGAGGCCGCCAATCTATGCAGCGCTGTCGCTTCCGGCGTTCAGGGACATACCCCGCCCCTGACAGCACGTCCCGTATTATCCAAGGAAAATGCCCACATGGCCCGTTCAGCTCTTCTCAATGTCATGGTTCAGGCTGCCATCAAGGCAGGCAAGTCGCTGGGGCGTGATTTCGGTGAAGTGCAGAACCTTCAGGTATCGGTGAAGGGACCGGGCGACTTCGTCTCGAATGCGGACCGCAAGGCCGAGAAGATCGTCAAGGAAGAGCTTCTCAAGGCTCGCCCGACCTACGGCTTCCTCGGCGAGGAAAGCGAAGAGATCAAGGGTACTGATGGCGCGCATCGCTGGATCGTCGATCCGCTCGATGGCACGACCAACTTCCTGCACGGCATTCCAGCCTTCGCCGTCTCCATCGCACTCGAGCGCAACAATGAGATCGTGGCAGGTGTCATCTTCAACCCGGCGACGGACGAGCTTTACACCGCAGAGCGCGGCGGTGGTGCATTCTTGAACGATCGCCGGCTGCGGGTCGCCTCGCGCCGGGTGCTCTCCGACAGCGTCATCGGCTGCGGTGTGCCGCATCTCGGTCGTGGAAATCACGGCAAGTTCCTGATCGAGCTGCGCCACGTCATGGGTGAGGTCGCCGGCATCCGTCGCATGGGTGCGGTCTCGCTCGATCTTGCCTATGTGGCGGCCGGTCGTTTTGACGGTTTCTGGGAAACGGCGCTGTCGCCCTGGGACATGGCGGCCGGCATCCTGCTCATCCGCGAAGCGGGCGGTTTTGCGACCGACTGGGACGGCGGCACGTCGATCCTCGAAACCGGCGCGATCATTGCCGGCAACGAGCACATTCACAAAGCCCTGACGGAAGTCGTCAAGCGGCCTGTTCCGACCCGGTGACGGGCGGGCAAACAGCCTGTTGCAAAGTCCCGCTTTTCCACCGGGCATACTTCAATTCGGCGCAATGTTGATCTAGTCTCCGGCTGCAATTAGTCCGGAGGCCGAGGAACCTATGGAAAATGTGAATGTGGCCGAGTTCGGCTCGACCGAGAAGACCACGAGTGGCTACGCCTACAAACTCTCAAGTCCCATGTCGTTCTTCTGGACGATGTTATTGTTCCTCATCATCGTGGGCTTCATAGCGGCTATCCTGTTCCGGCAGACACAGACCGCCTTCATGCATAATCCGGGCCTCAATGGTCTCATCCTCGGCGTTCTTGCCGTTGGAATCATTCTCGTTTTCAATCACGTGCTGTCGCTTCGTCCGGAAGTGCGTTGGTTCAACTCCTTCCGCGCTGCAGGCAGCGCCGACAAGGTGAACCGCAATCCGCGGCTGCTTGCGCCGATGCGGGCGCTGATCGGCAACCGCAAGTCCGGGGTCGCATTGTCGACCACGGCGCTGCGCTCCATTCTGGATTCGATCGCCAATCGTCTCGACGAATCACGCGATGTCTCCCGCTACCTCATCGGGCTTCTCGTCTTCCTCGGTCTGCTCGGCACTTTCTGGGGCCTTATCGGCACGATCGGCTCCATCAGTTCGGTCATCCAGTCGCTCGATGCCGGCTCGAACGGCACGGGCGACGTGCTGTCCACGCTGAAGGAAGGGCTTGCGACGCCGCTGTCCGGCATGGGCCAGGCCTTTTCGTCATCGCTGCTCGGTCTTTCGGGTTCGCTGATCCTCGGGTTCCTCGACCTGCAGGCCGGCCGCGCGCAGAACCGTTTCTACATGGAGCTGGAAAACTGGCTCTCCTCGGTTACCGATGTCGGCTCGGACATTCCGGTGCCGACGCTCGATGCAGTCTCCGGCGGCTCGTCGGAAGATATGAAGGCGCTTTCGGAATATCTGCGCAAGGTTGCCGAAGAGGGTGGCCCGGCCAGCCAGCGGTCGGTCGCAGCCATGGCGAGCCTTGCCGAAGGCATCCAGGGCCTCGTCAAGAACATGCGCAACGAGCAGCAGATGTTGCGCGACTGGATCGAGGTGCAGCAGGACGAGGCAAAGGCGATGCGCCGGACGCTCGACCGACTGGCCGAGCGTATCGGCGTGCAGGATCGTGGCGGCGAGCGGGCGCGCGAGCGAGCCGGCCATGTCGAAAAGAGCGAGGGCAAGTAAGCATGCCTCTTGCCCGCAACCGTCGCCACCAACGCGCGGTGGACTACTGGCCGGGGTTCGTCGATGCTCTGTCGACGCTGCTCATCGCCATCATGTTCATCCTTACGGTCTTCGTCGTCGGCCAGTTTATTCTCAGCCGCGAAATCAGCGGCCGTGATGAAGTGCTGGCACGTCTGAACGGTCAGATCAATGAGCTCACGCAGTTGCTGGCGCTCGAGAAAGGCAGCAATCAGGATCTTCAGGATTCCGTCGCCAATCTGCAGGCGTCGCTTGCGAGTGCTGAGGGCGAGCGTACGCGATTGCAGGCGCTGTTGAGCGCCGGCTCCGGCGGCCAAGATGCGGCAAAGCGACAGATCGGAACGCTGACGCAACAGCTCGATGAGCAGAAGCAGGTCAGCGACCGTGCCCTCAGCCAGGTCGAACTCCTCAACCAGCAGATCGCAGCGCTGCGCAGCCAGATTGCTGCTGTCGAGGCAGCGCTGCAGGCTTCCGAGGAAAAGGATCAGACCTCACAGACAAAAATTGCGGATCTCGGCCGCCGTCTGAATGTGGCGCTGGCCGCGCGCGTGCAAGAACTCAACCGCTACCGGTCGGACTTTTTCGGCCGTCTTCGCGAGATCCTCTCCGATCGCGAAAACATCCGTGTCGTCGGCGACCGTTTCGTCTTCCAGTCGGAAGTGCTGTTCCCATCTGGGGGAGCGGACCTCAATCCCGATGGCCAAACGGAAATGGCAAAGCTCGCCGCCGCCTTGCTCGACCTTGCCAAGGAAATTCCGCCCGAAATCAACTGGGTTCTGCGCGTCGACGGGCATACGGACAATGTTGCGCTTTCAGGCACGGGCCGCTACCGGGATAACTGGGAGCTCTCGTCTGCCCGCGCGATCTCTGTCGTGAAGTTCCTTATCGCGCAGGGTGTGCCTGCCGATCGGCTTGTTGCGGCAGGCTTCGGCGAATTCCAGCCGATTGCGCCCGGCGATACGCCGGAAGCGCGCGCCACGAACCGCCGTATCGAACTCAAGCTGACCGAGAAATAACGGCCTTAAGCCTGCCGGTGAGGAAGGTGCCGATGGCTGGATTGTCACTCAGACCGATCGCGATCCCGTAGCGTAGGCTTCTGCCGCGGCATCACCTTCACCGAGTTCGGAAAGCAGATGCGCGCGCACTGCCCAATAGGGCCGCAGCTGGCAATGGCACGTTGCTCCAGCCCGTTCAGCAAAGTGAGGGCCGAGGCCGCGCTTCGACCCTGCCGATGACAGCTGCGTGGCTGACCTTCGCGCCGAGCGTCGGTTTCATGGCAATCAGGGCCCGATAGAGCGTGACGAGAGCTTCCCAGTCCGTTGCTGCCGTCCGGCGATGCGCGACGTGGACGGACTTGTTCGCCGCCTGGCACTGGAACGGACCGAAGCAGTCGAAAGTACCGGCTTCGCAGCAGCAGCGCGTCGGCTTCCGCCATCATGATCTCGTTCCGGAGGCCGGTGTCCTGATCCTCTAGTACTACAGTTGCGTTTACCGGAAGTCATGATTCACTTCCCGCATTTGGCGGGAGGGAAGTTCAATGTCGGTTGCGGGTTGGTCCGGGTCGGTTCTGGCGTGGCATCGTGAGCTCGATGCCTTGAAGGTGCGGTTGGGCTCGGTCTTTGGTCGCCGAGAATTGCGCGCATCGTGCGGTGCCTTTCTGGATGGGTTGTTGTCGGGAGTAGAGCGCAAGACTGGCTGGCTGATGGCGGAACAGGCAGGACTGGAGCGCCCTTATCGGATGCAATCGCTGCTGGGGCGCAGCCATTGGGATGCTGACGCATTGCGCGATACGGTTCGCGCTTATGCAATAGAGTCTCTCGGTGACGCGGACGGCGTTCTTGTGGTCGATGAGACCGGCTTCCTGAAGAAAGGCGCCCATTCAGTCGGTGTCGCACGACAATATTCCGGCACGGCCGGCCGGATCGAGAACTGTCAGATCGGTGTTTTCCTTGCCTATGCAAGCCGCTACGGTCAGACCCTGATCGATCGGCAACTTTATCTACCGAAGGAGTGGGCCGAGGATGAAGCCCGCCGTGCTTCGGCTCACGTCCCCCAGTCCCAAGCCTTCGCGACCAAACCGGCCATTGCAGCCAAGCTCATTGCCGATGCGCTGGATGCCGGCGTGCCTTGTGCCTGGGTATTGGCGGATGCGCTTTATGGTTCGGATTCCAAGCTGCGCCGGATGCTGGAAAGCCGTGGCCAGCCTTATGTTCTGGCAGTGCGCTCCAATCAATGCCTGCGCTTTGTGCGTGAGCAAGGGATCGAGCAGACCGATCCCGAAACGATGGCTGATGAGTTGAAACCGGAGGTTTGGCAGAGCCATGCAGCAGGCGAAGGTGCCAAGGGTCTTCGGCTTTATGATTGGGCCCGTATTCCTCTCAGCTCTCGCCCGGATCCACAATGGGAGCGCTGGCTTCTGATCCGGCGCAGCCGACGCGAACCCGATGCGCGCGCCTATTACTTTGTCTTTGCGCCCGCCGGTACCGAATTGAGCGAATTGGCGGGCGCTGCCGGGCTGCGTTGGACCGTGGAAGAATGCTTCCAGCGTGCGAAGGACGATCTCGGCCTGGATCATTGCGAAGCGCGATCCTGGCATGCTTGGAAGCGGCACATGACGCTCGTCATGGCAGCCGCTGCATTCCTCGCCAAACTCGGCGCCGATCTACGCCGCACCGCTGCTGGCAAACCGAACGAAACGAGTCCAAACCCGCCAATCGCCGCCTGACCAACACCATGGCCTTCGTGCCCAGCGTCGCAGAGATCCGCTATCTGATCAAACGCCTCCTGCTACAGCCCCCGATTAGAGTTCGCCTCATCTTGGCATGGTCACTCTGGCGACGCAGGCATCAAGCATCCGCAATGCTTTCTCACTACAAAGCAAGGCATCAAACGCAACTGTAGTACTAGCGGCACGTAGAGGCCATCAGTGTCGCGTCGCGCGTGTCTTCTTGCTTCGCTGCAAATGGGTGCGAGAAAATATGCCGATAGGAAGATGCTGGAGGCGACGGTGTCGCCTCCGCTTCAGATCAGGCTTCCGCTTTTGTCTGGTCCACCACATCCGCGCCGGGCGAATTCTTCTTGATGGATTCAATGGCGTTCATTGCGGATGCTTTCGCCTTGTAGCCCTCGGACGAGAACATGGTCTCTCCGTTCGACGCCTTGAAGCGGAAGCGGAATTCACCGGCCTTATCCTTGTAAACTTCAAATCTGTACATGGATCCCTCCTGGTAAGCTGAAATCGTGCGTCAGCCCTTTGAAGGCTAGCCCAGAATTGTAAGCTTTTCCACTACCTTAATTAGAATTCAATTGCAGGGCGTTCAATTGCCGCCGGTTGGATCGGGCGCGGGAGAAGAGGGATATCGGCATGCGGTTCCCTCCCGTTGCGGTCACTCCATCTGGATATTGGCGCCGTCGACGACCGGTTTCCATTTCGCGAGCTCGGCCTTCACATGGGCACCGAGTTCTTCCGGCGTGGATCCGACGATCGTTGCGCTGAACTCCTTCATCCGTTCGGCAACAGCCGGATCGGTCAATGCCTTGTTGGCCGCGGCGTTGAGGCGGCTGACCACATCGGGTGGGGTGTTGGCAGGTGCAAAGAGCGCATTCCAAGTATAGGTCTCGTATCCTGATATGCCGGATTCCGCTATGGTCGGAACATCGGGGAAGGATGGCGCGCGTTCGGCCGTCGTCACAGCGAGAGCTCTCAGCGTACCGGCCTTGATGTGGCTCGACGACGAGGGCAGATTGTCAAACATGATCGGCACCTGGTTGCCGATGACGTCGTTCAGCGCCGGTCCCGCTCCCTTATAGGGAATATGCTGCATGTCGACGCCGGCCATGCTTTTGAAAAGTTCGCCGGAAAGGTGCAGCGGCGTGCCGTTGCCGGATGAGGCGTAGCTGTATTTGTCCGGATCGGCTTTGAGGAGCGCGATCAGTTCCTGCACATTCTTTGCAGGCAGTTCCGGATTGACGACCAGCACGTTCGGAACGATCACGAGCAGCGAGATCGGCGCGAAATCCTTCTCGGCATCGTAGGGCGTCGATTTCAGAATCAGCGGATTGAGGGCGTGCGTGGCGACGGTACCCATCAGGATCGTATAGCCATCCGGCTCGGCGCGCGCGACATTGCCGGCGCCGAGATTGCCGCCGGCACCGGCGACATTCTGCACGATGACCTGCTGCCCGAGATCGTCGGACATTTTCTGCGCGACGATGCGGGCGACGACATCGGTCGAGCCGCCGGCGGCAAAGGGCACGACCATGGTGATCGAGCGATCCGGAAAGCTCTGGGCCAATGCTGCCGTGCCTGCAGTGGCGGCAAGCAGGCCAAGGGCTAACGCCAGGCTCATGCGACGAGTCATTCTACAAAGCGCCATTCGAATCT
The DNA here is from genome assembly GCF_018987265.1 of Rhizobium sp. WYJ-E13. NCBI lineage: Bacteria > Pseudomonadati > Pseudomonadota > Alphaproteobacteria > Hyphomicrobiales > Rhizobiaceae > Rhizobium > Rhizobium sp. WYJ-E13. Next base: position 3,242,933 of record NZ_CP076853.1, on the reverse strand, counting down.
CCTCCCACAGATTTCAACAGCAAAATCCCACCCTCGGGCATAGGGAGGTTAGGGCAGGCTGCGGCAAAGGCAACCGCTCGTGGGAGGTGTGCCGATCAGACTTTAGTCGTGATGCGATGCGGAGCAGGCTACTTGGCTGCGGCCAAGACGTCCTCATTGGCCGCATCGAATTGCAGGCGGGCGAGCTTCGCATAGATGCCGCCCTGGCGGATCAGGCTCTGATGTGTGCCTTCCTCCGCCACGCGGCCCTGATCCATGACGAGAATGCGGTCGGCCTTCAAAACGGTGGCGAGGCGGTGAGCGATCACCAAGGTGGTGCGGCCCTGCATCAGGCCATCGAGGGCTTTCTGCACCAGCGTTTCGCTTTCGGCATCAAGTGCCGAAGTCGCTTCGTCCAGAAGCAGGATGGGGGCGTTCTTCAGGATCGCACGGGCAATGGCGATGCGCTGGCGCTGGCCGCCGGACAGAGTGACGCCGCGTTCGCCGACCTCGGTGTCGTAATCCCTCTCCAGCCTGTTGATGAATTCATCGGCTTGAGCCGCAATCGCGGCGGCGCGAACCTGCTCACGCGTGGCACCTTGAACGCCGAAAGCGATGTTGTCGTGGATCGAAGCTGCGAAGATGGTGACGTCCTGCGGCACGATGGCGATGCGTTGGCGCAATGCATCCGGGTCTGCTTGGCGGGCATCGACCCCATCGATCCTCACGCTGCCCTGTTGCGGATCGTAGAATCGCAGCAGGAGCGAAAAGACGGTGCTTTTGCCGGCACCGGAGGCGCCGACGATCGCGACCGTTTCCCCCGGCTGCACTCTGAAATCCAGCCCATGCAGAGCCGATCTGCCGGGGCGGGACGGATAGGCGAAATGCACGCTGTCGAATTCCACCCGACCCTGTGCCGGCGAGGGAAGCGGTTGCGGATCTACAGGGGCAGCAATCGGCGAAACCTCGTCCAGAAGCTCGGTCAGGCGGTCGGCCGCGCCTGCCGCTTGCGAAAGCTCGCCCCAGACCTCCGACAATGCGCCGAGCGAGCCGGCTGCGATGACCGCATAGAGCAAGAATTGGCCGAGCGTACCGGCCGAGAGCGTACCGGCGAGAACGCTATGGGCACCAAACCAGAGAACGGCGACCACGCTGCCGAAGATCAGGGTGATGGCAATGCCTGTGAGCAGGGCTCGGGAGGATACGGCGGAACGTGCGGCCTGATAGGCGGATTCGACAGCCGAGCCGTAACGGTCGGCGGCTGCGATCTCGGCGTTAAAGGCCTGTACAGTGCGGGTTGCCGCGATCGTCTCATTGGCGAAGGCGGAGGCCTCTGCCAGCGTATCCTGTGCAGCACGGGAGCGCTTGCGCACCGAGCGGCCGCCGGCGACCAGCGGAAAGACAATGACCGGGATCGCAACGATGACGAGGCTCGAAAGCTTCGGCGAGGTGACGATCATCATGCCGAGCGCGCCGATGCAGAGAATGAGGTTGCGCAACGCAACGGAAGCCGTGGCGCCGACGGCGGATTTGATCTGTGTCGTATCGGCCGTCAGCCGCGAGACGATCTCGCCCGATTGGTTGACGTCAAAGAAGGAAGGCGAAAGCCGTGTGACATGCGAAAAGACATCGCGGCGCAGATCCGCAACGATGCGTTCGCCGATGCTAATGACGAAATAATAACGAAGAGCGCTAGCGACAGCGAGCACCATGGCCATGAGCATCAACATGGCGAAATAGCTGTTGATGAAGGTGCCGTCGGCCTGAGTAAAGCCGTGATCGATCATGCGGCGTACGGCAAGCGGGATGGCAAGCGAGGTGATTGCGGCGAGCGCCAGCGAAATCAGCGCGCCCGCGACCATACCGCGATAGCGCACCACATAGGGTGTCAGCCTGCCGAGCGGTTTCAGCGAACGCGACTTCTTTTCCCCAAGCTCTGCCTGCTCTGCCAATTCATCTCCGATCGCCTTCAAAGACCGCGTATTGCGGCTCCTTGGCCCTTGTTATCCCGGCGCCCTTCATGTATAGGCACCGCATCCTAATGGGAAGCCGTAGCCTTCACGACTGCGGCTTCATTTATTCAATCGGTTCTTTCGCCGCAACTGTCTGCGGCAAATTGAACCCCGGCATCGCAGGAAGATTGTCATGAAGGAAGGCATCCATCCCGACTACCACGTCATCAAGGTAGTCATGACCGATGGCACCGAGTACGAAACCCGCTCGACCTGGGGTTCGGAAGGCGCTGTCATGAATCTCGAAATCGACTCCAAGTCGCACCCGGCCTGGACTGGCGGCAACCAGCAGCTCATGGACCGCGGCGGCCGTGTTTCGAAGTTCAACAAGCGTTTCGGCGGCCTCGGCCTCTAATCCGTTTCCGCTTGGCGGACTATTCAAAGCCCGGCTTCGTGCCGGGCTTTTTGTTTTCCGGGCCTGTCCTGGTGAGCAAACAAAAAACCGGCCGCGTTGCCGCCGCCGGTTTTCATGAAATTCTATGATACCAGATCAGTTGTTGCCGAAGGCCGTCTGCAGCAGGGAAAGCTGAGCCTGGACGCTGTTCTGATTGTCCGGAACGATCGCAGCTTCGGCAGGGCGATAGATCTCGCGGTCGAGCAGGGCAATGCGGTTCTGCAGGCGAAGCGAACGCTCGACCAGATCGCGGAAGGATTCCGGCAGGTCGCCCCAGCCAGGAGCATTGCGGTCGACGTTAAAGCCGTCGAGGCGAACCTTGTTCTTCTCGGCCAGAACCTGATCGCGGGACATTTCGCCATTGTTGACGGCGCGCTGTAGCAGCAGCCAGGAAGCCATCTGCATGAGGCGGGTGGTCAGGCGCATCGATTCAGCTGCATAAAGGACCGAGGCCATGCGCGGCAGCACCTTGGAGGCTGCGCGGCCCTGGCCGTCGAGGTAGGATGCGGTTTCTTCGACCAGCGACATGCCCTCAGCATACAGCGTCTTGAACTGTGAAGATGCGGCAGCGCGGCCCGCAAAACTGATTGTGTTCAATCCAAGTTCCGACATCTAAAGAATCCCTGTTGCACGCATCTACTATCAGGTAACGCCGGTTTTCGTGGAAAAGTTTCCCACGCCGGTCTTTATGATTTCAAGATGGTATCTTTAGCCCAAATGCGCAAGCCGTTTCTTAAGAAAAGGTTAATCTCCACAGTTTCGTGGAAAGGAGTAGGGCAGCGCAAAAAAGAAGAGCCGCAAAAGCGGCTCTCAAGGTAAAACAGGGAGAAAAATCAGACCAATTCACCGCTTGGAAAACTGTCTGAGGTCCAGAAAGATCTGAACGGTACGAGTAATATCTTATAAAGCTTAATTTTTTATTAATATCGTCCCAATTTAAGACTTACGACAAGTAATTTTGAAGCAATATTTGCCTATTCGCAGTCTTATGATCGGAAAAGGCCTTCGGCTGCAATCCGGCCGGACGCCTTCTTGGCGGCCTCGGCTTCGAGCCGCGCGATCTCGGTTTTCAGGAGTTCCACACGCGCCTTCAGCTCGTCCACCGAAAGCATGGAGAGATCGGAGCCGATCTCGTGTGCAGTCTTCTTCTGCGGCCTGTCATCATCAATGAAGCTCATCGTCGCTCCTCCTTTAAGCCGTGTCGCGATCTCCAGGATTCGCTTTCACGCTTTAAGTCCTGGTTTCATGCATCTCGCGCAAAACCGCTGCACAGTTTTGCGCAACATGCTTCAGTTTGTCAGCCGAACTTTACAGCAGGATTGCCGCTTTCGGGAGGCTTGTTGGAGCCGGGATCAGCAAGCGACATGCTTTGCGGCGTGAGCGTAGGAGATGTTGCGGTCGGGATCGTCGTATAGGCATCGCGGTCACTCGCAGGAATGGCTGCACGAATGCGGCTCCTGACGATGGCATAACCGGTGATCAGAAGATGGGCGAGCGCCGTCACCAGGAAGAGTGCGTGCGGGCTGATGACCGACATGACCGGACCTCCGATCGTCGGGCCGATGACGGTGCCGATACCGTAGAGAAGCAGCAGGCCGCCCGAGACCTTCACGAAATCCTCCGATGCGGCAAAGTCGTTCGCATGGGCGACGGCGATCGGATAGAGCGTATTGGCGACGGCACCGTAGAGGATTACGAGGCCGATCAGGAAGGTAGGGGACGAGGGGTGCAGCACGAAAATCAGGAGGCCGGCAAGGGCTGCGATGGCCGACATGGCGGCCAATACATAACGACGGTCGATACGGTCGGAGAGGCGCCCGGCCGGAAGCTGCATTATGGCGCCGGCAAAGATGGTGGCACTCATCATGACAGCAATCGCGGTATCGGAGAGGCCGGCACCCGCACCGAAGACGGCGCCGAGCGTACCATAGGCGCCGTTGGCGATGCCGACGAGCAGGATGCCAAGGCAGGAGACGGGCGAATTGCGGTAGAGCGCCGGCAGATCGAGTTTTACGGCCTTCAGCGGCTGCGGCGAGGCGGCGGTCGACAGCGTCGTCGGCAGCATGGCAATACAGTAGAAAATGCCGCAGATCATGAAGAGCACCGGCGTGCGCACGTCTTCCAGCGGGATCATCAACTGGCCGCCGACGACGCCGAGCAGGGTGATGCCGATATAGAGCGAGAAGATCGCGCCGCGGCTTTCATTGTTCGCCCGCTCGTTCAGCCAGCTTTCGATGATCATCGAGGTGCCGGCGGTCGAGAAACCGGTGACGGCGCGCAGGACGACCCACCAGAACGGATCGATGATGATGCCGCTCACGAGCGCGATGATGGCAATGATGGCGATGAAGCCGGAGAAGGCGCGCACATGGCCGACACGCCGCACCAATTTCGGGGCCACCAGGCAGCCGATGACGAAGCCCGCCGCCCAGGACGTGCCGAGCAGGCCGAGCGTCGTCGTGGCATAACCTTCGAGATTTCCGCGCACGGGAAGCAGAATGCCCTGCAATCCGTTGCCCATGAAGAGGAAGAGCGTGCCAAAGAGCAGCGCAGCGACGGACAGCAGATTTCTTGTCATATCCCCAGACTCGGCGTGTTCGCTTTGAAAAAGGACATAAGGCGAGACCTGTATCTGCCCAGTCCATAAGAATGTTGATTGTGTCCCGGAATGCCTTTACGGCGAGTAGATATTCTCTGTTCGCGTGAAAAAATGTCCGTCCTGTGACATTCTGATAAATGGAAAAAATAAAGCCATGACAAAGTTGATAGCGTTGCTGCTCATCCTTGCCATGGCAATCCAGATCATCAAGCCGCTCGGCTATCCGGGGCTGCGCCGCCGGATGGATTTCTGGAAGATCGCGCTGATTGCCTTTGCCATTTGGGCTGTGGCGCTGCTGGCGCGCGACTTTGTGATCTAGTACTACAGTTGCGGTTTACCGGAAGTCATGATTCACTTCCCGCATTTGGCGGGAGGGAAGTTCAATGTCGGTTGCGGGTTGGTCCGGGTCGGTTCTGGCGTGGCATCGTGAGCTCGATGCCTTGAAGGTGCGGTTGGGCTCGGTCTTTGGTCGCCGAGAATTGCGCGCATCGTGCGGTGCCTTTCTGGATGGGTTGTTGTCGGGAGTAGAGCGCAAGACTGGCTGGCTGATGGCGGAACAGGCAGGACTGGAGCGCCCTTATCGGATGCAATCGCTGCTGGGGCGCAGCCATTGGGATGCTGACGCATTGCGCGATACGGTTCGCGCTTATGCAATAGAGTCTCTCGGTGACGCGGACGGCGTTCTTGTGGTCGATGAGACCGGCTTCCTGAAGAAAGGCGCCCATTCAGTCGGTGTCGCACGACAATATTCCGGCACGGCCGGCCGGATCGAGAACTGTCAGATCGGTGTTTTCCTTGCCTATGCAAGCCGCTACGGTCAGACCCTGATCGATCGGCAACTTTATCTACCGAAGGAGTGGGCCGAGGATGAAGCCCGCCGTGCTTCGGCTCACGTCCCCCAGTCCCAAGCCTTCGCGACCAAACCGGCCATTGCAGCCAAGCTCATTGCCGATGCGCTGGATGCCGGCGTGCCTTGTGCCTGGGTATTGGCGGATGCGCTTTATGGTTCGGATTCCAAGCTGCGCCGGATGCTGGAAAGCCGTGGCCAGCCTTATGTTCTGGCAGTGCGCTCCAATCAATGCCTGCGCTTTGTGCGTGAGCAAGGGATCGAGCAGACCGATCCCGAAACGATGGCTGATGAGTTGAAACCGGAGGTTTGGCAGAGCCATGCAGCAGGCGAAGGTGCCAAGGGTCTTCGGCTTTATGATTGGGCCCGTATTCCTCTCAGCTCTCGCCCGGATCCACAATGGGAGCGCTGGCTTCTGATCCGGCGCAGCCGACGCGAACCCGATGCGCGCGCCTATTACTTTGTCTTTGCGCCCGCCGGTACCGAATTGAGCGAATTGGCGGGCGCTGCCGGGCTGCGTTGGACCGTGGAAGAATGCTTCCAGCGTGCGAAGGACGATCTCGGCCTGGATCATTGCGAAGCGCGATCCTGGCATGCTTGGAAGCGGCACATGACGCTCGTCATGGCAGCCGCTGCATTCCTCGCCAAACTCGGCGCCGATCTACGCCGCACCGCTGCTGGCAAACCGAACGAAACGAGTCCAAACCCGCCAATCGCCGCCTGACCAACACCATGGCCTTCGTGCCCAGCGTCGCAGAGATCCGCTATCTGATCAAACGCCTCCTGCTACAGCCCCCGATTAGAGTTCGCCTCATCTTGGCATGGTCACTCTGGCGACGCAGGCATCAAGCATCCGCAATGCTTTCTCACTACAAAGCAAGGCATCAAACGCAACTGTAGTACTAGGTCGCAGGTTCAGTCCTGCAGGATGATCTCGCCTTGCATGACGGGCACGCAGCTTCCCGAAATCGTCACATCGGTCACTGTGCCGGCCTTCTTGACGACATCCAGCTCGATGACGCTGCGCCGGCCCATTTCGACGCCCTGCTCGATCGTTATGTGCTGGTTGATGTCAGCCTCCGGACGCAACGAGACGAGGTAGGCGCAAAGGGCTGCCGATGCGCTGCCGGTCGCCGGATCCTCGATGACATTGTCCAGCGGCGCGAACATGCGGGCGCGGATCTTCCAGGGTGCAGCTGTGGGACGGACGTAGAGGAACAGGGAGAAATCATGGCTGCCGGTTGTGGTGCTGGCCGCTGCCTGGAAGCCGTTGAGGTTCGGGCTTGCCGCGGCGAGAGCCTCAAGGCTTTCGAGTTCTGAGACGGCGAAGTTCAGACCGACCGATGCAAAGACCGGAGCATGGGTGTTTTTGCGGATTGAGGCCGGGTCGATGGAGACGCAGCTTGCAATGACTGCCTCGGGTATCGTGTCTCCTATTTCAAGCGGCCGCGGCGCACGGATCGTCGCTGCGGTGACGCGGCCCTCGCGGCGCTGCAGGGCGACTTCCACGAGACCGGCCTTCTCCTCGAACCGCAGCTTGTCGCCGATGGGGCGGCCGAAGATCTCGCTCTGCCGGCCGAGAACAAAGGCGGTGCCTACATTGGGATGTCCGGCGAACGGCACTTCCATCGTCGGCGTGAAGATGCGCACTCTTGCCGTGTTTTCGAGGTTCTCTGGTGGCAGTACGAAGGTGACTTCGGAATAGCCGAACTCGGCGGCGATCTTCTGCATTGCCGCGTCGCTGAGGTCCCTTGCGTCGGCCATGACCGCGAGCGGGTTGCCTTCGAAGCGGGTGGAAGTGAAAACGTCGACGGTGGTGTAAGACAGGTTGTTCATGACAACTCCGATGGTGGAGGCGCCATTATTAGCGAGGCCCGCGGTTGTGGCGAAGGATTATCTTGTCGCCATGACAAATTGCCATCGTGATACGCAGGTGCAAATAAAACAGGCGGCGAAGATGTTCGCCGCCTGCCTTATTTTCTCAAATATCAAAAGGCTTATGCAGCCTTTTCGAGCTCGGCCTTCCAGTTGCCCTTGGCGGCGAGGCTGTTCATTTCGGCGCGGTGCGCAAATTCGCGCTGGCCGGCAGCGACGTTTCCCTGCTTGCCGTTCCAGGCCTTTAGCGCGCTGTCCTGCAGGGCGCGGCCATAGGAGAAGGTGACAAACCAAGGCAGCTCGTAGCCGGAATTGATCGCGGAGAGATGGGCGGTCGCTTCTTCCGTCGTCTGGCCGCCGGAGAGGAAGGCGATGCCAGGAACGGCTGACGGAACCGTGCGCTTCAGAACCTGCACGGTGCGCTCGGCAACCTCGGCGACGGAAGCCTTGCGGGCATTCTTGCCGTCGATGACCATGTTCGGCTTGAGGATCATGCCTTCGAGGCTGACGCGGGCGTCGGCGAGTTCCTCGAACACGATGCGCAGGGTGGCCTCGGTCACTTCGGCGCAACGATCGATATTGTGGTCGCCCGGCTTGCCGTCCATCAGGCATTCCGGCTCGACGATCGGCACGATCCTGGCCTCCTGGCAGAGCGCTGCATAGCGCGCCAGCGCCTGGGCATTGGCACGCACGGAGCCGCGGCTCGGCAGGGTCTCAGAGATGGCGATAACGCCGCGCCACTTGGCGAAACGGGCGCCGGCTTCGTAATATTTGGCGAGGCGGTCTGCGAGGCCGTCGAGGCCTTCGGTGATGGTTTCGCCGGGGAACTTGGCCATCGGCTTGGCGCCGATATCGACCTTGATGCCTGGAATGCTGTCGGCAGCCTTGATGATGTCAACGAAAGGCGTGCCGTCGGCGGCCTTCTGGAAAAGGGTTTCCTCGTAAAGAATGACGCCGGAGATGTACTTCTTCATCGCTTCGTCGGAGCGGAAGAGCATCTCGCGATAATCGCGCCGGCTGGTCTCGGTCGATTCAAGATTGATCGCATCGAAACGCTTCTTGATGGTAGCGGTCGATTCATCGGCTGCAAGCAGGCCTCGACCACCCGCAACCATCTTCACTGCAATGTCTTCCAGTCGTTCGCTCATCTCGTTCTCTCCACAATGAAACCCGGCAGAATTGATAATATAGAACCCGGATAACAGAAGTTTATAGGGAGAAAAAAGGGAGCGCTAAGTCATTGAAACGATTGAAATGATTTCAATCGTTTGAAAGTTCGGGATTTTTTTCTCTTTTTGAGCAAAAGACCGCGGAAGCGCTAGCCTCCGCGGTCTATCCTGCTGGAATATCTGGCTAATCGCCTTATCGATTAACGGGAGAGAACGGCCACGCCCGGTAGTTCCTTGCCTTCCATCCATTCAAGGAAGGCGCCGCCTGCGGTCGAAACATAGGTAAAGTCTTCGGCAACGCCGGCATGGTTCAGTGCCGAGACCGTATCGCCACCGCCTGCAACCGAAGTAAGCTTGCCTGCCTTGGTGCGCTCGGCGGCATATTTCGCGGCGGCGACGGTCGCTGTATCGAAGGGCTCGATTTCAAAGGCGCCGAGCGGACCGTTCCACACGAGCGTGGTGGCGCGTTCGATCCAGGCCTTGACGGCTTCGACCGATTTCGGACCGACGTCGAGAACCATAGCATCGGCGGGGATCGCTTCGATAGAAACAGTTTCGTTGGCCGCACCTGCCTTGAACTCGCGGGCGACGACTCCGTCTTCCGGCAGGACGATCGCGCAGCCGGCAGTGGCGGCTTCAATCATGATTTGTTTGGCGGTATCGGCAAGATCATGTTCGCAGAGCGACTTGCCGACATTGGTGCCGCGGGCGGCGATGAAGGTATTGGCCATGCCGCCGCCGATGACGAGCGCATCGACCCTTTTTACGAGGTTCATCAAGAGGTCGATCTTGGTCGAGACCTTGGCGCCGCCGACGATCGCGACGACCGGACGGACCGGGTTGCCGAGACCCTTTTCCAATGCTTCGAGTTCGGCCTGCATGGTGCGCCCCGCATAAGCAGGTAAATGATGGGCAAGACCTTCGGTGGAGGCGTGGGCGCGGTGCGCAGCCGAAAAGGCATCGTTGACATAGATATCGCCGTTTGCGGCGAGCGCCTTGGTGAAATCAGGATCGTTCTTTTCCTCGCCCTTGTGGAAGCGGGTGTTTTCCAGGAGCAGGATATCGCCATTGTTCATCTTCGCGACGGCGGAAGCAGCTGCCTCGCCGATGCAGTCGGCTGCCGTCAGCACGCAATGGTCGAGCACCTGCTCGACTGACGGGGCAACCAGCGAAAGCGAAAATTCCGCCGAAGGACCATCCTTCGGGCGACCGAAATGGGCGAGCAGGATGACCTTGGCGCCCTTTTCCGACAGTTCAAGGATTGTCGGCGCAACACGCTCGATGCGGGTCGTGTCGGTGACCTTGCCGTCCTTGACAGGGACGTTGAGGTCGACGCGGACGAGAACGCGCTTGCCGGCGATGTCGTTGAGGTCGTCGAGAGTCTTGAAAACTGCCATGGGAGGATCCGTTCGTGGTTGGCGAAAGTTGCGCCGACCATAGCAAGGATCGGGGGAGACGCAAGGCAGTGGGTCGCCGTTTCAGCGCGGGTTTTCCTCCCGTCCCGCAGCACCTTCCGTCGTGGCTGCCTCATGTTTCTGGCGGCCTTTCATACGGTCGCGGATGCGCTGGATAATATCGCGCAGATTGATGAAGATCGGTAGCGTGGTGGCCGGCTCCACAGCCTCCAGCGACATGCCGACAGAGGTAATGTGATCCTGGTCGTCGAGGTCGCGAACGATGAGGATCAGCGAGCCGAGACGGACACGATCGGCATAGTCCGCCTTGCCCCCGAGGCGCTGTTTCATCAGTTCGGCGATCGTCAGCCCCTTTTCGGTTTCGTTGAGAAGGCCGGGACCGTAAGCGGCGTCGAGATCGGCGGCGGGACGGGCCGGTGACAGCGCGAAGGCGCCGAAGAATTCCGCATCGTCCTCATCGACGGGTGCGCGGCTGGCGAAGAGACGGTCGAGCAGGCGCGAGTAGCTCGGCGCGATGAAAAGGTAGACGAGATCGTTTTCCCTGAGGCGGCCGGCATATTGATAGCGCATCGACTTGCCGTCGCGGATCACGAGCGAGGGGGCTGCCCAGCGCGGGATGCGCTCGCCACGGAGCACGGGGCTATCCTTGACGACGCGATAGGAAAGCAGTTCGTGGTTGGCGGCGCCCGGCAGGTCGACCTCCACCTTGTCGACCGCGCCGATGCGCGGTGGGATGATGAGGCCCAGGCGCTTGGCGACCGGCTTGATCGTCCAGCCCTGTAGGAGCAGCGAGACGAGCACGATGATGAAGGCGGTGTTGAAATAGATCTGGCTGTGCTGCAGCCCGCCGAGGATCGGCATGATGGCGAGAAGGATGGAAACGGCGCCGCGCAGGCCGACCCAGGCGACGAAGCCGATTTCCTGCTGGGTATAATCGAAGGGCAGCAGCGACAGCCAGACGGCGAGCGGCCGGGCGACGAAGATCAGAAAGAGCGCGAGCAGGATCGCCGGCACGATGATGACAGGAAACTGCGAGGGCGTCGCCAGCAGGCCGAGCACAAGGAACATGATGATCTGGGCAAGCCAGGTCATGCCGTCCTGAAAGCGCCTGATGGTGCCAATCGCCTGCATCCTGCGGTTTCCGGCATAGATACCGGCGACATAGACGGCAAGGAATCCGCTGCCGCCGACAGCACCGGTGAAGGAGAAGACGAGCAAGGCAAGCGCCAGCACGAAGATAGGCGTGAGGCCGCGATCCGTTTCCAGCCGGCCGGCGATCAGCACGATCATCATGCCGCCCAGCAGGCCGAGGATGACGCCAAGGCCCATTTGCTGGATGAACATGGCGAGCATGCCGATATTGATGCCGGCGTAACGTTCGCCGCTGGCGAGAACCTCGACCAGTGCGATTGTCAGGAAGATCGCCATCGGGTCGTTGGTGCCGGATTCGACTTCCAGGGTGGAACGCACCTTGTCGCGGATGTTGATGCCGCCGATGCGCAGCAGGAAGAAGACGGCGGCGGCATCGGTGGAGGCGACGATGGAACCGAGCAGCATGCCTTCGAGCCAGGTGAAATTGAGCAGCCAGCGGGCGGCGAAAGCAAAGAGGGCCGCTGTCAGGAGCACGCCGACCGATGCGAGTGTCAGTGATGGTATCGCAGCGATGCGGAAGGCCTGCATCGGCGTGCCGAAGCCGGAATCGAAGAGGATGACGGCAAGGGCAACCGAGCCCAGAACATAGGCAAGGTAGTTATTGCTGAATTCGATGCCGAGACCATCGACACCAGCGGCGAGCCCAATCATCAGGAAGAGCAGCAGCAGGGGAGCGCCGAAGCGGAAGGCGAGCAAGCTCGAAAAGGCAGCAAGAAGCACGAGCGCCGTCGCAACTAGCACCACGATGTAAAACGCTTCCATGCCTACCCCTTTCGCCTCATCGCCATCCGAAAGCCGCCTCCGATCTGTCCTTTACCCCTCCGCGTCCAGCGCGATCTTTTAGTAAACGGCAAAAAACAGCAGAAGGGTAGGCCTTGCGGCTTAACCTCGGCTGCATCGCTGCATCATGCTGCTGGACGACCCGCGGGAGGAGGGATAGTGAAGGACGCTACGGGAAAAAGTCTGTATAAAGAATGTATAAGCAAATCAGGCGAGAGCAGGGCAGATAGGCGGGCCGCCGCATTTTTTGTTTGCGAGGCGCCTAGAGGTCGCTCCGACCCTTCTGCACCTCATATTGCTTCTGAATTTTGTCCACCAGCGTACCATCCTTAAGCGGCACTTTCTCAATCGTGTTATAGGTGCGGAAGCCCATTTTTTCGTAATAGGCGAGACCGCCGGCATTGTCGGCGCGGATGGTTGCGTTGATGAACTCGATGTTGCGCTCTTTGGCAACGGCAAGAGTTGCCGCGAAAAGTGCGGTTCCAACGCCCGGTATCTTTGGGTTCTGCCGCGCGAAGGTCGCGATATCGGCCCAGCCCTTCGGCGGGTTTCCGTAGAGGCTCAGGGACTGAAAACCGGCGAGACCAGAACTGCTCTCGGCGACGTGGCATATCAGAGGCCATTCGCCTGTTATGAACCAATCGGCCAGTTCTTCCGGCGAAAGAGGGGTCTCGAGTGCGGTTGTGCCGCCGATTGCGATGATCTCGTTGAGAATCTCGGAAAGTTCCCGGGCGTCGGCCGGATCAGCCTTTCGAATATTCAGATGCACCATTTCCTGTTCTTTCGAGGCAACCCAGCGAAGGTTGCACACCGTTCCTCAAAACAAAACGGCCCGGTTTCCCGGGCCGTTTTTCAATCTGCCGTCAAGCTCAGATAAGCTTGGCGAAGGCCACAGCCGTGTCGGACATGCGGCTGGAGAAGCCCCATTCGTTGTCGTACCAGGACAGGACGCGCACGAAGTTGCCTTCCATGACCTTCGTCTGATCTGTCGCGAAGATCGAGGAGTGGCTGTCGTGGTTGAAGTCGCGGGAGACGAGCGGCTCATCAGTGTAGCCGAGGATGCCCTTCAGCTTGCCGTTTGCAGCAGCCTTGATCGCTTCGTTGATTTCGCCGACCGTGGTGGCCTTCTTGGCAACGAACTTGAAGTCAACGACAGAAACGTTCGGGGTCGGAACGCGGATCGAGGTGCCGTCGAGCTTGCCCTTGAGGTGCGGCAGAACGAGGCCGACGGCCTTTGCGGCGCCCGTTGAGGTCGGGATCATCGAGAGGGCGGCAGCGCGGGCGCGATACAGATCCTTGTGCATCGTGTCGAGCGTCGGCTGATCGCCGGTGTAAGAGTGGATGGTCGTCATGAAGCCGTGGTCGATGCCGACGGCGTCATCGAGAACCTTGACGACCGGCACCAGGCAGTTCGTGGTGCAGGACGCGTTGGAGATGACCAGGTGCTCCTTGGTGAGCTGGTCATGGTTGACGCCGAAGACGACCGTGAGGTCAGCGCCGTCGGCAGGAGCCGAAACGATGACGCGCTTGGCGCCTGCCGTCAGATGGGCCGCAGCCTTGTCGCGGGCGGTGAAGATGCCCGTGCATTCCATCGCAATATCGACGCCCAATTCCCGATGGGGAAGAGTTGCCGGATCCTTGATCGCGGTGACCTTGATCGGCTTGCCGCCGCCGACGATGATCGTATCACCTTCGACCTTCACTTCGGCCGGGAACTTGCCGTGGATGGAGTCGTAACGGAGCAGGTGAGCGTTGGTCTCGACGGGGCCGAGGTCGTTGATGGCGACGACTTCGATGTCGGTACGGCCGGATTCGACGATGGCGCGAAGAACGTTGCGGCCGATACGTCCGAAACCGTTGATGGCAACCTTGACTGTCATGTGCATTCACTCCCTAGAGGTGGGGCTTGCTGATAGTAATGAGGAAGTGCCCGTAGGCACTTCTATTAGAGCTTCGCTTCTGCGGCTGCAACAACGGCGTCAGCCGTAATGCCGAAATGTTCGAAGACCTTCTTTGCCGGGCCGGAAGCGCCGAAACCCTTCATGCCGACGAACGAGCCTTCCGGACCGATGAAGGCATCCCAGCCTTCACGGACGGCAGCTTCGACGGCAATCTTGACCGGCGAGTTGCCGATGACGTCCTTGCGGTAGGCATCCGGCTGCTCGAAGAAGAGTTCCGTGCAGGGAACGGAAACGACGCGGGTGCTGACACCCTTGCCTTCCAGCGTTGCGCGGGCGGCAACGGCCAGTTCCACTTCCGAGCCCGAGGCGAAGATCGTGACCTTGGCATCGGCATTGCCGGCGAGCGTATAGGCGCCGAGTTCGCAGAGGTTCTTCTGGTTATACTCGGTGCGGACGGTCGTCAGGTTCTGGCGGGTGAGAGCCAGCGCAGACGGATGATCCTTGCTCTTCATGGCGATCTGCCAGCATTCGGCCGTTTCGACGGCGTCTGCCGGACGGAAGACCCGCAGGTTCGGAACGGCGCGCAGGCCAGCGATCTGCTCGACCGGCTGGTGGGTCGGGCCGTCCTCGCCGACGCCGATCGAGTCATGCGTAAGCACGTGGATGACGCGAATGCCCATGAGGGCAGCGAGGCGGATCGGCGGGCGGCAATAATCCGAGAAGATCATAAAGCCGCCGCCGTAAGGAATAAGACCGCCATGCAGCGCGATACCGTTCATGGCAGATGCCATGCCGTGTTCGCGGATGCCCCAGTGCATGTAGCGTCCGGCAAAATCCGTCGGCGTGATCGAATGCATCTGGCTGGTCTTGGTATTGTTCGACGGAGTGAGGTCGGCAGAGCCGCCAAGCGTTTCCGGCACGAAGCCGTTGATAACTTCAAGCGCGTCTTCGGATGCCTTGCGGGAGGCGATCGTCGGCTTGGTTTCGGCGAGCTTCTTCTTGTAGTCGTCGATGGCTTTGTCGAAACCTTCCGGCAGGTCTCCGGCAAAACGGCGGGTGAACTCGGCCCTGGCCGGGGACTTGGAGAGCGTTTCTTCCCAAGCCTTGACGATATTGTCAGAGCGGGTGCCGGCTGCGCGCCATGCATCGAGGATGTCGGAGGGGATGACGAAAGGCTCGTATTCCCAGTTCAGCGCCTTGCGGGTGGCAGCGATTTCATCGGCGCCGAGCGGGTTGCCGTGAACCTTATGGGTGCCCTGCTTGTTCGGAGCGCCGAAGCCGATGACGGTCTTGCAGGCGATGAAGGTCGGGCGGTCCGACTTGTGGGCGGCTTCGATCGCTTCGGCGATCGCGGCCTGGTCGTGACCATCGATCTCGATCGTGTTCCAGTGAACGGCCTTGAAGCGGGCGATCTGGTCGGTCGAGTCAGACAGCGAGACGGCGCCGTCGATGGTGATCGAGTTGTTGTCCCAGAAGAGGATCAGCTTGTTCAGCTTGAGATGGCCGGCAAGAGCGATCGCCTCATGGCTGATGCCTTCCATCAGGCAGCCGTCGCCATTGATGACGTAGGTATAGTGATCCTGCAGTTCCGGACCGAATTCGTCGCGCAGCTTGCGCTCGGCGATCGCCATGCCGACGGCATTGGCAATGCCCTGACCAAGCGGGCCGGTGGTGGTTTCGATGCCGGTGGCATGACCGTATTCCGGATGGCCGGCGGTCTTGGAGCCGAGTTGACGGAACTGCTTCAGGTCCTCGACCGACATGTCCGGGTAGCCTGTCAAATAGAGCAGCGAGTAGAGCAGCATCGAGCCATGGCCGGCAGACAGCACGAAGCGGTCGCGGTTCGGCCAATGCGGCTTCTTGGGGTCGAAGCGGAGATATTTGGTGAAGAGGACCGTTGCCACATCAGCCATGCCCATCGGCATGCCAGGGTGGCCGGAATTCGCCTTTTCGACAGCATCCATGGAGAGGAATCGGATCGCATTCGCCATCCGATCGTTTTGTTCGCGTGAGGTCATGGCTTTTCCGCTGGTTCCAGGTTGGGGATGGCCTCGAGCCTGCCAAGACCATCAAAGAGAGCGGTCGAGACATAGCAGTTGGAACGGGCAAGTCAACAAACTGGAAGCCGTTTGGAGGCCGGGTGCGACGATTTTTGACATTTGACCGTCAAGTTTTACAAAAGACGAATTTTGTGTGACAAGCTTGTGTAAATCACTCATCCACAGAATAGGGCGGGCACGATCAGCCAGGCTTTATTGACGCGCTCCAGCCTAGCTGCATATCCTCTTGAAAATACAGGGTCGGCGGCAGGAGCCGATTCGCGGGTCTTGTGCGGGGAACCGGAAAAGACATGACGCCTAACGGCAAAACCATCGAAGCGGCGCTTACGGAGCTGAAACAGGCAATCTCAGGCCTTGAGAATGCAGTGGACATGCGTATCGAGCGCCAGCGCGAGCAAGGCGAGATCGAAGGCGAGGTTCGCCGTGTGCATGCCGATCGTTCGCGTCTTGCCCAGGAGCTCGACCAGGCCGAATTCCGCGCCAATCGTCTGGAAGAGGTCAACCGCGAGGTTTCGCGGCGGCTGGTGACGGCGATGGAAACGATCCGCGCGGTTCTTGACCGCTAAGAGGACTTGGAAGACATGGCGCAGGTAACGGTAACGATCGACGGCAAGGCCTATCGCATGGCCTGCGAAGAAGGGCAGGAAGAGCACCTGAGCGATCTTGCGACCCGTTTCGACCGTTACGTGGGCCATCTCAAAGGGCAGTTCGGCGAAATCGGCGATCTCAGGATCACAGTCATGGCCGGGATCATGGTGATGGACGAGATTTCCGAGCTAACGCGGCGCGTTGCCGGGCTGGAATCCGAACTGGAGACGCTGCGCAGCAACCGGGATACCGTGCTTGCCGCCACCGCCCGAACGGAGGAAGGCATTGCGGCTGCCCTTTCGGAAGTGACGAGCCACATTCAGGGCATTACTGACAAGCTCAACGGCCGCACACCCGCTGAACTCAATTAATTTGGGCCAGCACCGCTGCCCCACTGGTGCTGCGACATAAATGCACTTATATTCCGCGATGCGGTCTGCGCTTCTCGACAGGAACAAATGAATCCTCGGGGCCATACCCGATCCTTAGGGAGCTGTCCCTGTCCGGGCTCGTGGGTCTGGACATACGGCGCCCACCTACTTCAGTAGGCGCCCAGGATCGAAAGTTTCCACCGGCTGTGTGGATCGCACTTTAATCTCTTTACGGCGGGTTCTTCTGGAGCCATGTCGATATCTCCCGACAAGCCCTGCTTTCAATCGCCCTCCGGTTCTGTCCAGCCGGTGCGCTTTGTTATGCCCTATCTAGCGGATGTTCTTGACCAGGAAATCGATGAAGGCGCGGATGCGGGCCGCAAGATGTTCGTGACCGGGATAGACGGCGTGGATGAGTTCAATATCCTCGGGGTTATAGGCTTCCAACACGGGCACCAATGTTCCCGCGTCGATATCCGGCTGCACATGGAACTGACCGACGCGGGCGAGGCCAAGACCGGCGAGGCAAAGGCTGCGTGCGGTCGGCCCGTTATTGGTCTCGAGATTGCCGAAGACGGGTCTTGCGAAACGGTCTCCATTCTCAGGATTGCGGAATGGCCATTCTTCCGAGATCGAGCGAAAGCTGAAGGTCAGGCAATTGTGACGGTCGAGATCCTCGGGGTTTTCCGGCATGCCTTCCCGTTGCAGATAATCGGGTGAGGCGACGATGACGCGGCGGCTTTCGAGCAGCTTGCGCGCCTTCAGCGAGGAGTCGCGCAGGGCGCCGGAGCGGATGGCGATATCGGCACGCTCGCCGACGATGTCGATAATGCCATCGTTGAGCGCGAGGTCGAGATCGACTTCCGGATAGAGCTTCAGGAAATCCGGGACCAGCGGCACGATGTAGCGAACGCCAAAGGCGACTGATGTGCTGACGCGCAGGCGGCCGCGCGCCACCGTCGTGCCGCCTGCCGAGACGGCGCGCTCCGTTTCTTCGATATCCGAGAGGATGCGGCGGGAGCGTTCGAGATAGATTTCGCCTTCCGGTGTCAGCTGCAGGGCGCGGGTGGTGCGTACCAGAAGACGCGTGCCGAGACGATCCTCCAGCCGCGTGACGAGTTTGCTGACGGCTGAGGGTGAAAGCCTGAGCCTGCGGCCGGCTGCCGAGAAGCTCTGGAGCTCAGCCACCTGCACGAAGACATCCATCTCGCCGATGCGGTTATCCATCCGCCGCGTCCTGTCTTGAATTCAATTCACAACTGTTGAGCCATTATAGGCAATTATCGAGCAAGTGCGCCACGCCCATATTCCGGTCCGAACAAGAACCACATATTCATCGGGTCACTCTCATGCCACTTGCACTCTTTGCATTGACGATCGCGGCCTATGCGATTGGTACGACGGAATTCGTCATCGTCGGCCTGTTGCCGACGGTTGCCAATGATCTCCACATCACCCTGCCGCTCGCCGGCCTCATCGTCAGCGTCTATGCGCTGGGCGTCACCTTCGGCGCACCCATACTGACGGCGCTGACCGGGCGGATCGAGCGCAAGCCGCTCCTGCTTGGGCTGATGGCGCTCTTCATTATCGGCCACATCATCGCCGCGCTCAGTCCCGGTTATGAGGTGTTGCTGCTTGCCCGCGTCGTCTCGGCTTTTGCGCATGGCGTATTCTTCTCGGTCGGCTCGACGATCGCTGCCGATCTGGTGCCGGAAAACCGCCGGGCATCAGCCATCGCCATGATGTTCATGGGCTTGACGGTCGCCATCGTGACTGGCGTTCCGCTCGGCACTTTTATCGGCCAGACCTTCGGCTGGCGTACCACCTTTGCTGTCGTCGCCGGTCTCGGTATCGTTGCCTTTGCCGGCATCGCCTTGCTGCTGCCATCGAACCTAAAGAAGGCTCCACCAGCCAGCATCGGTGAGCAGATCCGCGTCCTTGCCACCGGTCGCTTGCTGCTCGTCTATGCAATGACCGCGCTCGGCTATGGCGGCACCTTCGTTGCCTTCACCTTCCTCGCGCCGATCCTCGAGCAGATCACCGGCTTTGCCTCCTCGGCCGTTGCCTTGATCCTGATGCTCTATGGTGTGGCGATTGCCATCGGCAATGTCGTCGGCGGACGTATCTCCAACCGCGATCCCGTCAAGGCGCTGACCTTCCTGTTCATCGCCCAGGCGCTCGTGCTGGTGCTCTTCGGCTTCACCGCGATTTCACCCTGGCTGACGATCCCGACGCTCGCAGTCCTCGGCTTCCTGTCCTTCGCCAACGTGCCGGGCCTGCAGCTCTATGTCGTGCAGCTCGCACGTGAGCTTCGACCGAATGCAGTCGATGTCGCCTCGGCGCTCAACATTGCCGCCTTCAATCTCGGCATTGCCTTGGGCGCCTGGATCGGTGGCCTGGTCGTCGAATCCCGCTTCGGGCTGGGTGCCACGCCCTTTGTCGCCGCAGCGCTTGTCGCTGTTGCCCTTGGTCTCACCATCAGGAGCGGGGCGCTCGACCGCCGCTCCACGCCTGCCGCGGCTGTTGCCGGCAGCGCCGCCTGATCTCTGCGCATTGAAAGGAAACAGCATGAAAACCGTCGGCGCCAATGGCGCCTCCATCCCCACCCTCGGCTTCGGCACGTTCCGCGTGCCGGGTCCTGATGCAGAACGCATGGTCTCGCATGTGCTTGCCGCTGGTTATCGCCACATCGATACTGCGCAGATCTATGGCAACGAGGCTGAGGTTGGAGACGGTATCCGCCGTTCCGGTGTCACCCGTGGTGATCTCTTCCTGACCACCAAGGTCTGGGTCGAGAACTACAAGCACGATGCCTTCGTTGCCTCGGTGGACGAGAGCCTGAAGAAGCTCAAGACCGACTATGTCGACCTGCTGCTTCTCCATTGGCCGAACGAAGCCGTGCCGCTTGCCGAGCAGATCGGTGCGCTGAACGAAGTCGCAAAAGCAGGCAAGGTGTGCCACATCGGTGTCTCGAACTTCAACACCGACCTGATGCGAGAGGCCGTCAAGCTCAGCAGCCTGCCTATCGCCACGAACCAGGTCGAATATCATCCCTATATCGACCAGACGCCGATCCTCCGCGCTGCGAGCCAGCTTGATATGTCGGTCACCGCCTACTATGCGATGGCCGACGGCAAGGTGCTGAAGGATCCAGTGTTACAGGAGATTGCGGCCAAGCACGGCAAGTCGATCGCCCAGATCGTGCTGCGCTGGATCGTGCAGCAGGATGTCATTGCGCTGTCCAAGACTGTCTCGGAAGAGCGGGCGAAGGAAAATGCGGCGATCTTCGATTTCGCGCTGACGGCCGATGAGATGGCGGCGATCCACGCGCTGGCGCGGGCCGATGGCCGTATTGTCAGTCCGCATGGATTGGCGCCGGTCTGGGACAAGGCCGCTTAAGGAAACGGGCGCTTCGGCGCCCATCTCGATTTCGGGCATGGCGCCGGTTTTGCCGTACCGGATCAGCGGCGCTGAAGCGGGTAAGGACCATCCTCGAAGGTTCGGTCGTGATAGCCCTTTGACCCGACGATGAGCGCGAGCGGGCTCCTCCATTCCTTGCCGTCACGCAGGCAATTGAGCACGTGGGCAAAGTCGTATTTTGGGTTCCAGCCGAGCTTTCGTCGGGCGAGCGTGTTGACATAGACACGATCGAACTGCTGGAACATGCTCCAGCCCCGCGCGGCATACAGTGCGGTCATGCCAGGGAACAGGCGTTCCACCGTCGCGGCCGCGTCACGGCGCAGGTCGGCGAGATCAGCCTTCGTAAAGGGCGCAGTCGCAGAAATGATATAGCGGCCGAAACCGATGGACTGCGCCTTGTCGAGTGCCAGCAGATGGGCGTCGACCACGTCCTCGATATCGATGCGGCGATGGAGCAACTCGTTGGCCTGGGCGTTTTCGGCGGAGTAGCGATTGCGGATATCGGGATCGTCGTCATCTTCGGGGAAGAAGCGCGAGGTTCTGAGAATGATGAGCGGCAGAGACATGGTGCGCGCGAAGAGTTCGCAGATGCCTTCGGCTGATATCTTCGTGACACCGTAGATATTGCGGGCGACGGGCAGCACATCCTCGGTGATCCAAGCGGCCGGTTCGCCTGCGGCTGGGCGCAGGGCCGCTCCGAAAGCACTAGTGGTGCTGGTGAAGACGAAGCTCTTCACACCGGCGGAAAGTGCCTGTTCGAGAAGGTTCAGCGTGCCCGAGACATTGGTGTCGATGAAATCCTGATTGCTGTGCGTTCCGATATGCGGTTTGTGCAGCGTTGCGGCATGGATAACGGCGGTGACGCCTGTCAGCGCAGGGCGGATAAAATCGGCATCGGTGATCGAGCCGGTCATATCGGTAAAAGGCGAGGGCTTGATATCGATGCCGCGCGCCTGACGGCCTTGATCTCTCAATGTCCGCATCAGTGCTTCGCCGAGATGGCCAGCGCTTCCCGTCACCAGTATCGTCATTCCATGTCTCCAGTCAGATGACGACGGACGCTACAAAGCCCGCTTCGGCGGAACAACGCATAATTTATGCATCAGGATGCAGGAATTCTGCAGCTCAGCCGACCGTCGTGACCAGCCGTGCCGCACTGCCGTCAGCGAGAAAGATGCGCTCCCACAGCACATGCCCTGCGGCGATGGGCAGGTGCGGATTGCCGTTTGGGCCTGTTTTTAGCATCAGCGAGTTCATTTCGCCCTCATGCCAGCCGAGGCCCGCGAGTTCTCCCTCCGACTTGATGATTTGCTCCGAAGCATAGGAAAACAGCGGCCTGCCCAGGAAATCGGAGAGCGGCAGGCCCCATTCGCCCTGCCGTGCATTGGAAGCGGCCAAAAGCCGGTGGGTGCGGTCGCAGATAAGGTGAACCTTGCTTCGGGAATCTTCGACCAGCCGTCTTAGGGCGGCATCTGCTGAGGATGACGGGGAAGCGAAGACGTTTTCCAGCCGCCTTGCCTGAATGGCTGTGACCGGCAAGATGCCGCGCTCCCAGCGGGAGACGGTCGCCTGGTTGACAGCGAGCAATTCGGCCAGATGCTCCTGCTTCATGTTGCGCAGCCGGCGCATGCGACGGATTGTCGATCCTGATATCGGCCCTGATATCGGCATGGCTCTTTTCCTTGCCCGTTATCGTAAAGTAGCGGCCCGTATCGCCGCAAGCTAGTGCGGCGGACTCTCGACGTCCCTCTTCAGCCGGTCGAGAATAGAGAGCGCATGCCCGGCATAGGCGCTGATCCAACGGTCGTGGATCTGCTTGATCGGCAGGCTGTTCAGATGGTTCCAGCGTTCCCGGCCTTCCTTCCTGGCAATCACGAGATCGGCTTCCTCAAGCACCCTCAGGTGCTGCATGACGGTGCAGCGGTCCATCTCGGGGAAGGCCTCGCAGAGGGCGCCTGTCGTGCGCGGCTCTTCCTTCAGAAGGTCGAGAATGTCGCGGCGGCAGCGATGCGCCAGCGCCTTGAAAATGGGGTCGTCATCCGATTCGCTTGACATGTTATGTTTTTATAACATAATTGCATCAGATACAACGGAGAAGAGGAGGAAGTCGCATGTCCCTCAATATTCGCGTTTCGGGCCGCATCGGCCGCCCGGTGGCCGATGTCTTCGATGCAGTGGTCAATCCGAAGAAGCTGTCGAGCTATTTCACCACGGTGGGCGGTGCCAGCGCGCCGCTGGCGCAGGGCACGACAGTAACCTGGTGGAAGGATGTGCCGGTCGAGGTGGTCGAGCTGGTGCCCGACAGCAAGATCGTGCTGCGCTGGGACGGGGCCACGGACGAAGAGAAAAAGCCGTACAAAACCCTCGTAGAGATGAATTTCAAACCGCTGGATGACGGTGGCACCATGGTGACCATTGCCGAAGACGGCTGGCGCGAGGATGAGCTGGGGCGGCGCGGAACCTATCAGAATCTCGAAGGCTGGACGCAGATGTTCTGCTGCATGAAGGCCTTCGTCGAATACGGCATCAATCTGCGAGAGGGCATGTTCCTCAGCGAGATGCGCGGCGAACAGGCAAGAGCGCCGGAAGGCTGAGGGGGAAGCCATGTCCGATCTTATCTATGGCGGCATTGACGTCGCGATGAAGGTTCCGCCTCATCGGTACGAGGCAACCGTCGCTTTCTACCGCGACGTGGTGCACTTGAAGGAAATCGAAGGGGACGATGTCTCCTTTGAATTGGGGCCGATCCGGCTCTGGATCGACAAGGTGCCGACCATGAGCCAGGCCGAGCTCTGGCTGGAATTCATGACGCCGGATTTCGACCGCGCTGCGGAGCATCTGGAGAAAGCCGGCGTTCCGCGCTGCGATCCCATCGAGCCGCTGCCCTCCAGCCTCCGCGGTGGCTGGATCCTCAATCCGGCTGGTATCGTGCATCTGGTGCGGGAGAGCCGCGGCTAACTGCAATCCAGAGAGCCATCGCGATGGTGCTGATGCCGCACCGAGCAGGCAGAAGATCATATAGCCGCCGACGAGGCGGCTATATACGTGTTGGACGCTTGGAATTACGCGCCAATGACGGCAGATTGTTAAGTGCGAAAGATACAGCCGTACAATAGAGGTATTCGCCTTTGTGACGGAGACTTTGCTTGCCTGTCACGATGCCGGTGCTAGTTTCCGGAATCATATCGATTAAATCCCAGGAGATTTCATATGCAGCTTGGTATGGTTGGTTTGGGCCGTATGGGTAATTACATGGTCCAGCGCTTGATGCGGGGCGGCCACGAATGCGTGGTCTATGATGCCAAGCCGGAAAGTGTCACCGAGCTTGTCGGCCTCGGCGCAGAGGGCAGCGCCTCTCTTGAAGAATTCGTCTCGAAGCTCGCCCGCCCGCGCGCCGTTTGGCTGATGCTGCCGGCTGCGATCACCGACAAGGTGATTGCCGCACTTCTTCCGCTGCTGCATGACGGCGATATCCTGATCGACGGCGGCAACTCCTATTATCACGATGACATCCGCCGCGGCGCGGAACTTATCACCAAGGGCATTCACTATGTGGACGTCGGCACCAGCGGCGGCGTCTTCGGCCTCGAGCGCGGCTATTGCCTGATGATCGGCGGCGAGAAGGGTATCGTGCAGCATCTGTCGCCGATCTTCGCAACGCTGGCACCGGGCAACGGCACCGCGGAAGCCTCGCCGAACCGCACACCGGAAGCTGCGGCTCTCAGCACTGCGGAGCAGGGCTTCCTGCATTGCGGCCCGCATGGCGCCGGCCATTTCGTCAAGATGGTGCATAACGGCATCGAATATGGCCTGATGGCTGCCTATGCCGAGGGCCTTAACATCCTGAAGCACGCTAATGTCGGTGCACTGACACATGAGGCCGATGCCGAGACGGCGCCGCTCTCCCATCCAGAATTCTACCAGTACGATTTCAATCTGCCGGAAATTGCCGAAGTCTGGCGCCGCGGCAGTGTCATCACCTCCTGGCTGCTCGACCTGACGGCCGATGCGCTGCACAAGGATCCGGTCCTTACCCAATATGCCGGCCGCGTTTCGGATTCCGGCGAAGGCCGCTGGACGATCATGGCCGCCATCGATGAAAGCGTGCCGACGCCGGTGCTCAGCGCCGCACTGCACGGCCGCTTCTCCTCGCGCGACCAGGACGAGTTCGCAAACAAGGTGCTTTCAGCCATGCGCGCCGGCTTCGGCGGCCATGCCGAAAAGCCGCACAAATAAGCGACGCATATTGATGCTTATATCAGCCGCCGGCCGGAAGGTCCGGTGGCTTTCTTTTTGCCGGTATTCAGCTAGACCATTTGTTCGGCTGGCATTTCCGCTGCAGCACTTGCATAAATGCCTGACGTACAAAACCGGAGGCGGGCATGGGGCGAATTTCTGCGATCGGCATCTGCGGCATCATGCTGTTGCTTTCTCTTTTCAGTGCCGTTTATGCGCAGACGCCGGCAGCTTCCACTGATGTTGCACCACCGCCTGCCCAAGTGCGGCAGATGATGGAGTTGATGCAGACGCCGGAGGTCAAGCGATGGATGGCGACGCAAATGGCGGCGCCGGCAGGTTCTGATGGCAATGACCAGGAAATGTCGATATTGTCCGACCGCCTTCAGCATGCCCGCCGACACATCGCCATGGTGTCCGGTGCGGCCATGACGCTGCCATCAGAAATCGCGCGGGCTTCATCGCTTCTTCTTGGCGAATTGAGAGCGGCGGGTCCACTTCGCATGGCCGCGCAGTTTCTCGCCATCCTCATCATCGGATTCATCGTCGAAATCCTGGTGCGGAGGGCCGTGCGTGAAAGGCGGGAGCGAGCAGCGGAGATGACCGGCACGCGGCTTGCCGCGCGCATCATTCCTGCCATCGTCTTCGGTCTCGCAACGGGGCTTGCATTGGTCAGCTTCAACTGGCCGCCGGTCAGCCAAAATATCGCGATCGCCATTGCCATCGCTGTCGTCGTGCAGCGTTTCGCCGTTTCCATCGGCGGTGTCATCGTCGATCTCGTCACCCTGTCGCGCGGCGAGGGCGAGACCGTTGCGGTTGACCCGGCCGTCGCGAAATTCTGGTTTCGGCGCTGCACGTTGTTCGTCATCTATTTCGTTTTCGGCTGGGTCGTTCTCCAAGCGATGGAGCCGCTCGGCTATTCGATGGCCACGCGTTATCTGGTCGGCTATGTGCTCGGTATTGGCCTCTTTTTGATTGCCACGGAGGCGGTCTGGTCGCGGCCGGGCAATGAAACGAGGCGCAGCCATGCGGTTACCTGGCTGTTGATCCTCTATTTCCTGCTGCTCTGGGGCATCTGGGTGCTGAGCTTCGATTGGCTGCTTTGGGTCTGCATCTATGTGCTGCTGCTGCCGAGAGTGCTTGCCGTCTCGACGCTTGCGGTCAAATCACTCCACAATGCCGAAGCGGGTTTTCTCGCCAAGCGCCGGATTGCGACCGTGTTGCTCGACCGCGGCGTGCGGGCTCTGATCATCGCCTTTGCGGCGATCTGGCTCGGGCGCATGCTCGGCGTCGAAACCGCCACGATGATGACGTCGAATGAAACGATGGTTGACCGGGTGGCGCGCGGCATCATCGGCGGTATCGTCATTTTGCTTGCAGCCGATCTGCTCTGGCATCTCGTCAAGGCCTATATCGACGGCAAGCTTCTGGATTCTCCTGTCGATGGCCCAATCGGCGACGAGGAGAAAGTCAAGCGCGCCCGTCTGCAGACGCTGCTGCCGATCTTCCGCAATATCCTCGCGGTCGTCATTGTCGTGATTGCCATCCTGATGGTGCTTTCGGGCCTCGGTATCGAGATCGGACCGCTGATCGCCGGCGCCGGCGTCGTCGGCGTTGCCGTCGGCTTCGGCGCGCAGACCATCGTCAAGGATGTCATCAGCGGCATGTTCTATCTGTGGGACGATGCTTTCCGCGTTGGCGAATATATCGAAAGCGGCAGCCACAAGGGCGTGGTCGAAGCTTTCAGCCTGCGTTCCGTAAAGCTTCGCCATCACCGCGGACCGCTGACGACGGTGCCTTTCGGCGAGCTTGGGGCGGTCAAGAACCTCAATCGCGATTGGACGATCGACAAGATCAGCCTGAACGTGACCTACGACACCGATCTCGTGAAGACGAAGAAGATCATCAAGCAGATCGGCCAGCAACTGCTCGATAACCCGGAGTGGGGTCCGAATATCATCGAAACGTTGAAGATGAAGGGTGTGGAGCAGTTCGGCGAGTTCGCAATCGAACTCCGCCTTTCTATGATGACCAAACCCGGCGAGCAGTTCGTTATCCGCCGCAATGCACTGGCGATGATCCGCAATGCCTTCAAGGAGAACGGCATCGAATTCGCCGTTCCGACCGTGCAAGTTTCGGGTGAGCGTGAGATTGAGGCGAACGTTGCCGCGGCGCGTTACGCGGCTCAAGCCCGTGCCGGGAGTGAGCCGGCGGCCTGATCTTCAAATGCAAGGCGAAGCTTACGAAATTGCAATGCGATCAAGCCTGTGCACTGCGCAAATTTGCCCCAATTGAGGATGAAGGAGGCGGCAAGTGCGCGGGTGTGGGTAGCCGCAACATGGTTCATAGAGCTTGCATGTTGCTTATGTTACGTCTCTCAAAAGAGATTCCCGCCAGATTGGCAATTGCAGCAGGTACGAGATGTCGGGTCACGGCAAGTTGGAAGAGAATTCAGAGACTGAAGAGGGCTTTTCCTTTGGCGCAGTTTTCCGGCGCTATCGCACTCCGCTGACGGCTCTTGCCACGCTCGTCATTTTTTGCCTTGTCGGCTACGCGATCATGCAGCTGACAGATGAAGTGCGCTATGACGACGTCGTCGAGGCCCTGGCGGAAACCCGGCTGAGTTCGATCCTGCTCGCCCTGTTCTTTACCGCGCTGAGCTTTCTGGCACTCGTCTTCTACGATCTCAACGCCATCGATTATATCGGCAAGCGGCTGCCTTTTCCGCATGTCGCGCTCACGGCCTTCAGCGCCTATGCGGTCGGCAACACTGCCGGTTTCGGCGCGCTGTCGGGTGGGGCGATCCGTTACCGCGCCTATACCCGGCTCGGACTTTCGCCTGAAGATATTGGCCGCGTCATCGCCTTCGTGACGCTGTCCTTCGGCCTTGGCCTTGCTGCTGTGGCGGCGATCGCGCTTCTCATCATCGCCGATGAGATCGCGCCGCTGATCAGTGTCAGCAGCCTGTGGCTTCGTATCATCGCGGCTGTCATCCTGGCGATTCTCGGTTCTCTCATGGTGCTCGGCCGCGAGGGCCGGGTGATCGAAATCGGGTCGATCGCACTTCGCCTGCCGGATTCGCGCACCTGGTCGCGTCAGTTCCTGGTGACTGCCTTCGATATCGCAGCCTCCGCCACGGTGCTTTACGTGCTCCTGCCGCAGACGGCGATCGGCTGGCCGGTGTTCCTGGCGGTTTATGCGATTGCCGTCGGGCTTGGCGTGCTGAGCCATGTGCCGGCGGGCCTCGGCGTTTTTGAGACAGTCATCATCGCTTCGCTCGGCAGCGCGGTGAATATCGATGCCGTTCTCGGCTCGCTGGTTCTCTATCGCCTAATCTATCACGTCTTGCCGCTGCTGATTGCCATCCTCGCGGTTTCGGCGACCGAGCTACGCCGCTTCGTGGATCATCCGGCCGCGTCCAGCGTGCGGCGCATCGGCGGGCGGCTGATGCCGCAGCTTCTTTCGGCGCTGACGCTGCTCCTGGGGGTCATGCTGATCTTTTCGAGCGTGACGCCGACGCCCGATCAGAACCTCGAATTCCTCTCCAACTATCTGCCGCTGCCGATGGTGGAAGGCGCGCATTTCCTCTCCAGTCTGCTCGGACTTGCGCTGGTCGTTGCCGCTCGCGGACTGGGCCAGCGGCTTGATGGTGCCTGGTGGGTGGCGGTGTTTTCCGCCGTCGCTGCCCTGACGCTCTCGCTGCTGAAGGCGATCGCCCTTGTCGAGGCAGCCTTCCTTGCCTTTCTGGTCTTCGGCCTGTTCGTCAGCCGCCGGCTCTTTACCCGTCATGCTTCGCTTCTCAACCAGGCGATGACGGCATCCTGGCTGATGGCGATTGCCGTGATCATCGTCGGTGCGGTTGTCATCCTGCTCTTCGTCTATCGCGACGTGGAATACAGCAACCAACTCTGGTGGCAGTTTGAATTCGCGGCGGAAGCGCCGCGCGGCCTGCGTGCTGTACTCGGCATCACCATCATTTCCTCGGCGATCGCCATTTTCAGCCTGCTGAGGCCGGCGACCTTCAAGCCGGAGCCGCCGAATGAGGAGGCGGTCCGCCGTGCGGTAGAGATCGTCGAGAAACAGGACAGTGCGGACGCCAATCTCGTGCGCATGGGGGATAAGTCCATCATGTTCTCGGAAAAGGGCGACGCCTTCATCATGTATGGCCGGCAGGGCCGGTCGTGGATCGCGCTGTTCGATCCGATCGGCGAGCATCATGCCGTGCAGGAGCTGGTCTGGCGTTTCGTGGAAGCGGCGCGCGCCGCAGGCTGCCGCGCAGTCTTCTACCAGATTTCGCCGGCGCTGCTTTCGCACTGCGCCGATGCTGGCCTGCGCGCTTTCAAGCTCGGCGAACTGGCGGTGGCCGATCTGCGCACCTTCGAGATGAAGGGCGGCAAATGGGCGAACCTGCGTCAGACCGCAAGCCGCGCGCAGCGCGACGGTTTGGAATTCGCCGTTGTCGAACCCGCCGATATCCCTGAAATCATCGGCGAGCTCTCCGCCGTTTCCAACGCCTGGCTCGAGCATCACAACGCCAAGGAGAAGGGCTTCTCACTCGGCGCCTTCGATCCGGACTATGTGACGTCGCAGCCGGTCGGCGTTCTCAAGAAAGACGGCCGGATCGTCGCCTTTGCCAATATCCTCGTCACCGCGGCGAAAGAGGAGGGGACGATCGACCTCATGCGTTTCTCGCCCGACGCGCCGAAGGGGGCGATGGACTTCCTGTTCGTGCAGATCATGGAATATCTGCGCGCCCAGGGCTTTAAGCATTTCAACCTCGGCATGGCGCCCCTCTCCGGCATGTCGAAACGCGAGGTGGCGCCCGTCTGGGATCGTATCGGCGGGACCGTCTTCGAACACGGCGAGCGCTTCTACAACTTCAAGGGGCTTCGTGCCTTCAAATCCAAGTTTCATCCGCACTGGCAACCGCGCTATCTTGCGGTTTCCGGAGGAGGCAATCCGATGATCGCATTGATGGATGCGACATTTCTGATTGGGGGCGGATTGAAAGGGGTAGTGAGAAAATGATGAAAAACATATTGTTTGCTGCTGCATGCGTCAGCATTCTCGCGGCCGCGCCGGCCTATGCTGCCGATGAAACCACCCAGAGTTTCGAAACGGGCCTGATCCCTTCGCCGCACATCTTCCTGCCGCAGGGCGAAGTGAAGGGTGCCGTCTTCCTGATTTCCGATGCGGCCGGCTGGGGTGACTACGAAAAGACCGAGGCTGACCGCCTGGTTTCGCAGGGCTCCGTCGTCATCGGCGTCGACTTTCCGTCCTATATGGAAGCGCTCAATCGCTACGACGTCAGCCTCAACGACGGCTGCATCTATACGGTTTCCGATATTGAATCGCTGAGCCAGCAGGTGCAGCGCGCCGCCGGCAACAGCCCCTATCACCTGCCTATCATTGCCGGCATCGGCGAGGGCGGCGCTCTGGCTTTGGCCATTGCCGCGCAGACGCCTGATGCGACGATAGGCCAGACATTCGCCGTCGATCCGCGTGCAGGTATTCCGCTTGCCAAGGTGCTTTGCACGCCCGCAGCAAGACAGGTGGTCGGCGATCGCAGCGTCTATGGGCTTACCGACGGCACTCTTCCGGACCCTGTTATCGCTACTTTCACGCCCAAGGCGGACAAGGATGGCCGCACTCATGTCGAGAATCTGAAGAAGGTCCACGATGCGATTGAAATCCGCGAATCGTCCGATGATGCGCAGACCGTATTTGCCGACACACTTGACGACCTGGTGACGGCTTCGGGCGCCTTCGACAATCCGCTCGGCCTGCCGCTTGCCGTTCTCGACACCATGCCGAACCTCGATACGATGGCGGTGATCTATTCCGGCGACGGTGGCTGGCGCGACATCGATAAGGAAGTGGGCGGCATGCTGCAGAAGGAAGGCATTCCGGTCGTCGGCATCGACTCGTTGCGCTATTTCTGGACGGAGCGGAAGCCGCAGGAAACGGCCGACGATCTTTCGCGCATCATCGAGTTTTACCGCAAGCAGTGGAAGGTGAAACATGTCCTGCTGATCGGCTACTCTTTCGGCGCGGATATCCTGCCAGCCACCTATCAGCTACTGAAACCGGCCGACAAGACGGCGGTGGCGCAGATTTCGCTTCTGTCGATGTCGCATCAGGTCGATTACGTCATCTCCGTCATGGGCTGGCTCGGCCAGAAGACTGAAGGTGCCGGCGGCGATCCCGTCAAGGATCTCAAGGGTGCCGATCCGAAGCTCGTCCAGTGCATATACGGTAAGGACGATGATGACGATGTGGCCTGCCCCGCCGTCAAGGATCTCGGCGGCGAGGTCATCGAACTGCCGGGCGATCATCACTTCGACGAGAATTATGATCTTTTGACCAAGACGATCATCGATGGCCTGAAGGCGCGCCTCAAGGGTTAGCGCATCAGCATCGCCTCGCTCCAGCCGAGAGCGGCGATCTCGCCGCCCCGGAACCTCGCATCGTCATCGACGATGAATTCGTCGAGTTGCGGCGGAGCGACGCTGCTGCCCGAGAGCATGGCATGCACCTGCCCGCGATGGTGAGTCTGATGCTGGAAGAGGTGGCTCAACACATCCTCCATGCGCTCCCGCTGGACGCGGCCGTTTCGCTGAAGCTTCATGATGGAGACAAGCTTCTCTGGCGTCAGCACTTCGCAGATGGCAACAAGGCGCTGATCGACCTTCGCTTGCTCCACGGAGAGCGATGGCAGGTCATCGAAGGGCTCTTCGACGTCGAAGGCGCGAAGGCCGAGGGTGCCGCCTTCGAGGCCATCGACATAGAACCAGTCGACCGTGAGGATGTGGTTCAACGTCGATTTGATCGACGGAAAAAAGCTTGTGCGCGTGGCTTCGAATTCACCCGGTTTGAGGGTCGCGCAGGCGGCAAGAAGCCGGTTGTTCGCCAAGGCGTTGTTATAGGCGAGCTTCCGGAACATGCGGCAGGGATCGAAACTCGGCATTGCGTCTTCTCCTCAGAGCCTTTCCTACGAAAGGCGAAAATGCTCCATCTCTTTGTTTTCAAGCAATTCCGGACGCAAAAACTGCTTCACACTTTTGCTGGAATAGCTTTAATCCTTGTCGTCGAGATCGCCGTCGCGCCATACCAGGTGGCGAGGTGAGGTGGGCAGGTTTTCGATCTCACCGGCAAGGAAATAGGGCGGAATATCGAGTGCCGTCAGAGCCTGAAATGTCGCGGGCACCCATTTGAATTCCAGATGGTTGTTGCCATCCTCCACCCGGTGAATGATCTCTTGCGTGCGGAAGGGGAAATCCTGGGGTATTTCCATGAGATAGTAGAAGCCGAGTTCGTGCCAGTCGCGCCCCTCGTAACGGAAGAAATTCTCGACGGTCCAGAGCAGACGGCTGACTGTGACCTCGACGCCCAGCTCTTCCATCATCTCCCGCTTCAGCGTTTCCTCGGAGGTTTCGCCGATCTCGGCACGGCCGCCGGGAAACGTCCAGAAAGGTTCGTGAACGGCGCGATGGACAAGCACATGCCCGTCGCGAAAGCCGAGTCCGGCAATGCGGTAGTTGAAGCGCTGGCTGCCTGCATTGAGGCGAACGACAGTTCTCTTGGGCATGATATTATCCGAGGTCGATAACCACTATCTCCGGCGGAATGCCGAAGCGCACGGGCGCGATGGAGCAGCCGAGCCCGCCGGAAACGATGACGTTCCGACCGTTTTCTACAATATGGCCATAGGCATAGCGATCGCCATAACGCGAAGGCACGATCGGCGAATAACCGAGAAGACGGATCTGTCCGCCATGCGTATGGCCGGAAAGAGTGAGCGACACACGTTCGGGCACGCGCGGAAAAATATCGGGCTCGTGGGCAAGCAAGACAACGGGCGCGTCGTCGGAAACCTGCGCGAGCGTTCCGTCGAGATCATCGAGACCCTGCATTCGGCTGCGGCCCCATTTCCTCCCCGGCAGGAGCGCCAGCTGGTCCTCCAGACCTGCCAGCCAAAAGCCATGTCCGTCCTTTTCCAGCCGGATGGCGCGATTGCTGTAGACGGAGATACCCGCTTCAGTCAAAGCTCTGTGTCCGAAGGTGTCGCCTCCACCATTCATCTGTGCGGTTCTGTCTTCCCACCAATCATGGTTGCCCATGATCGCATGAACGCCGAGCGGGGCCTTGAGCGTTGCCAGCGCCTTCGACCATTCACTGGAATGGACATAGCGCGTCACCATGTTCATGCCGGCCGCGTAGTCGCCGAGCAGGAGTGTGATATCACCTTCCAGCTCGTTGGCGCGGGCACAGATCGAAGCGATGCGGTCTTTGGACATCCAGGGTTCGCAGGCATGGAAATCGGCCAGTGTGACAAGGCGCAGCTTCAGGCCGGGAGTCCATCCCGGCGGGGTCAGCCTGTAGCGGGAAATTGCCAGCCGGGCCAGCGGTTCATAGGCGAAGGCATATCCGCCGAGTGCCATGAGGCCTGCAAAGCTGCCGCCCATGAGTTTAAGAAAGCCGCGCCGGCTGATCAATCAATCGTCCTCCCGGAACAGCCCGAACTGCGCAGCCTCCATATCCTTCGGCGGCTGCATGCCAAGATGTTTCCATGCGATTGCGGTCAGAACGCGGCCACGCGGGGTACGCTGGATGAAGCCCTGCTGGATCATGTAAGGCTCGATAATGTCCTCGATCGCGTCGCGTGGCTCGGAGAGGCCGGCGGCAATGGTTTCGATGCCGACCGGGCCGCCGCCGAAATTGACTGCGATCATGTTGAGGTAGCGCTTGTCGAGCTGGTCGAGGCCGACATTGTCGACCAGCAGGCGGGTCAGCGCCTCATCGGCGATCTCGCGGGTGACGGCTTCGGCCTTTGCGACTTCGGCGAAGTCGCGCACGCGGCGCAGCAGGCGGCCGGCGATACGCGGCGTGCCGCGGGCGCGCCGCGCAATCTCGCGGGCGCCGTCATCGGTCATGCCAAGGCCCATCAGGCGGGCGCCGCGGCGAACGATCAGCTCCAGTTCCTCCACCGTATAGAAGGAGAGGCGCACCGGAATGCCGAAACGGTCGCGCAGCGGCGTGGTCAGCAGGCCGAGGCGGGTGGTGGCGGCAACGAGCGTGAATTTCGACAGGTCGATCTTTACCGAGCGGGCGGCCGGGCCTTCGCCGATGATGAGGTCGAGTTGGAAGTCTTCCATCGCCGGATAGAGGATTTCCTCGACCGCCGGGTTGAGGCGGTGGATTTCGTCGATGAAGAGAACGTCACGCTCTTCGAGATTGGTCAGCAACGCGGCCAGATCTCCGGCCTTCGCAATGACGGGGCCTGAGGTGGAACGGAAATTGACGCCGAGTTCCTTCGCCATGATCTGCGCCAGCGTCGTCTTGCCGAGGCCCGGCGGACCGACGAAGAGAACATGGTCCAGCGCTTCACCGCGGTTCTTGGCGGCTTCGATGAAGATCTTGAGGTTGGCGCGCGCCTCCGCCTGGCCGGTGAATTCGTCCAGAGACTGTGGGCGCAGGGTGGTATCCAGGTCTTCGC
Organism: Rhizobium sp. WYJ-E13; assembly: GCF_018987265.1. NCBI lineage: Bacteria > Pseudomonadati > Pseudomonadota > Alphaproteobacteria > Hyphomicrobiales > Rhizobiaceae > Rhizobium > Rhizobium sp. WYJ-E13. The sequence goes on along the minus strand of NZ_CP076853.1, from coordinate 3,208,639 downwards.
CACGCTTTTCAGGCGTTATCAGGCGGGCATCCGTCATCAGGCATTTCCGTTCAAAGCTTGCTCAAGTCCATACACCAAGCGGCAGCCATTGACACCCTGCCGTGGCATCAACGCGAAAGTTCCCGCAGGCCGAGACGGATCAGCTTGGCGCTGTCTGCGTCCTCGCCGGCCGTCTTCATGGCAGCGGCAACCGCGTTGGCAGCCTGGTCTCGCGAATAGCCGAGATTGGTCAAGGCCGAGACGGCGTCAGCCACGGGAGCTGGAGCTACACCTTCGCCAATCTCCTGTTTGAGGCCGATATTGATCGCCTCGCCGGCAAAGGCAGGCGCCTTGTTCTTAAGTTCGGTGACGATGCGGATCGCGACCTTGGGGCCGACCCCCTGGGCGCGTGAGACGGCGGTCTTGTCCTGGAGGGCGATTGCATTGGCAAGTTCGGGAGGGGTCAGGGTCGAAAGGACGGCAAGCGCCACTTTCGCGCCGACGCCCTGCACGCTCTGCAGCAGGTTGAACCATTCGCGTTCGAGCTGCGTCTGGAAACCGAAGAGCTTGAGCTGGTCCTCACGCACATAAGTTTCGATGAAGAGCACACAGGCTTCTCCCACGGAACCGAGCTTCGAGAGCGTGCGCGACGAACAATAGGCGACGTAGCAGACGCCATGCACATCCACGAGCACATAATCGTCACCGATCTCGTCTATGGTGCCTTTCAGCTTGCCGATCATGATCTTGTTCCGTCAGGGATGAGTTTCAGGTGAAATAATATCGAGCGAAGGGAAATAGGAGCGGTAGCGGGACGCATCACGGGTCAGCAGGCGGTGCCGATGCCATTCCGCGTGGGCAGCAACCAAAAAATCGGGAAGCGTCCGTTCCCGCTGGCCACCCGCAGTCCGATAGTGACGATGAGCTTGCCCTGCACGGAAGGCTGCCTCGAAAGGCAAGTTCTCTCGTTCAAGATTAAGCCAGGCAAAGGCAAGCAGAAGCTTCTCCTCTGTCAGCGGTGCGGCGCCGAGCTCAGCCCAGACGACCGGGGTCAGCACCAGATTTCCCTCAGAGGCGCAACGTTTCAGCGCGTCAAGCGACCAATGGCGAAATGAGCTTTGCGGTCCCAAAATGTCGATGAGAATATTCGTGTCAATGACGGTCGAGATCTTCACGCGGACCTCTTAGCCATTCCATATATTCATCCGTCGTCATGCCATCGAGGTCCAGCAGTCCCTCTACGCTGGCAGCCCATTCCTCGAAGTTGCGAATCTGTAAGCTGTTTTCGTTGACCTTCACCAAAAGGGCTGCATCGTCTTTCGCGATAAACTCCACCTCAGATCCCGGGACGATTCCAAGTCTGTCGCGGATTTCCTTAGGGATGGTCACCTGGCCTTTTTCGGTCACGCGCATGGTAATACCTCTGCGGTAATACCTAGCTGTCGGCCCGGAACAAGTCAAGAACAAATCAGCCGGCGAGTGCCTGTCGCATCTTGTTTCCGCCGCGGTGATGGGCGTGGCAGATGGCGATCGCCAGGGCGTCGGCGGCGTCGTTGCCCTTGAACTCCGCCTTTGGCATCAGAATTTTCAGCATCATATGAATTTGCTGCTTATCGCCGTGGCCGACGCCGATGACAGTTTTCTTCACGGCGTTCGGCGCATATTCAGACACCGGGAGGCCGGCGCGGGCCGGCACCAGCATGGCGATGCCGCGAGCCTGGCCGAGCTTCAGGGTGGCCACCGCATCCTTGTTGACGAAGGTCTGTTCGACGGCGGCCTCATCCGGCTGGTAGGAATGGACCACATCGGCAAGGCCGTCATGCAGCTGGCAAAGGCGGGAAGCGAGGTCCATGTCGCCATCCGAAGTGACTGTTCCCGAGGCAACGAAGCGCAGAGAATTGCCGAGCGTATCGATGATGCCCCATCCGGTGCGGCGAAGGCCGGGATCGATACCGATGATGCGAATCGTGTTTTGCATGGTTCACCCTATAGCGATGGCGAAATAAGTGCCATTGATATGTGAACAAAGCAAAAACATACCTTGTTTTTGCGGGATCGCATTTACCGCGAATTAAACCGGATGCCTGAATTCTAATCCATCAAATGTGAGAGGGCTGACTTTCGCAAAGCTTAAGGCTTCCGATGGTCTGTTTTCAGTTCAACCGGCGGGTGTTGTCTTCGTGACTCCACTCGCCGGCGGCGCCGTTTCGGAAGGGTTCGTTTTTCATGGCTCAGAGATTTCAGTCCCTGTCCTTCAAGGTGATAGCCACCTTCATCCTGCTGACCACGCTTTCGGTCGCTGTCATCAATATCCTCGCCTATTTTGCCAGCAGCCGCGTTTCCGACGAGCAGGCGCTGAAGGCCAAGGAGAGCGTACTGATCTTCCGCGGCGACATGCTGCAGGATCAGCTTGTACAGCTTGAGAATCAGGCGACCTCGATTACGCGTATCGAAGCGCTGCAGATGGCGATCACCAGCCTGAAGAGCGGCTGGAAGACAATCGAGAAAAGCTCGGGCGATGCCCGCGGAGAGCTGAAGAAGGTCTTTGTTACCAACAATCCGAACCCGGCCGACCAGCGCGAAAAGCTTGCCAAGCCGGAGGCGCCGAGCGGATTCTATTATTCGAACCATGAGAAGACGCAAAGCGAAGTAGCCCGCGATCTCGCTGACACGGCCTTCGGTGACTTCCTGATCGTCGATCTCGACGGCACCGTGCTCTATTCCTACAAGAAGAATGACGATTTTGCCGAAAACCTGAAGTCGGATGCCTGGAAGTCGACCGGCGCGGGTATCGCCTATGCCAAGGCGATCGAGAATACCGCCAACGCGACTGACGATTCCGCGCCGACGGCCTTTTCCGGCCTGCGCGTCGATGCCAAAAGCGGCAAGTCGGCGATCTTCTATGCCGTGCCGATCGTCAAGCTCGGCCAAGCGAAGGGTCTGATGCTGTTCAAGGTGCGCGACGATGTCGTCACCAGCATTCTAGCCAAGGGTATCGTGGCCGGCGGCACGGCACAGGCGGCGATCATTTCAAGCGACGGCTCGGCCGTCGGTCTTAATGCATCCGGCCAGCTTGCGACGCTCGATACCGCGCCGTTCACCTTTGCGAAGGATGCGCTAGCGAGCTCGGCGATGACGGTTGCGGATTTCGAGCGCGCCGATGGTGCAGCACGCGCTTATGTGCGCGGCATCGACTATCGCGGTGACCGGTTCCTCGTCGTCGAAAGCGTGCTGCTCAGCGAATTGAATGCCGGCTCCATCGAGATCGCCACGCTGCTGACCTGGATCGGCATCGGCGTTCTCGTCATCATGGCTGTTGCCACAGGGCTCATTACCAACTTCCTGTTCTCGCCGCTCGCCCGCCTTGCGGGCGTGACTCGCGAAGTCGCTGACGGCAATCTGGAAGTCGAGATTGGCAGCCAGAACCGCAAGGACGAGATCGGCACGATGGCGAAGGCGCTTGCTCGTTTCAAGCAGTCGCTGATCGAAGGCCGTCAACTTGAAGCAGCAAGCGAGCAGACGCGTGCACATGCCGAAAGCGAGCGCCAGCAGAACCTTGCACAGCGCGAGGCGGAAGCCCGCAGCCTGCAGGACGTCGTCAGTGCGCTCGACGAGGGGCTTCATCATCTGGCGAGCGGCGATCTGGCCTACCAGATCGAAACCCATTTCCCGAGCGAGCTTGAAAGTCTGCGCGTGAACTTCAACGAGGCGCTGGCGACGCTCAACGAAACGATGACGGCGATCGGCGGCAACTCCATGGCCGTCCGGGCAGGCTCCGAGGAGATGCGCACTGGGGCGGACGAACTGGCCGGCCGCACCGAGCGGCAGGCAAGCTCGATCACCGAGACGGCCAACGCGATCAGCGCCATCACACAGTCTGTGCGCGTGCAGATCGAGCGCGCCGAGCAGGCGGCGCGCATCGCCCGCGACGCCAAGAAGGAGACGGTCGGCTCCAGCCAGATCATGCAGGAGACGATTGCAGCCATGGAAGCGATCCAGGCGTCGTCGCGGCAGATCAACACCATTATCTCTGTTATCGACGATATCGCCTTCCAGACCAATCTGCTGGCGCTGAATGCCGGCGTCGAGGCAGCGCGTGCCGGCGAAAGCGGCAAGGGCTTTGCGGTCGTCGCCATGGAAGTGCGCGAACTGGCGCAGCGGTCTTCGAGCGCCGCCAAGGAAATCTCCAGCCTGCTGCAGAAATCCACGCATGAGGTCGAAAGCGGCGTGGCGCTGGTCGAACGGGCAGGGCTGGCGCTGACCGGCATTGGCGGCCATGTCGAGGCTATCAACGGTCAGATCAATGAGATCATGGAATCGACTCGCGAGGAGGCCGATACGCTGCGGCAGATCAACAGCGCGGTCGCCGAGCTTGATTCCATGACGCAGCAGAATGCGGCGATGGTCGAGGAGACGACGGCCGCGATCCATCGTCTGGCAACGGAAGCTGTGGAGATGGACCGCCAGCTCGGCAATTTCACCCTTGCCGAAGGATATCAGCAGCACAGCGCCGACGTGCATCAGCTGCGCAGGCGGGCCTGATCGCATCATGCTGATCCGGTTCGAAAGGCCTGAGGATGCGGATGCCATTCACGAGCTGACTTGGGTGGCGTTCGAGCCGATGCCTTACAGCAACAATACCGAAGCGCGGATCGTCAGGGATCTTCGTGGGTCGGGTGATTTGACACTGTCGCTCGTCGCCGAAGAAGGCGGGCAGATCATCGGCCATGTCGCCTTCTCGCCCATCACAATCGGTGACATCAAGGATGGGTGGTATGGGCTCGGGCCGATTTCGGTAAAGCCGGAGCGGCAGCGGCAGGGGATCGGCAGAGCGTTGATCCTGAAAGGGCTCGATCTGCTGATAGAGCGTGGTGCGACAGGCTGCGCCCTGATCGGCAATCCCGCAGTATATCGTGGTGTCGGCTTCGAGAGTGACGGAAAGTTGACCTATGGGGATCTCGATACGAGATATGTCCAGCGGATCGTCTTCAAGGGATCGCCACCATCAGGCGCGTTGAAATTCTCCCCGGCTTTCGACGAATGACGGTTATTTTCCGCGGCAGCTTTTGTTTGCGCCGCGATTTGGAATAGCGCCATAGCGAACCTACATAGACCGCACTCCCATTCTTGCGCGGCAGGTTTCCATGGTTCCCTTTTCCATTCTCGATCTTTCTCCCGTGGCTGAAGGCACGACCATCAGCCAATCCTTTGCGGCGTCGAAGCGCATGGCGCAGAAGGCTGAGGAATTCGGCTATACGCGTTTCTGGATGGCGGAGCATCATGGCATGCCCGGTGTCGCGAGCGCGGCGACATCTGTCATCCTCGGGCAGATCGGGGCGATGACGAAGACCATCCGCATCGGTTCGGGCGGCGTGATGCTGCCGAACCACGCGCCGCTCGTCATCGCCGAGCAGTTCGGCACGCTGGAAGCGTTGTTTCCTGGCCGCGTCGATCTCGGTCTCGGCCGCGCGCCGGGAACGGACATGCGCACGGCGCAGGCACTGCGGCGCAACCTCGACGCGGGTGCCAACAGTTTCCCCAATGATGTGGTGGAACTGCAGCAGCTTCTTGGTGCACCGAGCGAAAACCAGGCAATCCTCGCCGTACCAGGCAACAACTCGCACATCCCAATCTGGCTGCTCGGCTCCAGCCTCTACAGCGCCCAGCTTGCGGCCATGCTCGGCCTCCCCTTCGCCTTTGCCTCGCACTTTGCGCCAGACATGCTGCTCGATGCGATCGCGATCTATCGCGACCGTTTTCAGCCCTCGGCGGAACTCGACAAGCCTTATGTGATGGTCGGCGTCATGGGTGCGGTTTCTGAAACGGATGAGGAGGCGCGGTATCACTTCACCTCGGCCCAGCAGCAGTTCGTCAACCTCAGGCGCAATGTGCGCGGGCCATTCCCGCGGCCGGTTAAGGATATGGATGCCTTTTGGTCGCCGATGGAAAAGATGAATGTGGAGCACACGCTGCGCTACGCCGTCGTCGGTTCGCCGGCCACGGCAGAAGCCCAGCTCAATGAGTTCCTCAAGGAGACGCAGGCGGATGAGGTCATTATCTCCATGCCGATCCATGATATCGAGGCACGATTGAAATCGGTGGAGCTCTTTGCCGGACTCGGCAATTTCATGCGAGCTGCGGCCTAGCCGCCAGGGTATCCCAGCAAACAAAAACCCGGCGGAATGGCCGGGTTTTCGATTCAATATCTTGGATGGCTTTAAGCCGAGAGCTTGGCCATAACCTCTTCCGAGACTTCGAAGTTCGAATAGACGTTCTGCACGTCATCATCGTCTTCCAGCGAGTCGATGAGCTTCAGAAGCGACTGGGCTCTTTCCTCATCGACCGGCACGTTGTTCTGAGCGCGCCAGACGGCTTTTACGGTTTCGGCTTCGCCGAGGGACGATTCGAGAGCCTTGGCGACGTCGCCAAGAGCTTCAAAAGCGGTCGTGATGTAGTGACCCTCTTCATCGGTCTCGACATCGTCGGCGCCTGCTTCGATGGCGGCTTCCATGATCTTGTCGGCATCGCCGGCAGACAGCTTGTAGGTGATTTCGCCGACATGATCGAAGGAGAAGGACACCGACCCGGTTTCGCCGAGTGCGCCGCCGGCCTTGGTGAAGATCGAGCGGACGTTGGAGGCGGTGCGGTTGCGGTTGTCGGTCAGAGCCTCGACGATGATCGCCGTGCCGCCCGGGCCGTAGCCTTCGTAACGGACTTCGTCATAGTTTTCCGTATCGGCGCCGGAAGCCTTCTTGATGGCGCGGTCGATATTGTCCTTTGGCATAGACTGGGCCTTGGCGTTCTGGATAGCCAGGCGCAGTCGGGCGTTCATTGTCGGGTCAGGCAGACCAGCTTTGGCGGCAACGGTGATTTCGCGCGCGAGCTTGGAGAACATTTTCGACCGCACGGAATCCTGACGGCCCTTGCGGTGCATGATGTTTTTAAACTGTGAATGGCCAGCCATGGCACCCCTGTTCACGTCTCATTGTTCGGAATGGGCCGCCTTATAAGATCGGAAAGGGCGATATTCAAGGAAAAAGCGGCCATTCGGTCCTGCCTTCATGGCTTTATAGGTGGCGGAACAAAGCCTGAGAGGCGACGTTTTCAATCGGACAACGCCAGCAGGAAAGGAACGGCTATGGCAAGCTTCAGTGAAGCCCGTGAACAACCGGCACGTCAGCTCTGGGACCAGATCAACGATATCCATGCCGGCATGCTCGGCCTTTCGGCTGTCGACATGCACATGCAGCCGATGGCACCCAACGTTGATGCGACAACCAATACGATCTGGTTTTATACGAAGACGGATGCCGAACTCGTACAAAAGATCAAACCCGGCAGCCGTGCGCATTTCTGCGTCATCGGTAAGAACCACGATTATCATGCCTGCCTTTCCGGAGTTATCGAGGTGCGCCCCGATCCCGCGAAAATCGAGGAGTTCTGGAACTCCGTCGTTGCCGCCTGGTACGAAGGTGGCAAGAAGGATCCGAAGCTGACAATGCTTTCCATGCATGTCGATGATGCCGAGATCTGGGTGTCGACCGGCAGCAAGCTGAAATTCGGCTGGGAGATCGCGAAAGCCAATTTCGACGAGGAGAAGATGCCCGATGTCGGCATCAAGCGGCATTTGCAATTTGCGTGAGACAAAGGCTTGGGGTCGAGTCAGCCTTTTTACTGCACATCCTTCATTACGTAGATCAGCGGCTTTTTCGGCAGCGTGCGCAGCGAAACGGTGATGCTGTTGTCGGGTGCATAGTTGACGTCGAAACCATTGCTGAACATCGAGATGAAGGCGTTGACCGGCGGCCCGCGGCGATGCATCGGCAGGATCAGCGACGAGCGCAGCCGCTTGATGACGCGGCTCATGCTGTCGGCTCCCATGGTCAGACCGCCATCGACCGGCACCATGACCACGTCGAGCCGGCCGATTTCCGTATAATGGGTATCGGTCAACTCGTAATGCAGATGGCCGAGATGGCCGATGCAGAGGCCGGCGGTCTCGAAGATGAAGATTGAATTGCCATCCAGTTGCGAGCCACCCAGCCCATAGCTGAAACGGATATCCGTCGTCACATTGCGGATATAGGCGTCGCCGACAACAAGATTGATCCTGGCCTTTTCGACGGGGATGTCGCTCCACCCGTGCAGTACGTGCTTGATGCCGGGATCCGGGGTAAGGGTATAATGCGTCGAGTGCGCCTTGTTCATGGTGACGACGTCAGGCGTGACGGCCGGCCTATACCAACCATTATAATCCGTGGCGATGACGATGCCGCCAGGAGTCTCGATTTCGAAGGTTGAATGGCCGAGATAGGTGAACTTGACATCTTCACCCTCGGAAACTGCAGGGACTACCGGCGCCACACCGGAGAAGCTCGCGAAGGTGGCCTTGGGAATATTCTGAGCGATTGCCTGGCACTGGCTGACCGGTCTTCGATCTTCCTGGGCTGCGGCAAGGTTCGGCACGTTGAAAATTGCAAGACATGCGATAGCGAGGACAAGACAACGCGGCTTCATGCCACCCCTCCGGCGCTTTCACGACGCCGAGAGGATGCGGCATGCTGTCGCGGCGGTCCAGACCGGATATGCTCACAATTGCGTGTTGCGAGGTGCTAGCACCAGAACTCCGGGATCGTTTCGGCAAGCCGTGGGCCAAGGCGCAGCGGAGCGATCTTTTCGGCGAGTCCCGTCGCATCCGAAATCTCCACACCGACGCCGCAGATGGTGGCGGGGCCGGTCGCGGCTTCCATGCGGCCTTTCGGCATCTTGGAGATGAAGCGGTTCAGTGGTTCTTCCTTATCCATGCCGAGCGAGGAGTCGTAATCGCCGCACATGCCGGCATCCGACATATAGGCGGTGCCGCCGTTCAGGATCTGCGCATCGGCAGTCGGCACGTGGGTGTGGGTGCCGACGACGAAGCTGGCGCGCCCGTCGACGAAGTGGCCGAAGCATTGCTTCTCGCTCGTCGCTTCCGCGTGGAAATCGAAGATGATCGCATCGGCCTGTTCTTTCAGAGGGCAGGCGGCGAGGATCGTCTCGGCGGCCTTGAAGGGGTCGTCGAGCTCGGGATGCATGAAGACACGGCCCATGATGTTGGCGACGAGAATGCGCGCGCCATTGCGCGCATAGAAGAGGCCGGAGCCGCGGCCAGGCGTTCCCTGCGGATAATTTGCCGGTCGCAGGAACTGGTCGTGGCGGCCGGCGAAGGCGACGGCGTCCTTCTGGTCCCAGACGTGGTTGCCGGTCGTCACTACATCGGCGCCTGCATTGATCGTTTCCAGAAAAATGTCTTCCGTGATGCCGAAGCCGCCGGCAGCATTCTCGCCGTTGACGATGACGAAGTCGAGTTTCAGGTCGGAAACGAGGCCGGGGAGGCGGTCCCAGACCGCGGTTCGTCCCGTCTTGCCGACCATGTCACCCAGAAATAGCAGTCGCATTCCCTATCCAATCCGTGAGGTAAAATGGCGCAGGCCGCTTTCCGTCAGGATGGCATCCAGGCTTATGTCATGCGGCTCAGCAGGTACCTCTGCCACTTCCTGGCAGTCGAATGCAATGCCGATCAGCTTCGGGGACAGGCCTTTTTGTCTGAGACGGTCGATTGCCCGGTCGTAATGGCCCGCGCCGTAGCCGATTCGATGGCCGCGGGAATCGAAGGCTGAAAGCGGCACAAGCATGATATCAGGGTCGAGGACAGCAGCATCCTCACCTGGACCGACCGTGCCGAAGCCCGTGCTGATAAGCGCCGCGCCGTGGGCGAGTTCCCGAAAGACGATGGTCTGCTTGTCGATGATGGCCGGCACGCAGAGGCGGGCGCCGCGTCCGCGCCACCGTGCCATCAGGGGCTGCAGGTCAGCTTCCGAACGGATCGGCAGGAAGCCGGAAACGATGGTGCCGGGTTCGAACGCAATCGCATCGCCGGCATGAGCGGCCATGTCGAGGCTCTTGGCGGTACGCAGATCGGCCGGAATGGCGTCCCGAAGTGCCAGACGCTCGGCGCGCAGTTGGGCTTTCAATTCCTTTGGAGTCATCTTTGATTCCGTATGGCTATCCGGCGAAGATAGCCGCTCGTCGGTAATTGCAACAGGTAAAAAGGGCCTGTTCTTCGCCTGTTTGCGTCTCGTCCTGAAAATGGGGCGTAGGCGAACTTCAGCATGATTTCCGATGCGTCCATCAAGGTCTTGCGTTCCTCCGGCGTCAGATGGCCGTCCATCACTTTTTCCAGCCAGGCGCGGCGAGCGCGAATGTCCTCCGGCAGCATTTTGCGGCCATGAGCGGTGATCGACAGTTCGATCTGGCGGTGATCGGTCCCGCTACGCGTGCGGACGATCAGCGTGTCACGCGGCAGCGCGGCGATAATGTGAGTGACCGATTGCGGCTGCAGATGCGTGCTGCTCGTCAACCAGGCGACCATCCATTTCCGGCCACAGGCGGCAGCTTCGAAAGCCTAAAGCAATTTCGGCAAACTGTGCCGCGGTATTGCGTCGGGAATTGCGTGAAAATGAGCGTTTTTAGACCACGATGCTGGAAGGAATGGTTGCCGTCGGCGCTGCAGCCGAGAGGTCATTCACAGCCGATTGGGTGGCTCCGATCGCACCTTCGGCAGCGGCATCGCGGTTTTTCTCACGCAGGTCGCGCATGGCTTTTTCAAGGATCTGCTTCAGTTCGCGAACGATAGATTTGAATTCTTCCATCGTCTTGCGGTCATCGGCCGAAATCGCCGACGATTTCGGACCGTCTTCGACAATCTCCTGATACGCTTTGCGGGCGTGAGCGGCGCCATCCGTTTCAGCCGTATCCGTGCCGTCGCCGGTTTCTTCGGTTGTCGCCTCGGTATTCTGCGTTGCCTCGGGGGAGGCCGTTGCATTGCTTGCGACGACGTCGGCAGCTGCCGCACCGGAAGTATCGGCGGTTGCAGAAGCAGTGGTGGCAGCAGCAGTCGCCTCAACACCGGTTGAGGCACTTGCGCCGGAAGAGCCGCCGGTCGCGACGGCCGAGGCGAATTCGGAGGCCGCAGCGCCGACCTTGCGTGCAAGTTCGGCGGCAAGGCGGGCGATCACTTCCGGCGGGAAGCCTGCCGTCTTCAGCGCCTGTAGTTCCTGTTTGGCTTCTTCGAGCTTGCGCTGGGCGCGGCTCTTCGCATCGTCAGCAGAGCTTGCGAGCGAGTTGCGTACCTGCTCCAACGCGAGCGATTGCCGCTGGATCTTCAATACGCCGGTATCGGGCTCTTCGCCGGTAGACGGAACGCCGGGTTGTGCCGGCATTCTGCCGCGCAGAATGGAGGACGCTGAAACGGTTGCGAGCTGCATAGGATACTCCCCGGTTACATTTGGGGCGTACTCTGCCAGATCAGACTTGCGTGGAACTTGGCCGCAGAGTCGATTTTGTCTCGGCCAAATGCCGCATCGTCTGCGCGAAAAGGGGCATGCCACCAGGCTTCCAGCCGAGCGCAACAATCTTGCGCGTATTCATGGCACAAAGGTCTGTCTTGTCCGCCGCCTCGGGCAGCGGGAAGGGACAGTCGACGTGTTGCCGGATCGGGGAAAGAATATCTCTCGTATCGACGGCGATATCCGAAACATTGAAGGTCTCGCCGGAGATCCGGGTGCTTTCTGTTTCGAGCATCAGCCGCACGGCGCGGCCGAGGTCGCGTCCATGCACTTCGGTACCGGCGCGCGGGGAAACAGGCTGTCCGGTAAGATAGAAGTCAATCAGCCCATCCCATTTGTTCGGCGCGTGGTCGCCATAAATGCCTGTGGCCCGCAGGCTTGCTCCCGCAAAGCCGGGGCCGCAAAGATGGGCAAGAGCCCGCTCCGCATCGAGCTTGACCTGTCCGTAGAGTGTTTCCGGTATGGATGACGTGGTTTCGAAAAGCTCGGTGCCCGGCGCATGCTCGCCATAGGCGGCGCGGCTGGAGATGAAGATGCAACGGCGGGTGCCGGCGCGCTTTGCCTCCTCGAAAAGCTTGACGGTGCCATCGAGGTTCAGTCGTCGAAATGCCTTGGGATCATCGCCTTCGCCGCCACGATATTTTCCCGCGACATGGCTGAAGGCTGCGTGCACGAAAAAATAGGCATCATCGAAGGCGCCGATATCGTTTTCGTCCGGGTCGAGCGAAAGCGGGGTGAAATCAACGGGGCGGGAGAAGAAGCGGGGAAGAGGCGCATGTCGCGCACCGACGATCACCTGGTATCCGGCTGAAAGCAGCTCTTCGACGATATAACGTCCGACAAGACCCGTTCCGCCTGATACCAGTACTTTCATACAACCTCATCCGGGTTGGCCAGAGATGCAATCTCCGGCACATAACTGCCAGTATGAAAATCATGCCACAAATCGATCAAGGGTTGTAGCCTTGCTGCCTTGGGATGATCCTTTTCCCACGGTTTTTCATACTGATAGTGCAGGACCGAGATGCTCTTCCAATCCCACAGCGCCGGCATTGTGAACCAGACATATTGCAGCATGTTGAAATATACGGGCAGGCCGTGCCAATCGGGGAAGAACGTTTGGAGGAAGCTTTGGTCGGTGCGCCGCCAGAAGATGTCGGGTTGGTCCAGGAGTTCCAGCATCCGTCTGAAGGTTTCCTCCGAAGGGCGAGCAACGAAAACGCCGGAATTCATGCGGTGGAAATCAGCAAGGCTCTCATAGACATTCGGCGCCGCGGAGAATTCCGGATAGGCGAAGAGCTTGTCGATATTCTTCAGGACGATTGCATCTGCATCGATGAAAACGCAGCGCTCATATTCTACGAGTTGCCAGAGGCGGAGCTTGCAGAAATTATCGAGAGGCGAATGAAAAGCCGGCTTGCGGCCCTTGGTGAAAGGGGCGGCGGCGTGGAGATTGCCGCGTGCATGGCGCTCGTTGAAAGCATCCGACAACGGCAGATGTTCGACCTCGATCAGCCGACAACCTAGAGCCTTCAGCGGGGCGAGGGCGGCGGCGTCGACACCGCCTGTATGGAGCACGACGATGGCGGATTCGGTGCCGGTGCGGCGCAGGGAGTTCGCCAGAGCGGTGGCGCCCATGGCGTAGTCGGCGTTGGTGACGAGGGTGATATAGGCGAAGTGTGGCACAAGGGTCATGGGTGGCGGGCGCTCCCACAAGCGCCCTTATTCACGCGTGATCGGCGTTTCGACATCAGAGCGCCGATCACGATACCGACTTCAGTCGCTTGCCTTCCGGGTCATGATTGATCGTTGCCGCGATATCCTTCGTCCAGGCTGACACGGCCGGAACGCGGGAGCGATCGACGCGGTAGGCGAATTTCTTGGCGACTTCGACGATTTCGTCGAGCAGTCCGGACTGGAGCGTAATCGGATTGAGGCCGAGGCCGAGGAACTTGTCGTTCTTGACGACCAGATCGTTTTCGGCCGCTTCCTTACGTGGGTTGGGCAGCCAGGCGATTTCGGAGCCGCTCATCTCGGCGATCATTTCGGCGAGATCGCGCACCCGATGGGTTTCCGTCATCTGGTTGAAGATTTCGACTCGCGAGCCGCGGGCGGGCGGGTTCTTCAGTGCCAGCTCGATGCACCGGACCGAATCCTGGATATGGATGAAAGCGCGCGTCTGGCCGCCGGTGCCGTGAACCGTCAGCGGATAGCCGATAGCGGCCTGAATGAGAAAACGGTTCAGCACCGTGCCGTAGTCGCCATCATAATCGAAGCGGTTGATGAGCTGCGGATGGCGGCGCGTCTGTTCGGTATGCGTGCCCCAGACGATGCCCTGATGCAGATCGGTAATCCTGAGACCGTCGTTCTTGGCATAGAATTGGAAAAGCAGCTGATCCAGGCACTTGGTCATGTGATAGATCGAGCCGGGATTGGACGGGTAGAGGATTTCCTGGGAGACGGTCTCGCCGCCCATCGTCTCGATGCCGACAGGCAGATAACCTTCAGGAATCGCAGCGCCAACCGTCGAATAGCCGTAGACGCCCATGGTGCCCAAATGGACCAGATGCGCATCGAGCTGCAGCTCGACCAGCGCATTCAGCAGGTTGTGCGTGGCGCTGACATTGTTGTTGACCGTGTAGTTCTTGTGGCGGTCGCTCTTCATCGAGTAGGGGGCGGCGCGCTGCTCGGCGAAATGGATGATCGCATCCGGCCGGTTTTCAGCGAGCCACTTCTTCAGGAGCTCGTAGTCGCGGGCGAGATCGATGAGGTTGAAATGGATGCGGCGGCCGGTTTCTGCATGCCAGATGCGGGTGCGCTCTTGGATCGAGTCCATTGGCGTCAGCGACTGGACGCCCAGTTCGGTATCGATCCAGCGGCGGGAGAGATTGTCGAGGATGTGCACGTCATGCCCGGCCTCGGAGAGGTGTAGCGAGGTTGGCCAACCGATGAATCCGTCTCCGCCCATCACCGCAATCTTCATGCCACTGGCTCCTCATCGGTTGCTTCCTAACGGGAATAGTTAGGAAATATGACAATTGTTCAATGCTTGCCTGTCGAGACGTGTTGCGTCAAAGAGGGCCGGAAAGTTTGGAGAAAATTATGGCGGAACACAGTTTTTCTATTTCCGGCGAACTTACCGAAGCGGGCCACAGGCTCGTGCAGCGAGTCTATTATGAAGATACGGATTTCTCCGGTCTGGTCTATCATGCACGTTATCTGCATTTCCTCGAACGTGGCCGTACGGACTATCTGCGCTGCCTTGGTGTCGAGCAGCATGAACTTGTCAGTGCCGACGAGGACGGGCTGGTTTTCGTTGTCCATCGCATGGAGATTGACTTCAAGAGCCCCGCCCGAATGGACAATATCCTGACCGTGCTGACCCACACGGAAAAGGCAGGGGGTGCCAAGATGGTCCTCAATCAGGAAATCCGCCGTGATGATACGCTCTTGATTGCCGCCAAGGTGATCATTGCCGTCATCAACGCCAAGGGCAGACCGCGCCGGTTGCCGGAAGCGCTGGCGAGGCAAATGCTCATTCCTGAGACCTGAGCAAGAGGCCGGCAATACCGCCGTTTCCCTGTGCGGAGCGCCCCGATACGGGGCTTGTAAAAACTTGAATTTTATGTGAAGGAATTGCCGCGCTGCAAGATGAGCGCTGTGTTCAGCAACCGGACGATTCTCCGGTCAAGTTAATCCAGGAACAAAATCTCCCGCGACATTCCCGCTGTCATAGTCTGGCACTAACGATCTATTAACCATAATGGTGTCTTACTCGCGGAGTCGGAGTTTGTGCGACGCACGCCTTCCTTTGACCAAATTTGACGGCAAGGAAGGCGAAAGAAGAGCTTGGAAGCTTGACCAGGGCTTTGGGCGGCGGCCGCCAGACATTCTTGCGTGATCACTTCGTGCCGCCCGGTCAAGCGCCGGGCGTTTGGATTCGGGGATTTTGGATCTATGGAACAAGTAGGATTGGCAGCAGCCACGACCGACGTCAGCCTCTGGTCGCTTTTCATGCAGGCCGGCATCGTCGTCAAGCTGGTCATGCTCGGCCTTATCGCCGCTTCGGTGTGGACCTGGGCTATCGTCATCGACAAATACCTGGCTTATGGCCGTGCCCGTCGCCAGTTCGACAAGTTCGAGCAGGTCTTCTGGTCGGGCCAGTCGCTGGAAGAACTTTATCGGACGCTTTCCGAGCGCAACAATACCGGCCTTGCGGCGATCTTCGTCGCGGCGATGCGCGAATGGAAGAAGTCCTTCGAGCGCGGTGCGCGTTCGCCGATCGGCCTGCAGATGCGTATCGATCGCGCCATGGATGTGACGCTTGCCCGTGAATCCGAATATCTCTCGGCCCGTCTCGGCTCGCTCGCGACGATCGGTTCGGCCGGTCCGTTCATCGGACTTTTCGGTACGGTCGTCGGCATCATGACCTCGTTCCAGGCAATCGCCGGTTCGAAGTCGACCAACCTTGCAGTCGTGGCGCCCGGTATCGCGGAAGCACTTCTGGCAACCGCCATCGGCCTGGTCGCCGCTATTCCGGCGGTTATCGCCTACAACAAGTTCTCCGCCGACGCCGGCAAGCTTTCGGGTCGCATGGAAGGCTTCGCGGATGAATTCTCCGCGATCCTTTCGCGCCAGATCGATGAGAAGCTGCAGCCGCGCCAGGCGGCGCAGGAACGGAGCAGACGACCATGGGTATGGCTGTAGGCGGCAATGGCGGAGGGGGCGGCGGACGCCGCCGCCGCGGTGGCCGCAACAAGGGAGTGATCTCCGAAATCAACGTGACGCCGCTCGTCGACGTCATGCTCGTGCTGCTCATCATCTTCATGGTGGCGGCCCCGATGATGACCGTCGGCGTTCCGATCGACCTGCCGGAAACGCAGGCCAAGGCGCTGAATTCCGAGACGCAGCCGATCACGATTTCGGTCAAGAACAGCGGCGAAGTCTATCTGCAGGAAACGCCGATCCCGGCTGAAGAAATTGCTGCCAAGCTCGAGGCGATCGCCACCACCGGTTACAACGAGCGCATCTTCGTGCGCGGCGATGCGACTGCGCCTTACGGCGTGATTGCTGACGTCATGGCCCGTATCCAGGGCGCGGGCTTCAAGAATATCGGCCTCGTGACGCAGCAGAAGAAGGACCAGTAACGCTCAAGATGAAGACCAGCGTCGTCACATCTGCGGTTCTGCACGGGCTGGTGCTTACCTGGGCGCTGGTGTCGCTGAGCGCTCCTGAGACCTTCAAGGTGGAGGATTTCGAGGCGATGCCGGTCGACCTCGTGCCGGTAGAGTCCATCACGCAGCTGCAGCAGGGTGACAAGAAGGCTCCGAAGAAGGAGACCTCTGCACCCGTGCCGACAACCCGGCCGCCGATCCCGCAGCCGGCGGAAAACGCCGGTGACAACAATGCCGATCTGAAGACGCCGCCGGTTCCGAACGCCAAGCCGAGCAACAGCGAGGCGGCCGCCGCCAATTCCAGCGAAAAGCCCTTGCCGCAGGTTGATCCCAAGCCGAACGACGTCAAGGAAGTCAACAAGGAAGAGACCGAAGTCGAGCAGCCGAAGGAAGTTGCTTCCATTCCCCAGACCAAGCCGGCAGAGATAACGCCGCCGCCGAAGCCTGAGGAAAAGCCACCGGAAGAACAGGCAAAGCCTGAGGAGCCGCCGAAGCCGGATGCGGAAGCATTGCCTGACAAGGTGCCGACCCCGGTGGTCAAGCCCCAGGTAAAACCACCAGAGCAGAAGCCCGCCGAGAAGCCGCCGGAGAAGACCCCGGATCAGCCGAAGGCTGCTGAAAAGCCGACTGACAAGAAGAAGGATGATCAGAAGCGCGAAGTGGCGAAATCCGCTTCGTCGATGAAGAGCGACTTCAACGCCGATGAGATTTCTGCGCTGCTGAATAAGACTGATCCGTCTGCCGGTGGTGCGAAGCGCTCGACTCAGGAGGCATCGTTGGGTGCGAAGAAGAGCACGGGCGGCTCGAAACTCAGCCAAAGCGAAGAGAATGCGCTGCAAGGTTTGATCGAGGGTAATTGGCTGATCACCCCCGGAATGGAAGGGCTTTCCGGCATGGTCATCAGGGTACATATGAAGCTCGATAAGGATGGTAACATTATCGGCCAGCCTGAAGTTGAGTCCTCAGGTGGTAGCAGCAGCGATTCCACGCGACGTGCGCTGGAAAGCGGCGCCTACAGAGCCGTCATGAAATCCGCGCCCTTCTCGATGCTTCCGAAGGACAAGTATGACGCTTGGAATGAGGTCGAATTGAACTTCGATCCGAGCAGCATGGGAATCTAGATGCTGACGGACCTGTCCCATGGCAACAAATCCCTTGCAGCCGTCCTAGTGCTTGGCACGATTCTGGGCTGCGCCTCTGCGGCACCGGCACAGTCAGCCGGGGCAGCAACAGCCGACGCGTCGGCTGCGGCGATCCAGCAGGCGGTAGCGACGTATTTCAATATCCCTGCGGGCTTGCTGGACGATGACCAGGTTCTGATCACCGTTCACCTGAAGCTTAGCAGGACTGGCGCGATCAAAGAGTCGCCCCTCGTGACGGCTTCAGGCGGCGATGAGGCCGCACGACAAAGTTTGTCGGCTGCGGCTCTCCGTACAGTGCAACGCGCATCGCCGTTCATCATGCTTCCGAAAGACAAATACGAGTCCTGGAAAGAAGTCGTCCTGCGCTTCGAACCCAGCGATCCGACTCCATAGATGCTGAAAGGCTGTTTGGTATGACAAAGTGTTCCTTCTTCCGCGCCATCATGGTCGCCGCTGGCCTGATGACTGCGGCCGTCTTCGCGACGCCGGCGAATGCGCTGGTGACCATCGACATCCGAAAAGGTAATGTCCAGCCGTTGCCGATCGCGGTGACGGACTTCCTGCAGGGCAATATGGGCGCGCAGGTCTCACAAGTGATCGCAGCCGACCTGCAGCGATCCGGCCTGTTTGCGCCGATCAACAAGACGGCCTTTATTGAGAAGATCTCCAATCCCGATGCTTCGCCACGCTTCGAGGATTGGAAGGTCATCAATGCCCAGGCACTCGTGACCGGTCGTGTGACGCAGGAAGCGGATGGCCGCCTTCGTGCTGAATTCCGCCTCTGGGATCCGTTCGCCGGTCAGCAGATGACCGGCCAGCAGTTCTACACGCAGCCCGAGAACTGGCGCCGTGTCGCCCATATTATCGCTGATGCGATCTATAAGCAGATCACCGGCGAAGAGGGCTATTTCGATACCCGTGTCGTCTTCGTTTCCGAATCCGGCACCAAGCAGCAGCGCAAGCGCCAGCTGGCGATCATGGATCAGGATGGCTTCAACGTGCGCATGCTGACGGATGGCAGTGACCTCGTGCTGACGCCGCGCTTCTCGCCGAACCGGCAGGAAGTGACCTACATGTCCTTCGCCAACCAGCAGCCGCGCGTTTATCTGCTGCAGCTCGAAACCGGACAGCGTGAAGTGGTCGGCAACTTCCCGGGCATGACCTTTTCGCCGCGCTTCTCTCCCGATGGCCAGAAGGTCATCATGAGCCTGCAGCAGGAAGGCAATTCCAACATCTATACGATGGACCTGCGTTCGCGCACGACGACCCGTCTGACCTCGACGGCGGCCATCGACACGTCGCCCTCCTATTCGCCTGACGGCAACCGTATCGCCTTCGAAAGTGACCGCGGCGGACAGTCGCAGATCTATGTCATGAATGCCGATGGTTCGGGCCAGACCCGCATTTCCTTCGGTGATGGCCGATACTCCACGCCGGTCTGGTCGCCGCGCGGCGATCTGATCGCCTTCACCAAGCAGTCGGGCGGCAAGTTCTCGATCGGCGTCATGAAGCCGGATGGCTCGGGCGAGCGTATTCTGACCACTGGTTTCCATAATGAAGGCCCGACCTGGGCGCCGAATGGCCGCGTCATCATGTTCTTCCGCCAGGCAGCAGGCGCGGGTGGTCCGCAGCTCTATTCGATCGATCTCACGGGCTATAATGAACAGGCCATCAAGACGCCGGCCTATGGTTCGGACCCGGCCTGGTCGCCGCTTCTGGAGTAGTGGAGAGGCCGAAATTCGCCTTCATGTCGCCGCAAAGTCCTGAAAATGGGCGATGCAGGGTGAAATCAACGAATTGTTAACCATAAACTTTGATGGCCGGTTAACCGAGTGCGGTTACTGTCCGGAAACCCTGATTGAAGTCGCAAGGAGACCCGGCCATGAGCCGAATTCACACCCCGGCAATGAGCCGCATGCAGAATTTCGCCCGTAACCCCGTCATGATCGCGCTTGTCGCCGGTCTCGCTCTTGCGAGCTGCGCCAACAAGAAGAACGTGCCGAACAGCGCCGGTGATCTCGGCCTCGGTGCCGGTGCGGCAACGCCGGGCTCTGCCCAGGACTTCACGGTCAATGTCGGCGACCGCATCTTCTTCGACACCGACTCCACGTCGATCCGCGCCGATGCCGCCCAGACGCTCGACCGTCAGGCACAGTGGCTCGCCCGCTACCCGAACTATGCAATCACCGTCGAAGGCCATGCCGACGAGCGCGGCACGCGCGAATACAACCTTGCTCTCGGCGCTCGCCGCGCGGCAGCGGCCAAGGATTATCTCGCTTCGCGCGGCGTGCCGGCCCAGCGCATGAAGACGATCTCCTACGGCAAGGAACGTCCGGTCGCCGTCTGCGACGATATTTCCTGCTGGTCACAGAACCGCCGCGCAGTCACCGTTCTCGGCGGCGCAGGCATGTAATTTCCGGCAAAACCCGGAATTTGAGAAGGCGGTCCTTTGCGGGCCGCCTTTCTTTTTGACCACACTTTGGCCAGACTCCGTTGCTTTTTGAAAGCAGTTGGAAAAATCTCCTGTTCGTGCCATCGAGGCGCGAAGAATCACTGGGACAGGACGATACAAATGAAGAAACTAGTCGTGGCAGGCATGCTGTGCCTTGCGGCCGTGACCGGGAGCGAGCGAGCGGCGTATTCCGCTTCGTTCTTCGGCTTGCATATCGGCGGCCAATCCGCGCAACAGAGCCAGCCGGCAGCGCCCGTCGTCGAGGTGCAGAGCAGCGGCGCGGAAATCCGTATCCAGCAGATGGAAGATCAGATGCGGCAGTTGAACGGTCGTATCGAGGAAATGAGCTATCAGCTCCTCCAGATGCAGGAGACGATCCGCAAGCAGCAGGAAGACAACGAATTCCGCTTCCAGCAACTCGAAAAGACGGGCGGAGCAAGCGGTGGTGGCGGTGCCAAGGCGCCGGTGAAAAAGAGCGAGGCAGATGTCGCTCCGCCGGCATCAGGCGGTGGCGACGATATCGCCAAGGTCATCCAAGCCCCGCAGGGAGCCGAAACGGCTCCCTCCACCGATGTGCCGGTCAATGAGGGCCTCGGCCAGCCGCCGCGCGAGCTGGGCTCCATGGATTTCGACCAGAACGGCAACCAGATCGGCGGTTCGGTGAATCAAGGTGCAACGGTCGGTTCCGCGCCGCTTCCGGATACTGCGCCGAAGGGCAATAGTCTTCCAGGCGTAACCGCACCGCAGCAGACAGCTTCGCTCGGCAGCGAATCCGATCAATACAAGGCCGCCTATGGTCACGTGCTTTCCGGCGATTACAACATTGCCGAACAGGAATTCACGCAGTATATCGGCCGCTATCCGAACAGCGCACGGACTCCGGACGCGAATTTCTGGTTGGGTGAAGCACTTTATTCCCAGGGCAAGTTCAATGAGGCGGCGAAGACCTTCCTGAACGCTCATCAGAAATATGGTACCTCCGAAAAGGCGCCGGAGATGCTGCTGAAGCTGGGCATGTCGCTTGCCGCGCTCGACAATACCGAGACTGCCTGTGCGACGCTGCGCGAAGTTTCCAAGCGCTATCCGAAGGCTTCCCGCGCCGTCATAAACAAGGTTGCGAGCGAACAGAAGCGTCTCGCCTGCTGAGGTCTTCCGGTTTGTTTCCGGAGGAGCCCATCTCCCCTGAGGCGGCAGTCGACCGTTTCCTCACCTCGCTGAAGACGCCTGCGCGCATTCTGGTCGCGATTTCAGGCGGAAGCGATTCCACCGGCCTGCTTCTCCTGCTTTCTGAAGCGCTGAAGGCCGCTCCCAATCTTTCCATTTCTCTTTGCGCCGCGACCATCGACCACGCGCTGCGCCCCGAATCCGCAGACGAGGCGCGTCAGGTCGCAGCCCTCTGCGCATCGCTCGGCATTCCGCACCGGACGATGGTCTGGCAGAACGCGAAGCCGAAAACCGGCATCATGGCCGCCGCGCGTGAGGCGCGTTACGGTCTTCTCGCCGAGGCGGCGGAAGCGTTTGAAGCCAACCTCATCGTCACCGGGCATACGGCCGACGATCAGCGCGAGACGCTACGGATGCGGGGGATGCGGACGGAGCAGGTTTCGACGGGCATTGCCGATGCGGTGCTCTTCGACCGGCGCTTTTGGATCCTGCGGCCGCTGCTTTTCTCCACCCGTACCGATATTCGCGCTTTCCTGAGCGCACGAGGCGTGTCGTGGATCGACGATCCCAGCAACGAGGATATGAAATATGAACGCGTGCGGACGCGCAGGCAGCTATCGGCCGAAGCCGATGCAGAGAGAGAGATGCGCGAGGCCGGGCAGGAGCGGCTGGCTCTTGCGTCCGAGGGAGCCGAATGGCTGGATCGATATCTCAGGCTTCATGGCGGCCTGCTCGGGCAAGTGATGCCTGACGGCCTGAAGCAGGATCGCGCCGTCCTCGATTATGCGCTCGGCCGCCTGGCTGCCGTTTTCGGCGGGCAGCCGTTTGTGCCGGGGAGGGTGCAGATGGAGTGGCTTCTTGCGTTCGCTGTTGGTGGCAAGCCGGGGCGAATGACTGTCGGCAGGGTGGTATTCGATCTGCGGCGTGATGGGCTATATCTGGCGCGGGAGAGCCGGGGAATATTGCCGTTGGTGCTTCGGCCGGGAGAGGCCGGGGTTTGGGATGGACGGTTCGCGGTACGCAATGGGTCGGTGGCCTCGATCGCAATCGAAGCCGCGGCCACACACTCCCCCTCATTCCTGCGCTTGTCACAGGATTCCAGCGTGTCCAAGTCCTTGGGCACGGAAGACTCTCTTTCGCTGCATATGGAGTCATTCACCGCGCGGACGCGCGGTGGCTGGATTCCTGTGACAAGCACAGGAATGAGGGAGCATCATTTTGGGCACCTTCCCAAAGCAGCATGGAAGCGCGCAATCGCCTCGGCGCCCGCCTTGTCCGCAGAAGGAGCTTATTTAGCTTCAGAATCCGTCCGATCCGTCGATTTGGCGCCCTATTTTGCCCCTTTCGACCGGTTTTTGACACGATTTGATTTCACCTTTGCCGACAGGCTTTCGGCAGTTTTCTCAAGGGTGCCCTATGCGGAGCCGCCTTTAAGAAGTATTGACGGAAAAACGATCTGACAGAGTGGATCGCCTTGGCAATGGCTTGGCGCAACCCTATGTTAGAGACCAAATATGACGGCCGCCATGAGGTGACTGTCCAGTGCTGGGGAGTTCGATGAACCCTAACTTACGTAATTTCGCATTGTGGGCGATCATAGCGTTGCTGCTGATTGCCCTCTTCAGTATGTTCCAGACGGCTCCGGCGCAGACGGGTTCCCGCGAAATCCCTTATTCGCAGTTCCTGCGTGAGGTTGATGCGGGCCGGGTGAAGGATGTCGTGGTCACCGGTAACAGGCTGACCGGGACATATCTGGAAAACAACAATACCTTCCAGACCTATTCGCCCGTCATTGACGACAATCTGCTCGAGCGCCTGCAGGGCAAGAATGTCGCCGTCACTGCGCGCCCGGAAACCGATGGTTCTTCCGGCTTCCTGAGCTATCTCGGGACGCTGCTGCCGATGCTCTTGATCCTCGGTGTCTGGCTGTTCTTCATGCGCCAGATGCAGGGTGGTTCGCGTGGCGCGATGGGTTTCGGCAAATCCAAGGCCAAGCTTCTGACCGAGGCGCATGGCCGTGTGACCTTTGACGACGTCGCCGGTGTGGATGAAGCCAAGCAGGACCTGGAAGAGATCGTCGAATTCCTGCGCGACCCGCAGAAGTTCCAGCGTCTCGGCGGTAAGATTCCGCGCGGCGTGCTGCTCGTCGGCCCTCCGGGTACCGGTAAGACGCTGCTCGCCCGCTCGGTCGCCGGCGAAGCCAATGTTCCGTTCTTCACCATTTCCGGTTCGGATTTCGTGGAAATGTTCGTCGGCGTCGGTGCAAGCCGCGTCCGCGACATGTTCGAGCAGGCGAAGAAGAATGCACCGTGCATCATCTTCATCGACGAAATCGACGCCGTCGGTCGCCATCGTGGCGCCGGTCTCGGCGGCGGTAACGATGAACGTGAGCAGACGCTGAACCAGTTGCTCGTCGAGATGGACGGCTTCGAGGCCAATGAAGGCATCATCCTGATCGCCGCGACCAACCGTCCCGACGTTCTCGATCCGGCACTCTTGCGTCCGGGCCGTTTCGACCGCCAGGTCGTCGTTCCGAACCCTGACATCGTCGGCCGCGAACGTATCCTGAAGGTTCATGCCCGCAACGTTCCGCTGGCGCCGAATGTCGATCTCAAGGTCTTGGCTCGCGGCACGCCCGGCTTCTCGGGCGCCGACCTGATGAACCTCGTCAACGAAGCTGCTCTGATGGCCGCCCGCCGCAACAAGCGCGTCGTGACCATGCAGGAATTCGAAGACGCCAAGGACAAGATCATGATGGGCGCCGAGCGCCGCTCTTCGGCCATGACCGAAGCGGAAAAGAAGCTCACCGCTTATCACGAGGCCGGTCACGCCATCACTGCGCTCAACGTAGCCGTCGCCGATCCGTTGCACAAGGCAACGATCATTCCGCGCGGCCGTGCGCTCGGCATGGTCATGCAGCTTCCTGAGGGCGACCGCTACTCGATGAGCTACAAATGGATGATCTCGCGCCTTTGCATCATGATGGGTGGCCGTGTCGCCGAAGAGCTGACCTTCGGCAAGGAGAACATCACTTCGGGTGCCTCCTCCGACATTGAGCAGGCGACCAAGCTTGCCCGTGCGATGGTCACCCAGTGGGGCTTCTCCGATGAGCTCGGCCAGGTTGCTTATGGCGAGAACCAGCAGGAGGTCTTCCTCGGTCATTCCGTCTCGCAATCGAAGAATGTCTCCGAAGCGACCGCGCAGAAGATCGACAATGAAGTGCGTCGCCTGATCGACGAGGCTTATACCCAAGCCCGCACGATCCTGACGGAAAAGCATGACGAGTTCGTCGCGCTCGCCGAAGGCCTGCTCGAATACGAGACGCTGACCGGCGAAGAGATCAAAGCGCTGATCCGTGGCGAAAAGCCTGCACGCGATCTTGGCGATGATTCGCCTCCGAGCCGCGGCTCGGCCGTGCCGAAGGCCGGTGTGCGCCCAGCTTCCAAGGGTGATGAACCCGAGGGTGGGCTGGAACCTCAGCCTCACTGAAATTGAGCAGGAATTTGCTTAAAGGGCCGGATTTCCACAGGGAATCCGGCCCTTTTAATATTAGTAACAGGATATAATCAGCTTTCTTGGTAATTTACGTGCCGGTTACGCGGTTTTGTGGCATTCCGCTGATTAAAGACAAGTCTGATCAAGATTTTGGGCGCAGCACCAATCTTTGAAGCCGGATTCTTGCTTGAGGAATGCGTAAGCTTCTACGGCGCGCGGAAAGCGCAGGAGTGCATATGAAAAGACGCTATTTTGGGACGGACGGCATCCGAGGCCAAGCCAATATCTTCCCCATGACGCCGGACCTTGCGATGCGGGTCGGCATCGCGGCAGGAACAATTTTCCGTAACGGCGCTCACCGTCATCGTGTGGTGATCGGCAAGGACACGCGCCTGTCAGGATACATGCTGGAGAATGCCCTCGTGGCGGGCTTTACCGCGGCGGGACTGGACGTGTTCTTGCTCGGCCCTATTCCGACCCCTGCTGTTGCCATGCTGACGCGTTCGCTGCGATGCGATATCGGCGTAATGATTTCGGCCTCGCATAATCCGTTCCAGGACAATGGTATCAAGCTTTTCGGTCCTGACGGCTACAAGCTCTCCGATGACATCGAAGCACAGATCGAGGACCTGCTCGACAAGGATCTATCGGGACAGCTTGCCAAGGCTGAGGAAATCGGCCGAGCCAAGCGTGTCGACGGCGATATCTACCGCTATCTCGAACACGTCAAACGCACCTTGCCGCGCGACGTGACCTTGCAGGGCCTTCGCGTCGCGGTCGATTGCGCCAATGGTGCGGCCTACAAGGTGGCGCCTGCCGTTCTCTGGGAGCTCGGCGCCGATGTGGTGACGATCGGCAACGATCCGAACGGCACGAACATCAACCTGAATTGCGGCTCCACCAGCCCGGTCGCCCTGCAGAAGAAAGTCGACGAGGTGCGCGCCGATATCGGCATCGCGCTCGATGGCGATGCGGACCGCGTCATCATCGTCGATGAAAACGGCTCGATCGTCGACGGCGATCAGCTGATGGCCGTCATTGCCGAAAGCTGGGCCGAGAGCCAGCAGCTGCGCGGCAACGGTATCGTTGCGACCGTCATGTCCAATCTTGGCCTCGAACGTTTCCTTGAGGACAAGGGCCTCGGCCTTGCCCGCACGAAGGTCGGTGACCGTTACGTCGTCGAGCATATGCGCCAGCACAATTACAATGTCGGCGGCGAGCAGTCCGGCCATATCGTGCTTTCGGATTACGGCACGACCGGCGACGGTCTCGTTGCCGCCCTGCAGATTCTGGCGGCCGTCAAGCGTACCGGCAAGACGGTCAGCGAAATCTGCCGCCGCTTCGAGCCGGTGCCGCAGCTTCTGCGCAATGTCCGCATTGCCGGCGGCAAGCCGCTGGAGGACCTGCAGGTGGTCAAGGCGATTGCCGATGCGGAAGCCGAGCTTTCCAAGAATGGCCGTCTCGTCATTCGCCCGTCCGGCACCGAGCCGCTGATCCGCGTCATGGCGGAAGGCGACGACCGGGCGCAGATCGAGCGCATAGTCAACGATCTGATCGGCACGATTTCGAGCGTACGCAGCGCCGCCTGAAAGCTCCGCAAAAAGATTGAAAGCCGGCCTTCGTGCCGGCTTTTCTATTGGCGCTGCGCGAGCCATGCGCCGGGCTGCTGGTGAACATCAGCTCCCGCGTGGAAAAATCTTCGGTTTATCTTAACCGGTTCGCTGCCGAAAGAACATGCGGGCGATGAGGGTTGCATGTCTTTCTGTTTTCTTCGTCCGCCATCGCGAATCCACGACGCTTTTATTTATCGTCTTGCTGATTCCAGACGTCGAAACAGGCAGATGGCCCATATTTACTTATTCGAAACATGTTCTGCCGTGCATATTCGAATTACTTCTTATGGTTAAGCAGCTTTTAACGTTTCCGATTCATTATCCATAAAAAGCGTAACCGTTTTGGCGCCAGCACGCCGACGCAACCGACTGGAGTGAATCCATGAAACGAACCTTGTCCGGTATCTTCGCCGCGCTGTTGATCGCGTCGAACGCCTATTCTGCCGATCTTGCTCCGGTCGAGCCCGTGCCGGAACAGCCGCCGGAAGTCGCCGTTACCGAGTCGACCGGCTGGTATCTGCGCGGTGATATCGGTTACGCCTTCACTGATCTGCGTGGCGCGAAATTCTTCCAGGGGAGCAATGCTCTGGAAGCCGATTTCGACGATGCTGATCTAGACGATGCCTGGATGATAGGCGGCGGTGTCGGTTATCAGATCAACAACTATCTGCGCACCGACTTGACCTTTGACTACCTCACGAAATCGGACTTCCGTGGTTCGACGGTTGGCGGCGGCGCTGCTTTCGGTGCCTGCGTTGTCGCGTGTACGTCGACGGACGTATCGTCGATGACGGCCTATACGCTGCTCGCAAACGCCTACGTCGATCTCGGCACCTACGCCTACTTCACGCCTTATCTCGGCGCCGGTATCGGTGGTTCCTACGTCAAGTGGAAGGATCTTCACAACGTTGCCTGCGCCGATGACGGCAGCGGGTGCGACGACGAGGTCGTCCATGGCGGCCGCGGCGGCTGGCGCTTCAGCTACGCTCTCATGGCCGGTGCTTCGATCGACGTAACCTGCAACGTCAAGGCCGATGTCGGCTACCGCTATCTGCATATCAATGGCGGCGACATGTTTGGCTACAACGAAAACGGCGGCCCGGGTCGCGACCGTGGTATCAACGTCCACGAAGCCCGCATCGGTGCCCGTTATCTCTTCGACGGCTGCGCCCAGCCGGTTGCCTACGAGCCGCCGCAAATTCCGCTGCAGCAGCCGGTCTACAAATAAGAGCGAAGTTTTAGAGATTATCGAAAGCCGTCCGAAAAGGCGGCTTTTTCGTTTCAGCAAGTGCTTCTCGAAACCATGCCTAGGATGATTTCGAACAACTCGCTTTCGGCTTGCGTAGCAGTAATCTCGCCTGTTGCTGCGGCATAGGAGAGAGTCTCGGCCGCGCCGAGCATTGCCCAAAGGCTCGCTGAAGCGATCGTCCCTGCACCAACGAAGGGCGTGAGCACGGATCTGCATTGGTTCATGAAAACCACCTGACACTCGTGCTTGACCTTTTCCAATTCCGGGGAACTTGCCAAAGCTGCGATCACATCGGGAATTTCACGCCCCTGTGTGAGAACGCAATCGATATAGGAGGTGGCCATCACCTTTGCCTTGTCGCTCAGTGCCTGTCCGCTTTCACGAAGCGCAGTATTCATCAGCGCCGTCTGCCGATCATCAAATTCGCGGTAAAGTTCAGCAAGCAGTCCTGGCCGTGTGCCGAAATGATCGTAGACGATGGGTTTCGCCACGCCCGCTTGTTCGGCGAGTCGGCCAAGCGTCAGCGCATCGGTCCCTTCTTCCCGGATCAACCGCCACGACACGTCCAGAAGCTGTCGATGCCGTTCCTCTCTCGAAAGCCGGCGGCGCGGGCGCGCGGTGGTGCTGTTATGTCGGTTGTCAACGCTTGACATCATAACCTACGAAAAGTAACTTACTAAAGGTAACTTACGAAAAGTATATAAGCCGTCGACCTTGCTCGCAAGCGTCGATCAGGAGGTTTCGACATGCACGCACTCATCGTTCTCGCTCATCCCGATTCTGGTTCTCTTAGCCATGGCGTTGCCGCGCAAATTGCCGCGAGCATATTGGCGTTCGACGGCGCCAACTCCTTCGACATCGCGGATCTAACGGATGAGGCTTTCGATCCGAGATTCAGCGAGGCCGATATTGCTGCCCATCGCCGGAAAGCTGCGCCCCCCGCCGATATCGTCGCCGAGCAGGCGAGAATCGATCGCGCTGATGCACTTATATTGGTCTATCCGGTCTATTGGTGGTCGATGCCGGCCCTGATGAAAGGCTGGATCGATCGCGTCTTTGCGAATGGCTGGGCTTATGACGACGTACCCGGCAGCAAGGTCGTGAAGAAGCTCGGGCATCTGCGGGTGCATCTCGTCGGTATCGGTGGTGCAGATGTCAGCACCTATGAGCGGCACGGCTATCTCAACGCGATGAGGACGCAGATCGACCATGGCATTTTCGACTACTGCGGCGCCCATGTGGTGATGTCGGAACTGTTTCTCGACTCGGATTCAGGAAATGCTGCTGCCCATATCGAGGCGGCGTCTTGCATTGGTCGCAACATCTTCAATTTTCAGGGCCGCTGTACCGCAAGCAGTGCGGCGTAACCGGAAAGGCGATCGCCACTGCGGCAAAATATCCTCCAGAAACGACGTCAGCCGCTTGACTATGACGGGCTTCGCCCATAAACACGGCGGCGGGACACTCCTCCCCAACGAGGAGCCATCTATCTGGAAGGGTAGCAATATGGCAAATACCGCAAAGCCGGACGTGCGTCCGCAAAGCACTCATTTTTCTTCTGGCCCCTGCGCGAAACGTCCTGGTTGGACGCTCGAAGCTCTTTCCGATGCGGCCCTTGGCCGTTCGCACCGTGCGAAAGTCGGCAAGGCCAAGCTGAAGCAGGCCATCGATCTTACCCGTGAAATTCTGGAAGTACCTGCGGATTACCGCATCGGCATCGTTCCTGCTTCCGATACCGGCGCTGTCGAGATGGCGCTTTGGTCGCTGCTCGGTGAGCGCGGCGTCGACATGGTCGCCTGGGAAAGCTTCGGTGCCGGCTGGGTTACCGACGTCGTCAAGCAGCTGAAGTTGAAGGACGTTCGCAAGATCGAAGCCGGTTACGGCGAACTTCCCGACCTTTCCACTGTCGATTTCGACCGTGACGTGGTCTTTACCTGGAACGGCACAACCTCGGGCGTTCGCGTTCCGAATGCCGATTTTATCCCTGCCGACCGCAAGGGCCTGACGATCTGCGACGCGACGTCTGCCGCCTTCGCGCAGAATCTCGATTTCGCCAAGCTCGATGTCGTCACCTTCTCCTGGCAGAAGGTTCTGGGCGGCGAGGGTGCGCATGGCATCCTCATCCTGTCGCCGCGCGCCGCCGAACGTCTCGTCTCCTATCAGCCGGCATGGCCGCTGCCGAAGATCTTCCGCCTGACCTCGGGCGGCAAGCTCATCGAAGGCATCTTCCAGGGCGAGACGATCAACACGCCGTCGATGCTCTGCGTCGAGGACTACATCGACGCGCTTCTCTGGGCCAAGCAGCTCGGCGGTCTGAAGGCACTTATCGGTCGCGCCGATGCGAATGCCAAGGTTATCGCCGATTTCGTTGCCGCAAACGACTGGATCGCCAATCTGGCTGTCAAACCGGAGATCGAATCCAACACCTCGATCTGCCTGAAGATCGTCGACAAGGATGTGGCTGCTCTCGATGCCGATGGCCAGGCGAATTTCGCCAAGGGCCTCGTCGCTCTCCTCGAAAAGGAAGGCGTCGCTTACGACATCGGCGCTTACCGTGACGCTCCGTCCGGCCTGCGCATCTGGGCGGGTGCTACGATCGAAACTGCAGACATGCAGAAGCTGATGCCGTGGCTCTCCTGGGCTTTTGAAACCCAGAAAGCCGCGCTTTCTCAGGCTGCTGCCTGACGTGATCGCATCCGGCTCCGCCTGATGGCGAAGCCCCGCATTCCATTCATTCATCGCTGAACTCTTTGAAGGAGGCCCTCATGGCACCTCGCGTTCTCGTATCCGACGAATTGTCGGAAACTGCCGTCCAGATCTTTCGCGATCGCGGCGTCGAAGTCGATTTCCAGCCGCAGCTCGGCAAGGACAAGGACAAGCTGTTCGAAGTCATCGGCAATTATGACGGTCTCGCCATCCGTTCCGCCACGAAGGTGACAGAGAAGATCATCGAAGCGGCCAAGAACCTCAAGGTCGTCGGCCGTGCCGGTATCGGCGTCGACAATGTCGATATCCCGGCCGCATCGCGCCGCGGTATCATCGTCATGAACACGCCGTTCGGCAACTCGATCACGACTGCCGAACACGCAATCGCCCTGATGTTTGCCGTCGCACGTCAGCTTCCGGCTGCCGACACCTCGACGCAGGCCGGCAAGTGGGAGAAGTCGAAGTTCATGGGTGTCGAAATCACCGGCAAGACGCTTGGCGTCATTGGTGCCGGTAATATCGGCTCCATAGTCTGCGCTCGCGCCATCGGCCTGAAGATGCACGTCGTCGCTTATGATCCGTTCCTCTCCAAGGAGCGCGCCGAGGAAATGGGCGTCACTAAAGTCGAGCTCGACGAGCTGCTCGCCCAGGCCGATTTCATCACGCTGCACGTGCCGATGACGGACAAGACGCGCGGCATCCTGAACAAGGAAGCGCTTGCCAAGACCAAGCCCGGCGTTCGCATCATCAACTGCGCCCGCGGCGGTCTCGTCGATGAGGCGGCTCTTGCCGATGCGATCAAGTCCGGCCATGTTGCCGGTGCTGCCTTCGACGTCTTCGAAGTCGAACCCGCCAAGGAAAGCCCGCTCTTCGGCCTGCCGAACGTCGTCTGCACGCCGCACCTCGGTGCTTCGACCACGGAAGCGCAGGAGAACGTCGCTCTGCAGGTTGCCGAGCAGATGGCGGACTACCTCGTTAAGGGTGCGGTTTCGAACGCCATCAACATGCCCTCGATAACAGCTGAGGAAGCACCGATCCTGAAGCCGTTCATCAAGCTCGCCGATGTTCTCGGCGCCTTCGTCGGCCAGGTTACGGAAGAGCCGATCAAGGAAATCGAGATCCTCTACGACGGCGTCACGGCCAGCATGAACACCCGCGCGCTGACCTCTGCGGTTCTCGCAGGCCTGATCCGCTCGCAGGTTGCCGACGTCAACATGGTTTCGGCGCCGATCATGATCAAGGAAAAAGGTATTATCCTTTCCGAAGTCAAGCGCGACAAGACTGGCGTCTTCGACGGCTATATCAAGCTGACCGTGACGACGGAATCCATGACGCGCTCGATTGCCGGCACGGTCTTCTCCGACGGTAAGCCGCGCTTCATTCAGATCAAGGGCATCAACCTCGACGCCGATGTCGGCAGCCATATGATCTACATCGCCAATACCGACGTTCCCGGCATGATCGGCTTCATAGGCACGACGCTCGGTGCTGCTGACGTCAACATTGCCAACTTCCAGCTCGGCCGCGACAAGCAGGGCGGCGACGCCATCGCTCTGCTCTATGTCGATGCTGCGGTTGACGAAGCCGTTCTGAACAAGTTGACAGCACATCCGGCGATCCGCCAGGCAAAGCTGCTCGCCTTTAACGTCGACTGAGTTTTCCTCCCAAGGAAGATGTGCAAAACCCGGCGCGATCTCCGCGTCGGGTTTTTATATTATCGACGGGCGTCGTTCAGTGGCGGCTGGCTTCATTGTCATGATGAAGGAAAGCGTCCCGGCTCTCATCGAAAACCCTGAAGAATTCGTCCCAGGAAATATCTTCGACAGCATTTGCCGGCTTGGCGAAATCGATGCAAATCGTACCGCTTCTCATGCGGGCGGGGTGGCCGCCGCGTGCTTCGATCCATTCGCGAATTCTACCATGATCTGTCATTGCCAATGCGCGCATCATCGCCTCCCTGCAGATGCGGTTGCAATTTCAGCATAAGTAACTCTTTGCGGGATGGATTGGTTCCATTTGCCGGATCGGGTTCGCACCCAAACCACACGTTGGTTTGAACGGCGGAAGCTTTCAATCAAATCTCGATACGAGTAGCGTCGAAGCTCTCACTGCTTGTTTAACAGGCATCGGCTCAAAGTTTTTGCCGCCTATGATTGTGATTTTATTTAGCTTTCCTGGTTATGCTGCTTTCAATATTGGTTCTAATTTCGCGTGAATTTCTCAATGGCCTCGTTTCAGACGATATCCGAGCAGTCCGAAGCTCTTGTTGACGATTTTCGTTCGCTGTTTGCGACCCACCCCTCTCCGATGTGGGTCTACGATCCGGATACGCTTCGCTTCCTGATCGTCAATGATGCTGCGCTTGTGCTTTATGGCTACAGCGCAGAGGATTATCAGGGCATGACCGTGCTCGATATCCGCCCGGCTGCCGAGCGGGAGCGGATGCTCAGCGCTGTTCATGATCGTACCGACATGGAGAAGGCCGAGCGCTGGACGCATCTGAAGGCCAATGGCGAGACCATCGAGGTTCTGACTTACGGCCGGGAAGTGCGCTTTGAAGGAAGGACTGCGATCCTGGCGATCGTGCAGGACCGCACCGAGGTGAATGCCGCCCACCGCCAGATCACCGATACGCGTTCGCTGCTGGACAGCATCGTCGACAATCTGCCGATCGGCGTCTTCGTGAAGGATATGGAAGAAGATGGCCGTTATATCCTGCTGAACGAGGCGTGCGGCGAGATCATGGGCTTTCGTGCCGGCGACGTGGTCGGACATGTGGACCGGGACTTTTTCCCCTCCGAGCAGACCGCCATCTTTCGTGAGCAGGATCATGAGGCGTTCGCCGCCGGCGCGACGATCAGCTTCGAGGAGACAATGGAACGGGCCGACGGTGGCCAGCGGATCCTTCGCACCGTCAAGCGTGCCCTGCCGGCGCCTGAAGGGAAGGAGCCGCGTTATCTGCTCGGCATCTCGCACGACGTGACGGAGGAGCGCGCAGTGGAGGCGAGGCTCGCGCATCTTGCCATGCATGACTCGCTGACGAGCCTGGCGAACCGCGCCGCCTTCTCCAAACATATCCGCAAGCAGGCCATTACTGCTTCCATCGACAAGCCGGTGGCACTGCTCTACATCGACGTCGACCACTTCAAGACGATCAATGACAGCAAGGGCCATGCCGCCGGTGATGCGCTTCTCTGCCAAGTGGCGGAACGTCTGCTGGCGCTTGCCGATGAGGGCGACCTCGTGGCTCGTCTGGGTGGGGACGAATTCGCAGTCGTGCTGCAGCTTGTCGAGCCAGATCGAGCAGAGCGTTTTGCCGACCGGCTGCTCAAGTCACTTGCCAGGGCTTTTGATCTTGACGGCACGCGGGAGCATATCACCTGCAGCATCGGGATTGCGCTGGCGCCTGTCGATGCCGGCGAGGCCGATGTGCTGATGCGACATGCCGATCTCGCGCTCTATGCCGCCAAGGAAAGCGGCCGCTCGACCTATCGTTTCTATGAGCCTGCGATGCGGCTCGAGGCCGAGCGTCGACATCATCTGACCGGCGAATTGCGTGATGCGCTGGAACACGGGCAGTTCGAACTTTATTATCAGCCCATCGTCCAGCTCGAGGATGATGGCATCGGCGGTTTCGAGGCGCTGATCCGCTGGCGGCATCCGGTGCGCGGTCTTGTGCCGCCGATGGAATTCATTCCGCTGGCGGAGGAGACGGGACTGATCATTCCGATCGGTGACTGGGTCTTGGGGCAGGCCTGCCGCGTCGCAGCTTCCTGGCCGGACCATCTGAAGATCGCGGTCAATCTTTCTGTCAGCCAGTTCCGCCATGCAAGTCTGCTTTCCGGCGTCGTCGGTGCGCTCAATGAGGCGGGACTGCGTCCCGAGCGGCTGGAAATCGAGATCACCGAATCCGTCTTCCTGGCCGATGTGGCGCAGAGCCTGCCGCTGCTTCGGGCGCTGAAAGAACTCGGCGTGCGTATTGCGATCGATGATTTCGGTACGGGCTATTCGTCACTCAGCTATCTGCGCGCCTTCACATTCGACAAGATCAAGCTCGACCGCAGTTTTGTGTCCGGCATCGAGACGGATCCCGGCAATCTGGCCATCGTGCGGGCCGTGGCCGGCATTGGCTCTGGCTTCAATGCCGTTACTCTTGCCGAGGGCATCGAGACCGAGGAGCAGTTACAGAAGCTCCGGGCCGAAGGCTTCGGCGAAGTGCAGGGCTATCTTCTCGGCAGACCCATGCCGCAACATGAGGCTGAAGCATTGATCTACGGCCGACAGCTGAAGACAGCGTCAGCCTGAGATCGTGACATAGGATCAGCCTCGGTGCGCGGTCCTGATTTATGTTGAAAGCTTAATTGCCAGCAAACCAAGAATGCTGTTCACATCGGCCCTTCCTGGTTCGTTCGAATTCAGGTTTGGTGTCAGAAGGAGGCTTCATGCCTTCAGAACGGCATTCGGACAGCTTGTCCCATTGACCAGGCAATTCAGGTTTTGAAACGTGACGTCTGCAATCTCGCGCAAGGCCTCGGTGGTAAAAAAGCCCTGATGCCCCGTCACCAGAACATTGGGAAAAGTCATCAGCCGCTGAAAGACGTCGTCATCGATGATATCGGACGACCGATCGTGAAAGAAAAGTGTGCTCTCCTCTTCGTAGACATCAATACCAAGAGCGCCCAGGCGACGGGATTTCAGTGCCAGAATGACCGCGCGCGTATCGATGAGTGCTCCGCGGGACGTATTGATCAGCATTGCGCCAGGTTTCATTAAACCCAGTTTCTCTCTGTTGATCATGTGTCGGTTGTGTTCAAAGAGCGAGCAGTGGAGCGTGACGATATCAGACCGTGCCAGCAGGCTATCCAGATTCACCATTTCGCCTATAGCTGTAAATTCCGGGGAGGGCGTTGGATCGAACCCCAGAACACGGCAGCCAAAACCGTTCATGATTTTCGCGACAGCGAGGCCGATCTTGCCTGTGCCGATGATGCCGACCGTCTTTCCGTGAAGGGTCATACCCAACAGGCCGTTGAGCATGAAATTGCCTTCCCGAACGCGGTTATAGGCGCGATGTGTGTGGCGATTAAGCGTCATGATCAGCGCTACCGTGTGTTCCGCGACGGCCTCCGGAGCGTAGGCGGGCACGCGCGCGACGAGGAGACCAAGCTTTTGGGCGGCAGCGATATCGACATTGTTGAAGCCTGCGCAACGGAGAAAGACCCCCTTCACACCGAGCCTGTACAACGCCTCAAGGACGGGTGCATTCACCACATCGTTGACGAAGACGCATATGGCATCACAGCCCCGCGCAAAGGCTACCGTCTGCAAGGACAGACTGGCTTCCTGGTAAATCAGGTCGAAGGGCACCGGTTCACGCCGATTTGCTTCGTCCAGGAAATTCTTGTCGTAGGTATGAGCGCTGAAAACGGCTATTTTCATGGGTAATCCTATCGTTGTGCTTGAGAATGCGCTCGTCTTTAATGAAAAGCGTAGGACTGCCGGAATGCTTGCGCGTAGGCCCAACCAGCGTCTTCGTTGTCAAGCAAGTGGATACCGAGGCCATAGGATTTCTACAGCTTGTGAGAAGGAGGAAAATAAGGGGACGCCAAGTAACATGGAGGCCCTCCAACTATCGCCCAGGCAAAAGTATTCCAGGTTAGACGCTAGCATCTATTACATGATGAAGCCTGTAGCATCGCGTAGCCTCTATCGGCGTGGGCGGCGCTTGCAGTCAAAAAGGACGTCAGCCTGAGATCATCATATCGAAAGTATCGGCCGCCTTGCTGCGATAGCGCTCTTCGTGACGCAGCAGGAAGAAGGGGCGGGGCAGGGGCGGCATATTCACCTCGGTGAGAAGACCGTTGTGCAGCTTCATGGCCACGACGCTACGCGACGTCAGTGTGGCGCCGATGCCAGCTTCGACGACACCGACGAGCGGTTCGTTTTCCGGCAGCACCATCGCCACATCAAGAGCATCGATATCAAGGCCGGCCTGTTGCAGAAGACTTTCGAAGGCGAGCCGGGTGCCGGACCCCTGTTCGCGCAGGACCCATTGCGTCTGAGGAAAATCGGCCGGACTGTGTGGTTTGCCGTCCGCCCAGGGGTGATCGGGGGCGACGACGACGATCATCTCGTCCAAGGCGACCTGTCTTGCCGAAACGCCGCGCCTGTCGCTCGGCCACTCGATAAGACCCACTTCCACCTCGCCATTGGCGACGGCATCAGACACCTCAGCCGTGTTGCCGATGCGGATTGCCAGTTCGATACCGGGATAATCCCGCCGGAATTCGGCAAGCCGCGGCGACAACCAATAGCCGCCGATCGTCTGGCTGGCCATGATGGTGAGCTCGGCGTGCATGAGCCCGGAAAGGTCCATGAGGGCCGCTTCCGCCGCCTTTGCACTCGCGAGAACGGCTTGTGCTTCCCTGAGGAATAACTGGCCGGTCCGATTCAGCGCGATCGAGCGGCCGACGCGGTCGAACAGGGTGACGCTGTGGCGTGTCTCCAGGGCAGCAATTGCGGCGCTGACGGCCGATTGGGTCATGTTCAGATGATTGGCGGCCTTTGTGATGTGCTGATGCGCTGCCACTTCTATGAATATTCTAAGCTGTTCCAGTGTCATGCCGCCTCCAGAATTATTCGATTTTATCGAACAAATAGATAAAAATAAATCGTTGGAATCGATTATTTTGCGGCGATATGAAAGCGGTCAACGAAAGGAATTCGTCATGGCCGTTCTTCATCTATCTTCCTCCGTCCCGGCTGTTCGCCGGTGGGCGCGAGTCCTGCGCCACTTCACGCCGAACTGGTTCGCGACGACGATGGGAACCGGTATCCTTGCCGTCTGTCTTGGCCAGTTTTCCGGTTCACCGCCACTCCATGCTGCGGGCGAGGCGCTGTGGCTGGCGAATATTGGGCTGTTTGCGGTCCTGGCCTGCATATATGCGGGAAAGTGGCTGCTGCATCCCGGCGCTGCGCTGAAGGCCTTCGACCATCCGGTGGTCTCGATGTTCTTTGGCTGTATACCGATGGGACTTGCGACCATCGTCAACGGCTTCCTGATCTTCGGGCCGGCTCTCTTCGGTGACGCAGCAGTTGCTATCGCATCGGAACTCTGGTGGGCGGATGCGGGGCTGGCGGTTCTGGCGGGCCTTGCCATTCCGCTGGTCATGTTCACGCGACAGCAGCATGCAATCGAGCATATGAGTGCCATCTGGCTTCTGCCGATCGTCGCATCGGAGGTCGCAGCCGCCAGCGGCGGACTATTGGTGCCGCATCTTGCCGAAGGCACGCAGCTTCCGGTGCTCTTTGCAAGTTTCGTGCTGTGGTCCTGCTCGGTGCCACTCGCTCTCGGCATTCTCATCATCCTCTTCCTGCGCCTGGCCCTGCACAAGTTACCGCCGGCCGGCATGGCGGCAACGAGCTTCCTGGCGCTTGGTCCCGTTGGTACCGGTGCGCTTGGTCTTGCTCTGTTTTCCGTCAATGGTGAGCAAGCTCTCGTTACAGGCGGGCTCGGTGCATTGGCACCGGCAATTTCGGGTGCGGCTCTGCTGGGTGCCGTCCTGTTATGGGGATATGGCCTCTGGTGGCTTGGTTTGGCGGTCGCGATCACCATCAACCACTTCCGACAGGGCCTGCCCTTCAACCTCGGCTGGTGGGGTTATACCTTCCCGATCGGTGTCTATGCCGTCGCGACGCTGCGGCTTTCCAGTATCTTCCCGCTACCGGCGCTTGCCGGTTTCGGGGAAGTTCTGGTCGCAGCCCTTGCCGCAATCTGGATCGTCGTCGCCTTCCGCACGTGCTGCGGCGCCTATGATGGTTCGCTCTTTGTCGATCCCAGCCTGGAGGGCTGATG
Source organism: Rhizobium sp. WYJ-E13 (assembly GCF_018987265.1). Classification (NCBI taxonomy): domain Bacteria; kingdom Pseudomonadati; phylum Pseudomonadota; class Alphaproteobacteria; order Hyphomicrobiales; family Rhizobiaceae; genus Rhizobium; species Rhizobium sp. WYJ-E13. The sequence continues at coordinate 3,170,423 of NZ_CP076853.1, read as the reverse complement.
GTCTATTGCCTACACAACTTTCTCAATCATTCGTTATTTTGAGAATGCCAGTCAGCATTGCATACTCTCTGCGGGGCTGGAAAAGGAGGATGCACATGAAACGCTACACACTGTCGATGATCGGTCTGGCGCTCATGGCGGCCATCATCGCCAATCCGGGCATCGCACTTGCCTGCAACAAATTGATCGGCACCTGAGCCGGTAATATCCACCTCTTTCTTGAAGGCGCAGCTCCGGCTGCGTCTTTTTTGATGCCTTTTCCGTTCCCATGCTGCGCTGCGCCCCAACTGGGTCTGCGCATCAGGCGCGCGCAGGGAAATAGGCCTATCGCGTCGGGGCTTCTCTGTCACCTTCCACTGGCGTCGTTGCGATCGGCGACTGTGCGTCGCCGGAGGCAACGGCTGCAGGCAAAGGGACCTGGCGCTTGCGTTCACGGATCAGCGTCAGCAGGCCCGAGCAGATGATGAGCACGATGCCGAAAGCCATCGGCAGATCGACGCTGTCGTTGAAGAAGAGATAGCCAAAGGCGATCGCCCAGATCATCTGGCTGTATTGCGGTGTCGCGACCAGCGTTGCAGGGGCGAGCCGCGCGGCGGTCATCAGCATCACGTTACCGGCTGCGCCGAGCAGGCCGTAGCTCGCAAGGAACAGCCATTGCTGTGGGCTTGGCACGACAACCTGCGAGAGCATGAGCAGGCCGCTGACGATGAGCGTGCCAAGCAGCGAGGCGCCATAAAGCGAGAGACGCTTTTCGGCCGGGCCGAGCTTGCGAAGGATGACGATGGCGATGGCCGCCGCGATCGCGCCGATGGTCGCGGCCAGATGGCCGACGGATAGTTCGCGGAAACCTGGCCTCAGAACCACGAGCACACCCAGGAAGCCGACGATGACGGCGGCCCAGCGCTGCCAGCGCACATCTTCCTTCAAAAAGATGACCGAGAGGATGGTGACGAAGGAGGGCAGAAGGAAGAGCAGGCAGAAGGCCTCCGCCATCGGCAGCTTGGTGAACGTGATGATGGAGGCGATTGCACCGGTCGCGCCAGCCGCAAAGCGCACCATCCAGAGCGGCCGGTTCGTCGTCCTGAAAATGTCGAGCCATGAATCTCCTCGTCCTTTGATCAAAGGCAGCGCAGCAAAGCTGAGGATCGCACCCGTGAAAGCGACCTGGAAGGAGGGAACCGTGCCGTGCAGAGCCTTGATGGATGCATCGCTGAAGGCAAAGACGGCATAGGCCGCAAATGCGACAAGGACGCCACGAAGCGTGGTGGAGGCGGCTGTCATTTATCCGAATCTACAAAAAGGTGGGTCATTTCATCTACGGGATGAAATGCGGCCGATCAAAGGTCGATTGCGAATAGCTGCAATGCGTGACCCGCGCATGACGCCGCCGGCAAGGCCAGAAAAGCCGGGCCTTGCGCGGAGACGCAATAGTTTCTATATCCGTCGCCCATGCAAGCTGGCGGCCGATCCCGCCGGACATACAGGAAATCCGCCACATTCCAACGTGAGAAAAGGCGGATCGAAACAGCATAGAATTTGGCAGCACCCGTGAACACACTGGATTTTGACAAGAAGCCGGAAGACACCCGTGTCGTCGTCGCCATGTCTGGCGGCGTTGACAGCTCCGTCGTGGCTGGGCTTCTCAAACGCCAGGGGTACGATGTGCTTGGCATCACGCTGCAGCTATACGATCATGGCGCTGCGGTCCACCGCGCCGGCTCGTGCTGCGCGGGCCAGGATATCGACGATGCACGCCGTGTCTGCGAGACGCTGGGTATTCCGCATTACGTGCTCGACTACGAGAAGCGGTTCCGCGAAACCGTCATCAATCCCTTTGCCGAGAGTTATGTCGCCGGCGAGACGCCGATCCCCTGCGTTGCCTGCAACCAGACGGTCAAGTTTGCCGATCTTCTGGCCACCGCCAAGGAACTCGGCGCCGATGCGCTGGCGACCGGCCATTATATCCGCTCGCGTCCAAATCCATCGTCCTGCAATCCCGGCCGTCGCGCGCTTTATCGCCCTGCTGATGCCGACCGCGACCAGAGCTATTTCCTCTTCGCCACGACGCAGGAGCAGATCGACTATCTGCGCTTCCCGCTCGGCGGTCTGCCGAAGTCGGAAACCCGCCGACTGGCCGAAGAGATGGGCCTCGTCGTCGCCAAGAAGGCCGACAGCCAGGACATCTGTTTCGTGCCGCAGGGCAAATATTCCGACATCATCACCAAGCTGAAGCCGAATTCGGCCTTGGCCGGTGATATCGTTCATCTCGATGGCCGCATCCTCGGCCAGCACGAAGGCATCCTGCATTACACGATCGGCCAGCGCCGCGGCATCGGCATTGCCACCGGCGAACCGCTCTACGTCGTCTTTCTCGACGCCCGTTCGCGCCGTGTCATCGTCGGCCCCAAGGAAGCGTTGGAAACGCATCGCGTCTACCTGCGCGACGTCAACTGGCTGGGTGACGAGACGCTTCAGGTCGCAGCCTCAGGCGAAGGCTTTGCCTGCTACGCAAAGGTGCGCTCCACCCGCGCGCCGGCGCCTGCCGTGCTGCATATCGATGCAAGCGGCATCTATGTCGACCTGACGATTGGCGAGGCTGGCATTGCGCCCGGCCAGGCCTGTGCGCTTTATTCGGCGCCCGGCGACGACGCCCGCGTCTTCGGCGGCGGCTTCATCGAGCGTTCCGAGCGCGAGCCGGCTGCGGAAGCCTCTCTGAAGGCTCTGCTTTCCAATCACGCCATGGCCTGAAACGGCTAAGAACGGCGCTGCGGAAAGCCCACCGTTTTTCTCCATCATGTGCTTGACACAAAGCGGAAGCGCACCTTATAAGCCGCACATCCCACGAACCGGAAGCGCTTCGCGAACGGTATCGTTTGACCAGTGGCGGAGTAGCTCAGTAGGTCAGAGCAGAGGAATCATAATCCTTGTGTCGGGGGTTCAAATCCCTCCTCCGCTACCATCAAACAGCCGACAAGTCCGGCCCGGTTATTCCCGATAGCCATCCCTTGATTTCGTAATGGCAGGCGTCTCTCTATTGGGCGGTTAGCCAAGAGGTATTTCATCCTCTCAACGGCTATATGGACAATTGGATCGTCCCTCGTCTCCCTAATCAGAAAAGACGAAATTGAGAGCATAGGCCCTATCGCCACCAACATTCAAATGGGTGGGGGCACTGCCCGAGGGCGAAGAAGCTGCCAAGGCCATTTGGCGAAATCTCAAGAAGAAATTGAAAAGGGTAGCTTCCGGTCAGGAAGAGACACCCTCTTCGTACTGACTCTGGACGAACAGCAGAACGGAAACTAGCGGACGGACCGCGGTCTACAATCGGACCAAGGTCTGATACCGCACCGTTTTTATAAGAGTTCAGTGGCCGCAACGAGAAGCAGATCTATGACAATCAGAGCCTTCCTCAAAGCGACCTCGGCACCGGAATACGAGGGATGCCGGAGCCTGACGCTAGAGTGGCGAAACATTGTTGGAAGCAACACACAACGCAGATATGGGGGAGGCGGAGGCCCGCACCCAAAGGTAGCGAGCGTTGTCGTGTTGAACAGTCAGTTCAGCACATCGATAACCGTAACGCCAGCCTCGTTTGCTGCACGAATTATCGCCGATCTGAGTTGCTCCGGTCCGGCGTTGCCCTTCACGACCTCCAGACAGATTTCAATCGCAGCAAGAAACGCCTCTCCGTCATTGCAGGGGAACTCGTTTATGAGTGCGTTTGCGGCTCCCATGGCCGTCCTGATGGAAAGGATCCTGTCGGGATCCTTAAAGACAAGAATCACCGGATCAAATTCGATCGAGGTGTCCCATTCCATTACACAATACTCCTGATGGGATGGCGTATTGTTAACGATGCAAGAGACGTACCAGTGCACGCGACGGTTTATTTTGAGGCAGGCGCCGTCATGACCACAACGGGCGTCCGCTGCCACTTGTCCCCAAAAGCAAAACAATAAGTGCGCCGCAGCGGCGCAGACGCTATAATTTCGACCGACAGGTGCACTGTACCGGGGATCTGCAATGAAATACGCAGTTGTCGCAATGCTTCTTGTGGCTGCCGGCTGCAGCACGACGACGCAGGACCAGCCGATCCCGGGCAGCTTGACCTATGGCGGCAAGGTTATCCATTCGCCTTATAAACCCGGCACTGTCATCAAGCACACGTTTCTCGGAGAGTTCGGTTATCGGGAGTTCGAGCGTTATGTCGTCCAGCCCGACGGCACGCTGAAGCTTGCCACGCGGATCACGAGCGAGGATTTCCTCTGGAATTGATGAGGCATGTCCTGGCGTCCTATTGAACGAGGACTCGGCGTTGACCTGCGTCAAGGCGCGGGATTACGATTGCGGTTGAATTCCCTCTACATCTGAATTCAGCCAGCAAACGGATCTCCCATGTACAATCGCATATTGCTGCCCACCGACGGTTCGGAACTCGCCGCTCGGGGCGTCGATCATGGTCTTGCACTTGCCAAGGCGCTCAACCTTCCCGTGACAGTCGTGAGCGTCATCGTGCCGCTGACCGGTTTTGCGCTCCAGGGGATCGTGCAGGCGGAGGCGATGGACAGCTACAACGAGGGTCGTCGGAAAGAGATCGAGGATCTGGAGCAGATCATTAGGGAAAAGGCGAAGAGCGCCGGTGTGGTTGCCGACTTCGTCAGCAAGGTGCATCTTTCGCCGGCCACGGCCATTCTGGAAACGGCGGCGGAGCGGGGCTGCGGCCTGATCGTTATTTCTTCGCACGGCCGCCGCGGCATCTCGCGGCTCATGCTCGGCAGCCAGACGTCCGAGGTTCTTTCCGAGGCGGGTATTCCAGTCCTGGTCGTAAAGTAAAAAAGCTCAGTTTTCCGTCAGCGCCGTGAGGTGTGTCGTGCGCTTGGCGATGTGATCTGCCGTCTTGGTGGACACCGCTCCGCTTTTCTCGCTCTTGTCGTCGGCTTCGTTGCGGCTGCCTGCCTCCGGTGTCATGTAGAAGGCCAGCGTTTCCTCCAGGCGGGAGGCAGTGAGGCTGGTGGTTAAACCCTTCATGGCTTTCCTCGGCGGTGTTTCCAGTTGTGGAATTTCATAACCTACGTTCCGGTGGGTTCGGAACATGGGCTGAAAGGTTGTCACCAACTTTCAAAGACCGATGAGCATTTCCATTTTCCCTGAATACGGAATGCTCCATCTCTTTGTTTCCATGCAATTCCGGACGCAGAACCGCTGTACATTTTTGCTGGATCTTCTTTAGTCGCTGATAATTTCGAGGCAGAATTCGATGAAGGCGCTGACCTTGGCTGGTACGTGATGCCGGGAGGGATGGACTGCGTAGAGTGGGAAGGTCTCGCCCGGCCAGTCCGGGTAGAGCTCGACAAGGCGCCCTTCGGCAAGCAGATCCTTGACGCTGAGGCCAAGCACCTGGGCGATGCCGGCACCGGCAAGGCAGGCATCGAGCATGGTGCCGGGGTCGCTCATCAGGAGCGAACCACGGGCGTCGAGCGGCACGATCTTCTTGCCTCTGTGCAGTTCCCATTCGAAGGTCCGGCCGGTCAGCGGATCGCGGAACTGGATACAGGAGTGGCTGGCGATCTCGGCGGGTGTCCTCGGCGTGCCATGCTCAGCGAGATAGGCTGGCGTCGCGACGGTCAGAACGCGGGTTTCCATCAGCTTGCGGGCGATGCGTGAAGAGCTCGGCTGCTGGCCGAAGCGGATGGCGATATCGATGCCGTCAGCGACGAGATCGCTCATCAGGTCGCGGGTTATCAATTCGAGTTCGAGCCCCGGATAGCGGGTCATGAACTGTCTCAGATGCGGCGCCAGCACCATGCGCGAAAAGATCGGGTCGACATCGACGCGCAGGCGGCCGCGAACGGCCAGCGATGAGCCTGATGCAAGCGTTGCGGCTTCTTCGATGCCATCCAGATGCGGAGCGACCTGTTCATAGAAATGAGCGCCTTCATCCGTCAGCCGAACCGAGCGGGTGGTGCGGTCGAGCAGGCGTACGCCGACACGGCCCTCCAGCCTTGATATGGCGCGGCTGACGCCGGAGGCGGAAAGACCGAGTGCATCGGCCGCTTTGACAAAGCTACCGCTTTCGACCACTGCGGCAAGCGTGCTGACACCGGAAAGCAGGCGGCCGTCGAATGCCATGGATCACTCCTGATTTGATGTCATGGATGATGTTGAGGAAGTGCTGTCCGGTCAAGAACGCAAGTCCTTGTCACTGCCCGCATGGATCGAGAAAACCTGCTCGATGGAACATCTTCCCGCGCATTTGGTTTCTCTCGCACAGATTGGAGGATCAAGCGATGACCCAATATGGTGACGACAAGAACCGAATTGTGGATGAGAATACAGGCACGCCGCTCGGGCAGACATCCTATGAAGAGGAAAAAACGCTTGCCGATGAGCGGCGCAGCCTTTCGCTCTGGGGCGTGCTGGCAGCTGGCATTCTGGTCATTCTGATCGCTGCGGCGAGTTTCGCCATCTGGCCAGGCACGACCAACGAACCGGCTTCGACCGCGTCCACAACTCAGGACCCGATCAACGCGCAGCCCTCGGGCGAGGGCACATTCGACAATAATCCGGCAACCGGCTCCATCAAGCCGCCGGAAGCCACCGACCGGGATCCGACACCTGACGGCAGCGGTGGTGGTCCGACGGGCGTGACCACGCCGAGCGGCACGCAGAACGGACAATAATATTGTGACCCTGCATCACGGCTGGGGAAGGGCTGCGCGGTTTCCGTGCAGTCCTTTTCATGGAGGTTAGAGCGCCGTGTGTCCGTTCGGACGGGCAACGGATACTCTAACGCTTCGATTTGACGCATCAGGCTTTCCGAAAATCGATTCCGATTTTCAGGCCGATGCTGTCCCTTCCTCTCAGGCCGCGGCCCATTTCCAGTTGCGAACGTCGGGCATATCCTCACCATACTCGCGGACATAGGCATGATGCTCGACGAGCTTGGCTCTCAGGCTTTCCAGCACTTCCGGCACTTTTTCCTTCAGGCCCGGAACGCGGTCGATCGCCTCGATCGCGAGGTGGAAGCGGTCGAGCTCGTTGAGCACGGTCATGTCGAAGGGTGTGGTGGTCGTTCCCTCTTCGATGAAACCGCGCACATGGATGTTGCGGTGGTTGGTACGTTTATAGGTCAGCCGGTGGATGAGGTAGGGATAGCCGTGATACGCGAAGATCACGGGCCTGTCCGACGTGAAGATCGCGTCGAAGACATCGTCCGTTAGGCCGTGCGGATGCTGATCCTGCGATTGCAGGGCAAGCAGGTCGACTACGTTGACGGTGCGGATCTTCAGTTCCGGGACATGCTGGTGCAGCAGATCGACGGCGGCGAGCGTCTCCATGGTCGGCACGTCGCCGGCACAGGCCATGACGACATCGGGCGCCACCGTGTCCTCCTCATGGCTCGCCCAGTCCCAGATGCCGATACCGGCCTCACAATGCTTCACCGCCTCATCCATGGTCAGCCATTGCGGCTCGGGCTGTTTGCCGGCGACGATGACGTTGATGCGGTCATAAGTCCTAAGGCAATGGTCGCCGACCCAGAGCAGCGTGTTCGCATCCGGCGGCAGGTAGATACGAACGATATCGGCCTTCTTGTTGGCGACGAGATCGACGAAGCCGGGGTCCTGATGCGAGAAGCCGTTGTGGTCCTGCCGCCAGACATGCGAGGTCAGCAGATAGTTCAGCGAGGAGATCGGCTTCCTCCACTCCAGCTCTCGGGTGACCTTCAACCATTTGGCATGCTGGTTGAACATCGAGTCGATGATGTGGATGAAGGCCTCGTAGCAGGAAAAGAGACCGTGCCGGCCCGTCAGCAGGTAGCCTTCCAGCCATCCCTGGCAAAGATGCTCGCTCAGAACCTCCATGACGCGGCCATCGCGGGAGAGGCTGACATCATAAGGTTCGATCTCCTCCATCCAGACGCGGTCGGTGACCTCGAAGACGCTGCCAAGGCGGTTTGATTCCGTTTCGTCGGGGCCGAAAATGCGGAAGTTCGCATTGGCTTCGTTGAGCGTCAGCGTATCACGCAGGTAGTGGCCGAGGATTTCGGTGGATTGCACCATGGCATCGCCGCGCTTTTCCACCTTCACCTCATAGGCGCGGATATCGGGTGCGATCAATTCCTTGCGCAGCAGACCGCCATTGGCATGTGGATTGGCACCCATGCGGCGCTCGCCCGAGGGGGCCAGTGCCCGCAGTTCCGGCTTCAGCGTGCCGGAGGCATCGAAGAGGTCTTCCGGATCGTAACTGCGCATCCAGTCTTCGAGGATTTTCCGGTGTCCGTCGTTCTCCCGGCAATTGGAGACCGGCACCTGATGGGCGCGCCAGAAGCCTTCGACCTTCTTGCCGTCCACTTCCTTCGGGCCAGTCCAGCCCTTGGGGCTGCGCAGCACGATCATCGGCCAGCGCGGGCAGTCCTGCGGCGCCTTGCCGTCGCGCGCTTCCTTCTGAATGGCGCGGATACGGTCGAAGACCGTCTCGAAGGTCGCGGCCATCTGCTGATGCATTTTGGCCGATTCGTGGCCTTCGACGAAGAAAGGCTCGTAGCCATAACCTTCGAAGAGATGCATCAGATCCTCGTCACCGGCACGACCGAGAACGGTCGGGTTGGCGATCTTATAGCCGTTCAAATGCAGGATCGGCAGAACGGCGCCGTCGCGGGCAGGGTTCAGAAACTTGTTGGAATGCCAGCTTGCTGCCAGCGGGCCGGTTTCGGCTTCGCCGTCGCCGATGACGCAGGCGACGATCAGATCGGGATTGTCGAAGGCTGCGCCATAGGCATGAACGAGCGCATAGCCGAGCTCTCCACCCTCATGGATGGAGCCGGGCGTTTCCGGCGCCGCGTGGCTCGGAATCCCGCCGGGGAAGGAGAACTGGCGGAAAAGCTTGCGCATGCCCTCTTCCGTCTCGGCTATATCGGGATAGATCTCGCTATAGATGCCTTCCAGATAGGTATTGGCGACCATGCCCGGCCCACCGTGACCGGGACCGCACATATAGATGATATCGAGATCGCGGGCGCGGATGACACGGTTCAAATGCGCGTAGATGAAGTTGAGGCCAGGTGTCGTGCCCCAATGGCCGAGCAGGCGGGGCTTGATATGTTCGGGCTTCAGGGGCTGGCGCAGGAGAGGATTGGAAAGAAGGTAAATTTGGCCGACTGAGAGATAGTTGGCGGCGCGCCAGTAGCGGTCGATGAGCGCGAGTTCTGCGTCTGAAAGAACGGATGGAGTCGAGACATGCTTTTCCATGGATTTCTCCCGTTTAAACTTGTTCAACGTCAATTCTAGCGGCCAGCGCCGGCACGCACTTGATCTGGATCATCGGGAGCGAAGAATAGAGAGTGCCTCCTGCGCGATGATCTGTTCCTCGTCCGTGGCAATGACATGCGCCGTTATGCGGCTCGAGGGTGTCGTGATCGTGAAGCCATTGGCTGCATTTGCCTTTTCGTCGACCGTAAGGCCGAGCCAGCCGAGATGCCGGATGACCGCCGAGCGGATCTGCGGCTGGTGCTCGCCGATCCCGGCGGTAAAGACGATCGCGTCGAGCCCGCCGAGCGTCATCGACATGCGGCCGATCTCGCCAGCGATGCGCAGCGTGAAGAGGTCGAGCGCCTCGCGCGCTTGCGGGCTTCCGTCCTCAAGAAGGTCGCGAGTATCTGCGTTGATGCCGGAGACGCCAAGCAGGCCGGAGCGATGGTAGAGCATGTCTTCCAGCTGATCGACGGACTGCTTCTTTTGCTGCAGCAGATGCAGGATCACGCCGGGATCGAGCCAGCCGGGCCGGGTGGCCATGGGTATGCCGTCCAGCGTGGAAAACCCCATGCTGCAGTCGCGGCTGATACCGTTTTCCAGAGCGCAGAGGCTTGCGCCGCTGCCGAGATGCGCGGCGACGATTTTCGCTTTATTCGACAGCCTGCGGCCGACCTCGCCAGCGATGAATTTGTAGGAGAGGCCGTGAAATCCGTAGCGCTTGATACCTTCGTCGTGAAGCGCGCGCGGGATGGCGAATCGGCGGACGAGGTCGATCTGCGTGGCATGAAAGGCGGTATCGAATGAGGCCGTTTGGGCAAGATGTGGTTTCAGGTGCTTCAGCGCGCGGATGAAGCGAAGCGCCTGCGGTTGATGAAGGGGTGCCAGCGGCGTAAGCGCGTCAATCGCTTCGATCGCGGTATCATCGAGCGCCGTCGCTGCGGTGAAGCGATCGCCGCCGTGAACGACGCGGTGGCCGGCAGTGCGCACGGTGCGGATATCGAAATGCTTCGACAGCAGCTCGAACGTCTCGTCGATGACGGCATGCAGGTCATCGGTGAGTTCGGCCTTCAGCGGCATGTCGAAGGTTTGCGGACCTTCCTTCAGGCTGAAGGCGAGGGGTTCGGCGCGGAAATCGATCACGCCCTTGCCGATGCGCCGCACCTTGCCATCCCCAATGGAAAAGATGCCGATCTTCACCGTTGAGGAACCGGCATTGAAGGTCAGGAGAAGATCGGTCGACGACATGTTGCTTGATGCTCCCCGGCAATCGTGACGATGAACGAACTTAGCGTCATCGCGTCGGGTGGGAAGCCTCTTCTGTCCTGGCGAGCAGTTTTTGGTTGTCGATTCAGTCCCCGGAAGGCGTCAGGCGAGGGATGACGCGTGGCTGGCCACTTTTGTTCACGCAATTCCGGACGCAAAACCTTCTCGCACTTTTGCTGCTGGAATTGCCTGGTTCAGGCCGTGGAGGCCAGGCTGGCATTTTGACTTTCGATGAAGATGCCCGCCTCTGCGGCGGGCATCGCTTTGCCGAAGAGATAGCCCTGGCCGATGTCGCAGCCAAGCTGCACCAGATACGTGAGCTGGGCATGCTCCTCGACACCTTCTGCCGTCGTCTTGATGTTGAGACTTTTTCCGAGAGCAAGCATGGCGCGGACGATTTTTTCCTGCTTCTCGTCTTCCCGGCAGGTGGCTATGAAGCTCTTGTCGATCTTGATCTTGTCGAAACGGTAGCGGGCGAGCTGCGCAAGGCTCGAATAGCCCGTGCCGAAATCATCAAGCGCGATCTGTACGCCCGCCTCATGCAGTTCATCGAGAATATGGGCCGCGATCGCCGGATCCTGGATCAGCGCGTTTTCGGTGATTTCCACCTCCAGCCGTCTGGCAGGCAGGCGACTTGCCGCAAGCACCTTGAGGATCCGCGAGGCAAGCAGTTTGTCCTCCATCTGCACAGGCGACACGTTGAACGAAAGCCTGACGTGATCAGGCCAGGCAAGCGCATCGCTGCAGGCCTGGGTGAGGAGGTTTTCGAACAGTTCGGTGATCATGCCGGTTTCTTCGGCGATGCCGATGAAGACCGGCGGCGGAATATGCATGCCGTCTTCGTCGGTCCATCGGGCCAGTGCCTCGAAGCCGCAGACCCTGCCGCTCCTGAGATCGATCAGCGGCTGGTAGTGGGGCTTGATCGCCTTGTTCTTGATGGCGCCGCGCAGCTTGGTTTCCAGCGATGCGCGTTCCGCTACTTTGTCCTGCATGGACGGTTCGAAGACCAGTTGATGATTGGGGCCGCGGGATTTTGCCTCGTACATGGCAAGGTCGGCGCGGTGAGCAGCATCCTCCAGCGGCTCTGCCCCTTCGCTCCAGCGGTCGTAGCCTACACTGGCGCCGACCTCGACGGCAAAACCGTCGATCAGAATGGGGCGGGTGACGGCCTGGATGAGCACTTTGGCAAACCATTCCTCCCGCGCCGCGGTCATGCCGAGGGCGATGATGATGAATTCATCGCCACCGAAGCGGTAGACGCAATCGGCGTTGCCCAGCGCGCAGATGCGCTTGGCGACTTCGACCAGCAGGACATCGCCGCCTTTGTGGCCAACGAGATCGTTGACTTTCTTGAAACCATCGAGATCGACGGAGAAGATCGTGACGTTGTTCCTTGCCTCGTCGGGAATATTGCCTTCCTTGTCGGCAATCTTGGGCAGAATCTTACGTTCGAAGGCGTAGCGGTTCGGAAGCTTAGTCAGATGGTCGTGGGTGGCAATCCAGTCGGCGCGGGCCTGGGCGGCATCGCGAAGCTGCATCTCCTTGCGAAGATCGGCAATGCGCATCACGGAATAGATGAAACTCATCGCGCCGGCGATGCCGAGGGCGAGCACAAACTTGTCGGCGCCGTAGTCCTCGAAGTTGCTCATGAAGGTGACGAGCGAGCTATCGACATCCAGCAGGGCACCTGAAATCCATAGCGCCGCACCGAGCGTCATGATCGTCAGACATTGCCTTCCCGCCCTGGTCCTGAAGAACTCTGGCATCAGCATCTCCATCTCCATCCCGCGGCGGAAATATCATGAAAGTCTGAAATGTTTATTGAAACCTGAAGGCGAATTGTTGGAGAACATGCCACGCATTCGGTAGCGCTTTCATCGAAAGCAAGCACGCTTTTCGTGTTGCGCAGGCTTTGCCATGTCGCAAGATACATCGAATTTTCCCGCAATTTCAAACCTCCGACCGTTAGCCGCTCTATGCCTTCCAACGGATGTATCCGGATGTCATGGCTCCGGCGATCTGCCGTTCGAATTTCCTGACCTTTTCGCGGCCCTGGGAGAGGCAAAGCACGTGTCGGACGAACTGGAGCTGAAAGTTGATTACCTCCGACCGTCCCAAGCGGAACCAATGCGCTGCTCAAGCCGTTTTTCGGGACTATCCAGGAGAGAGGACGATCCCATGCAGCTTGTTGGCACCCAGGTCATCCCCGCCTATGGCGGTAAAGGCGGTTTCACGGTTGAGTTCGTGGGCGACGGGGGCGAAGTCGTCTCCGTGCAGATCAAGAGTGATCGCGGCCAGCAATTGAACCGGCTGAATGCGGTGGAAAAGGCGAGAGAGGTTATGAGGCGCTTCGCTACGGCACCAATCCGCGAGGGCGATAAGGTGCAACCAGCTGGGTTAGGGAATGCTCGTTCGCGGGATGACGAGGAGGAGATGGAACAGCAATTGGACGAGGGATTGGAAGGTACTTTTCCTGCCAGCGATCCGGTCTCGATCACCCACACCGCAATACCCAAGGGCAGCAAACACTGATCCGCCGATCCCGGGCCGGCTCAGCCCGTTCGCCTAGGTCACTCAGGTCCGGCAATAAGATCGGCAAAGAGAAAGGCGAGCGGCCGTAGCGCGCCCGCCTTTGACGTACTCTGACTTTCAGGCGACATTGATCAGCAATGGTAGGCTGATTATTACGCCGACGAGAACGGCGACAACAGTTGCGATACGCACGATGCGCAGACGCCGCGTACGCTCCCCACTCCAGTCATAGGTCATTTTTCGTCTCCTCGGGGAAGGATGTAGAGCCCGGAATTCCGGGTCCAATATGTATGACTGCGTTTGCTTGTGTAAGGCTGGACTAATTTACGAGGAATGTTCAGAAACGGAGCGACCAACGGCGACCGTCATGCGTCATGCGCGCCATGCCGAGCGGCTGGATATCGATCGTCCAGAAAGCGACCGGCGGTGCCTTCAGCACGTTCAGAATCGCAGCGCGGATGACGACCGTATGGGTAACCGCGATGACATGGCCGCCGAGCGGCATTTCCTCATTCATCCAGCCGGCGATGCGCTTGCCAAGCTGTTGCAGGCTCTCTCCCTCGTGGGGGGCGGCTTCGGGATCGGACATCCAGAGAGCAATGTTTTCGGGCTCTTCGGAGTGAAGGCTCATGAGCGGCCTGCCGGCCCAGCGGCCGTAGTCGCAATCTCGCAGAGACGGCGCAACGGTCGCTTCGAAACCCAGCATCTCGGCCGTCTGCCGGGCGCGCAACGCCGGGCTCGTAAAAACCCTGTCTGCCCTTCCTGGTGTCGGCATCGCGGCCTCGCCCAGGGTCTTTTCCTCCAGTGGCTCATCGACCGGAAAGGAGGCGGTGCGATTTGCCGCCGTGGCGCCGTGGTTTATCCATGTGAGCCGGGTGGTCATATTACGCGCCCTCCGGAGATAGGGCGGGATGGCCGCCGCCCGCATATGAAGTTTCGTTGACAGTCTCTTTGACGAAAAGATATAACTGTGACGTTGCAGGTTTGGAAGCCGGTGAAAGTCCGGCACGGTCGCGCCACTGTGATCAGCGTGTCGAAGTTCTTCGCGTTGGAAGTCAGACCCTACTGCAATCGAGATCTTCGACTGAACGCGTCATTCCCGGAGGAATACATGTCTGATACCGCTTTTGCGCCCGTCGCATCACCCGCGCCGATCCCCGTGGGCCAGATCCTGCCCTGGGCGATCTTCGGTGGCCTGCTGATGCTGGTCGCCATCTATTTCGTCGGTACTGAAGAAGGCGCAATGGCGCTCTTTAACGGCATGTATGTGCACGAATTCGTGCATGACGCCCGCCATCTTCTCGGCTTCCCCTGCCACTAAGGGAGGTTCTCACATGGTTGGAAATCTTCTGCTCCGCGGCATGGTCGCGGGCCTGATTGCTGGCGTCTTGGTTTTTGCCTTTGCGCGCTTTTTCGGGGAGCCGCTCGTCGATGCGGCCATTGCCTTCGAAGAGGCGATATCGCAGGCGGCCGGCCAGGCAGCCGAACCGGAAATCGTCAGCCGTGCCACACAGGCGGGCCTTGGGCTCTTTACCGGCGTCATAGTATACAGTGTCGCCATTGGCGGCCTGTTCGCGCTTGTCTTCGCTTTCGTGCAGGGCCGCTTCAGCAGCCTTTCGGTACGCGGCACTTCTGCTGTCATCGCGGTCGCTGCTTTCGTCGCTATCGACATTGTTCCGGCCATCAAATATCCAGCCAACCCGCCGGCTGTCGGCAACTCGGATACGATCAGCGTTCGCACCGAGCTGTTCTTCCTGATGATCGTCGTTTCCACCGCCTCGATGGTTGCAGCAATTGCTCTCGCGCGACGGCTGACGTTGAACTACGGCGCCTGGAATGCTGCGATCATTGCGAGTGTTGCCTTCATCGTCTTCATCGGCCTCGTGGAGCATCTGTTGCCGCCGATCAATGAAGTGCCGGAGAATTTCTCTGCCATGTTACTGTGGCGCTTCCGCACGACGACGATCGCTATGCACATGATCCTGTGGTCGGTGCTCGGCCTTGCCTTCGGTGCGCTGGCAGAGCGGCGCCTCGGGGTGGGAACCGGGGTTCGTTCGGCTTATCGATAGAATGGCGGGGAGGGAGCTTCGACTGCTCCCTCTTTTCTCATGGGCCTGTCGGCTCGTGGTTAGCCGTATCGGGACTGGGGCGTCTTATGAAAATAGCGTTGCACTCCATCTGTTTCGGCCTTGCCCTGCTGACCGCGGGCATCGCATCTGCGCACAGTCGCAGCGGCGAGGGCAGTCATGGCGGCCTGCCGGTACCTGAGATCTCTCACGGCGAGATGGCGGTCATTTCCGATTATCGCACGCGCATCATGGATCTCGCCTCAAAGGCAATGGATACGAGCGAGCCTTTTCGGCGCGTGCTGAATTATGCCGAAATCCAGTATTCCTACTGTCTCTGGGGTCGGATACCGGGCAGCGTGACAGATGAAGAAAGCCCGTTCAACGAATGCGCGCATGCCTACCTTGCCGCGACAAAGGCGGTGCTCATGGCATTGCGCGACATGCCGCACGAGGCGGCTGCGGCAGGGGAGATTGCATCGGACGTCGATGCCGACATGGTCAGCCGCGGCCTTTCACTGGTAACCTGCCGCTTCAGTGGAGAAGGTTTCAATACCGCCGATGTGGTAGGTCCGCGCTGGAGTGAAATCCCGCGGCATCCGGCGAGCATGGCTTCGCTGAGCGGATTTTCAGCGATCGTCGCCTTAGGGGTCTTTGCGGTCAGGCGGTGTCTTCGGCTTCAGTCTTCCGAATAGCGCTGCTCGCGCCACGGATCGCCATACATATGGTAGCCGTTCTTTTCCCAGAAGCCGGCCTTGTCGGTCGGCAGCAGATCGATACGGCGCAGCCATTTGGCGCTTTTCCAAAAATAAAGGTGCGGAACGACGAGGCGCATCGGTCCGCCGTGATCGCGGGTCAGCGGCAAACCCTCCCATGCGGTGGCGAGAATGGCGTCTTCAGCAGCGAAATCGGAAAGCGGCAGATTGGTCGTATAGCCGTCATAGCTGGTCAGCATGACGTAACCGGCTTCCGCTTTCGGCATGGCGAGATCGAGCAGGTCGCGGGTGGCAACGCCCTTCCACTTGTTATCGTATCGAGACCATGTCGTGACACAATGGATATCGCTGACCATGCTGCTCTGTTCCAGCGCCTGGAAGGCCGCCCAATTGAGGTCGAGCGGTGTCTCGACTAGACCTAGAACCTCCAGCCGCCAGCTCTCGATGGAAATAATCGGCTGCTGGCCGAGGTCGAGGACCGGCCAGTTTTTGACCAGATGCTGGCCGGGTGGCAGGCGCTCGGTTTCCGGGCGGCTGATGCGGCCGGTCAGAAACTTTCCCTCGGCCGCCCAGCGGCGCTTGGACGTCGTGAGCTTGCTATCATCGGGGATTTGGTCGTCGCTCATGAAGGTCTCCTTGCGGTGCAGCAATCAGACATCCGCGCCTGGCATGTGTCAAGTTTCAGCACCTCTTGGAAATCTTAACCGTGCTCATTACACTCGGAGCGTCGGGTTATGCCTCCACGGGAGCGGAGGCTGAAAGGGAGGAGCGAGACTCTGTCTTCGCGCTATCGTGTCATTGTGGCGCTCTGCGCTGCACCCTTGCTTGTTTTCGCTTTCTTCTATTACGGGAGCGCGGTCGCCACGCGCGCCTATATGGGTGAAGCCTCGGCGCAGGCGGGTACCGCGCTCAGGCTTGCGGTTTCCGCGCTTAGCGGCCATCTCAGCCGCTACGAGGCCTTGCCGGCGCTGATCGCCGATCACAACGATATCAAGGATCTCGTGACCCGGCCGGATGATCGGTCGCTGCGCGACAATGCCAATCTCTACCTGAAGGAAATTAACGGACTCCTGAAATCCTCCGACATCTATGTCGTGCGGCCGGATGGCGAGACGATTGCTGCCAGCAATTTTGACAACCCCGGCAGTTTCGTCGGTGAAAACTTCAGCTACCGACCGTATTTCCAGGAGGCGATCGGCGGGCATCATGCACGCTTCTATGCACTCGGCACGACCTCGCTGAAGCGCGGCTATTATTTCTCTTCCCCGATCTGGGTCGATGGAGAAATCCGCGGCGTCATCGTTTTCAAGGTGGATATCGATGTGATCGAATCCTCCTGGAGCGGCGGTGAGTACCGTATCTTCGTCTCCGATCCCGAGGGCATCATCTTCATGTCTGACAGTTCGGACTGGCTCTATGGGGCAATCCTGCCCCTGAGTGCGGATCGCGTGGCGCGCACCGAGGCATCGCGACGTTATGCCAATGCCAAGCTCGTCGAATTGCCGGTCATCCGCCATCGCTTCGAGGATCATGACCTGATGACGCTCGCTGGCGATCGCGGTCAGAGCGAATATCTCGTCCTTTCGCATTACATGCCGGCCGAAGACTGGACCGTGAACGTGCTCATGGATACGAGCTCCATCCGGACGCAGGCCCGCACGGCGCTGGTTGTGGTGTTCCTTGTTCTATGCATTGCCGCGCTGACATTCGCCATTCTGCGGCAGCGGCGCGTGCGGCTTGCGGAGCGCCTGCAATTGCAGGCCGAGGCTCAGAACGAGTTGGAGCGGCGGGTCGATGAGCGCACGGCCGATCTTGCCCGCGTCAACAGCCGCATCGAGGAGGAGATCGCCGAGCGGCGTCTGACAGAGCAGCAGCTGCGCCAGACACAGGCCGATCTCATCCAGGCGGGCAAGCTTGCCGGGCTTGGGCAGATGTCGGCGGCGCTTTCGCATGAGTTCAACCAGCCGCTCGCCGCCGCCAAGACCTATACGGACAGTGCCGCCGTTCTGCTGGAGAGGGGCCGCACTGCCGAAGCGCAGGACAATATCCAGCGCATCGGCGGGCTGATCGACCGCATGGCCTCGATCAGCAGGCACCTGCGCAATTTCGCACGCAAGCCCAATGAGAAGCTCGGTCCCGTGCCGCTCGACGAGGCGATCCGCGACACGCTGGAGATCATCGCCTGGCGACTGAAGGCGGCTGATGCCGATCTCCGGCTGCATCTTGGGGCGCGGCCGCCGGTGGTCAAAGCCGGCTCGGTGCGTCTGCAGCAGGTGCTGGTCAATGTGATCTCGAATGCGGCCGATGCGGTCGAGGGACTGGAGGATCGGCGTATCGAGGTTTCGGCATCCGAAGAGGCTGGCAGGGTGGTTCTGACCGTACGCGATCATGGACCGGGCGTGCCGGCCGCGATTGCCGAGCGCATCTTCGATCCCTTCTTTACCACCAAGGGCGTCGGCAAGGGGCTTGGGCTCGGGCTTTCCATCTCCTACAACATCATCAAGGATTTCGGTGGCAGCTTGACCGTCTCCAACCATCCGGAGGTTGGGGCAGTATTCCGTATCGAGCTTTTGGCGGCGGCAGGCATGGTGCCGGAGGCGGCGGAATGAACGAACAGAAGATATTGCTCGTCGATGACGAGGAGGAACTGCGCCGCTCGACGGCGCAGGCGCTGGAATTATCAGGTTTCAGCGTCGAGACGTTTTCGAACGCGGATCATGTGCTGGAGCTGATCGGCTACAGTTTTCCGGGTGTCGTCGTCACCGATATCCGCATGCCCGGCATGGACGGCATGACGCTGATGCAGAAGATCCGCGAACTCGATACCGAGGTGCCGGTTATTCTCGTCACCGGGCATGGCGATGTGCAGCTTGCCGTCAAGGCGATGCGCGAGGGCGCCTATGACTTCATCGAGAAGCCTTTTACGCCGCAGATGCTTGCCGGCGTCATCCGCCGCGCCATGGAGCGGCGCGGCCTCGTGCTTGAAAACCGGCTGCTGAAGGCAGTTGCCGGCAAGCGCGACGATATCGAGGCCCGGCTGCCTGGGCGCACCCAGATCATGGTCGATCTGCGATACCGCATCCGTGCGATCGGGGCGAGCGATGCCGACACGCTTATTATCGGTGATACAGGGGCCGGCAAGGAAGTGGTGGCGCGTGCGCTGCACGATATCAGCGCAAGGGCAAGCAGACCATTCATTGCCATCAATTGTGCGGCACTGCCGGCAAACCTGATCGAAAGCGAGCTTTTCGGCCACGAGGCCGGCGCCTTCCCGGGCGCGGTGCGGCCTCGTTACGGCAAGTTCGAACATGGACGCGGCGGCACCATCCTCCTCGATGAGATCGGCTCCATGCCGGTCGATCTGCAGGCGAAGTTCCTGCGAGTGCTGCAGGAGAGAATGATTTCGCGGCTCGGTTCGAACGAGATCGTGCCGCTCGATGTGCGATTCATCGCGACAAGCAAGGTCGATCTGGAAGCGGAGGTCGCGAGCGGCCGGTTCCGCGCCGATCTTCTCTATCGCCTGAATGTCGCGACCCTTCATGTGCCGTCGCTCTCGCAACGCCGGGCAGACATCCCACTGCTTTTCATGCAACTCGTCAGGGAGGCGGCAGCACGCTACGGCAAGGATGAGATGGCCGTGCCGCCGGATGTGATTTCCGACATCGGGCAGCGTGACTGGCCCGGGAATGTCCGCGAATTGCGCAATGCCGCTGACCGCTTCGTGCTTGGCCTCGACGGCGGCGGCAGGCAGGCCGAGGCTGCGGGGCTTGCCGAACGTGTCGCCGAATTCGAGCGCGGCGTGATTGCGAATGCGCTTGTCGCCCATGGCGGCAGCCTGAAGCCGGTCTATGAATCGCTCGGCATTTCGCGCAAGACGCTTTATGAGAAGATGCAGAAATATGGTCTCGACAAGAAGCTGTTGGTCAATGAGATGACCGGCGAGACGCGCCGCGAGCTCTGATCCAATTCCGATTTTTGAATGTGATCGCCTGTTTCAGGGTGTTCTCGATGCCGGTCGAGGGCTCCAAGTTCATCGGTGCCGTATCCGGTGGGTGGCCGCAAATTCTTTCCAACCTCAAATCGCTGCTGGAAACCGGCGAGGTCGTTCTGCCGCGCAACCGGTAAGGACAGGTAATGGGTGGATTTCCACCCATCACTTTAACCAATTGTGTCCAAATCAACCCATGGTGCGGCGCACTGTCGCAAAATCGTCGTTCCTTTCTTCGCGCCGCGATTGCGGCAGCAAGTCCCAGGCGTGCAAATGAACCATCCGAGCCGGTGCGGAGGATGTGCCGGCGGGACTAGTCATTTTCATCAGGGAGGAAAACGATGAAAATCCTGAAGGCCATGCTCGGCGTGACTGCCGCCGCTGCCGTTTCGCTTCTCGCTCACACCGCTTCGGCGCAGACCTATCCCGAACGCAGCATCACCATGGTCGTGCCTTTCTCCGCCGGCGGACCGACCGATACTGTTGCGCGCCTCGTTGCCGAATCCATGTCGAAGGATCTCGGCCAGCAGATCGTCGTTGAAAATGTCGGCGGCGCTGGCGGCACGCTTGGTGCCGGGCGAGTTGCTGATGCCGATCCGGACGGCTACACGATCCTGCTGCACCATATCGGCATGGCGACCAGCGCCACGCTTTACCGCAAGCTCGCCTATGACACGCTGAACGCCTTCGACTATGTCGGTCTCGTCACGG
This sequence comes from Rhizobium sp. WYJ-E13, assembly GCF_018987265.1. Classification (NCBI taxonomy): domain Bacteria; kingdom Pseudomonadati; phylum Pseudomonadota; class Alphaproteobacteria; order Hyphomicrobiales; family Rhizobiaceae; genus Rhizobium; species Rhizobium sp. WYJ-E13. The sequence goes on along the minus strand of NZ_CP076853.1, from coordinate 3,149,896 downwards.
ATGTTCCGATGACGATCGTCGCCCGCAAGGATTTCGAACCAGCCGATCTGAAGGGCCTGATCGACTATGTGAAGGCGAACAAGGACAAGGTTACCGTCGCCAATGCGGGTATCGGTGCGGCATCCCACCTTTGCGGCATGATGTTCATGAGCGCCATCCAGACACCGCTCACGACCGTTCCCTACAAGGGTACCGGTCCGGCCATGACAGATCTTCTCGGCGGCCAGGTCGATATCATGTGCGACCAGACGACCAATACGACGAAGCAGATCAAGGGCGGTACGATCAAGGCCTATGCGGTGACCTCGCCGGCTCGCCTTGATGTTCTCAAGGACATTCCGACGGCGGTCGAAGCCGGCTTGCCGGGCTTCGAAGTCGGTATCTGGCATGGCGTCTACACGCCGAAGGGCACGCCGGCCGAAATCAATGAGCGTCTGTCGAAGTCGCTGCAGGTCGCGCTGAAGGACCCGAACGTCGCCGCCCGCTTTGCCGAGCTTGGCACGGCTCCCTCTTCGGACGCCGATGCGACGCCGGCTGCGCTGAAGGCGAAGCTCGAGAGCGAAATCGCCCGTTGGAAGCCCGTCATCGAAGCTGCCGGCGAATACGCGGACTGAAGCCGGACTGCCGCATTTGCACCCTCCTCCCGGGCCGGGAGGAGGGTATTTGCGCAGCCTGATTCCGCAGCGACGCTCCATCTCCAACTCTAGGAGACATCATGAAATCTCTCAGTTTCGACACCACCAATATCATCTGCGGCGCCTTGCTCGCTGCGACCGGCGCTTTTTTCGCCTATCAATCGCTCAACCTCGATATCGGTACGGCGCTGCGCATGGGACCTGGCTACTTCCCACTCGTCCTGTCAGGCATCCTCGTGCTGCTCGGCCTCATCATTCTCGTGCAGGCAGTGCGGGTTCAGGGTGAGCCGATCGAGCCGTTCGCCTGGCGTGGCATGCTCTTCATCCTGCCGGCGCCGGTCTTTTTCGGACTGACGGTCCGCGGGCTCGGTTTTGCGCCGGCAATCTTCCTGACGGCCTTCATCGCCTGCTTTGCATCCAGTCGCATGAACGTGCTGTTCGCGCTGATTCTTTCGCTGCTGCTGGCGGTCTTTTCGGTTGGGGTCTTCAGCTATGCGCTCGGGCTGCCGTTCGAACGTTTCGGCCCCTGGGTCCGGTTCTAGGAGGCGAGTATGGAACTCTTCAGCAATCTCGCTCTCGGTTTCTACACCGCGGCAAGCCCGGAAAACCTGTTCTTCTGCCTTATCGGCGTGCTGCTCGGCACGCTGATCGGCGTGCTGCCCGGTATTGGCGCCACGGCAACGATCGCCATGCTGCTGCCGATCACCTTCCAGCTCGAGCCTGTTTCCTCGCTCATCATGCTCGCCGGCATCTATTACGGCGCGCAATATGGCGGCTCGACGACGGCAATCCTCATCAATATGCCCGGTGAATCTTCCTCGGCAGTGACAGCCATTGACGGCTATCAGATGGCGCGGAAGGGCAGGGCGGGTGCGGCGCTTGCAATTGCCGCGCTCGGCTCCTTCTTCGCCGGCTCGGTATCGACCTTTCTCGTGGCTGTCTTTGCTCCGCCACTGACGGCGATTGCACTGCAGTTCGGTTCGGCCGAATATTTCTCGCTGATGATCGTCGGCCTCGTATCCTCGATCGCGCTGGCACATGGCTCGGTCGTCAAGGCGCTGGCAATGGTGGCGCTCGGCCTGCTGCTCGGCCTCGTGGGCACGGATATCTATACCGGTACGCCGCGTTTCACGCTCGGCATCCGCGAATATGCCGACGGCCTGAATTTCGTGGCGCTTGCCGTCGGCGTCTTCGGTATTGCGGAAATCCTGCGCAATCTGGAAGGCGAGAAGACGCGCACGGTGCTAATGGCGAAGGTTTCCGGGCTGTTGCCGTCAAAGGAAGAGTTCAAGGAGATGATCGCGCCGGTCATTCGCGGCACAGTCATCGGCTCCGCGCTCGGCATCCTGCCGGGCGGCGGGGCGATCCTCGCCTCCTTCGCCTCCTATACGGTGGAAAAGCGTGTCTCCAAGAGGCCGCAGGAGTTCGGCCATGGCGCGGTCGCCGGCGTTGCTGGGCCGGAATCGGCCAATAATGCCGGTGCGCAGACGTCGTTCATTCCACTCCTGACGCTCGGGATTCCGGCAAATCCGGTCATGGCGCTGATGGTCGGCGCAATGATCATTCAGGGTATCGTACCCGGACCGAACGTCGCGACGGAGCAGCCGGCGCTCTTCTGGGGCATCATCGCCTCCATGTGGATCGGCAATCTGATGCTTGTCATCCTTAACCTGCCGCTGATCGGGTTGTGGGTGAAGCTGCTGACGGTGCCTTACTACGTGCTATTCCCCGTCATCATGGCCTTCTGCTCGATCGGGGTCTACAGCGTCAATTCCAACGTCTACGACCTCTATGCCGTCGCCTTCTTCGGCCTCATCGGCTATGTGCTCGCCAAGCTTCGCTGCGAGCCGGCGCCGCTCTTGCTCGGCTTCGTGCTCGGGCCGCTGCTGGAGGAAAACCTGCGACGGGCCATGATCCTGTCACGCGGTGATGCGACGACCTTCGTCACACGGCCGATCAGTGCCATTCTGCTGGCGATCGCCGTGGCGGTGCTGATCATCGTCTTCCTGCCGAGCGTCAAGCGCAAGCGTGAAGAGGTCTTCGTCGAAGAGGCGTGAGGGGTTGAACTCCGCGGCTGTTTGTTGAAAAAAGAATGATCTGATGCGGGCGCCGTCGGGCGCCCGTTTTCGTTTTACAGGATATCCAGGCTTATGAGCATTCCCGCCCGGATCAGCAACGATCTGCCCTTTCTGACCTCCCTCCGCCGCGACCTCCATGCCCACCCCGAACTCGGCTTCGAAGAGGAGCGCACCAGCGATATCGTTGCAAAGCTTCTGGAAGGGGCTGGTATCAAGGTGCATCGTGGCCTCGGCGGTACCGGTGTCGTCGGCACGCTGCAGATCGGCAACGGCACGCGCACGATCGGGCTGAGGGCAGACATGGACGCTCTCGCCATGCCGGAGACGGCGGATCGCCCTTATAAATCGACAGTGCCGGGCAAGATGCATGCATGTGGTCATGACGGGCATACGACGATGCTGCTCGGCGCGGCGCGTTATCTCGCCGAAACGCGCGGTTTTTCCGGCACGGTTCATTTCATCTTCCAGCCGGCCGAGGAGGGCCGTGGTGGGGCAAGGCGCATGGTGGAGGAGGGGCTGTTCAAGCAGTTTCCCTGCGATGCCGTCTATGGGCTGCACAATATGCCCGGGCTTGCCGTTGATGAGATAGCTGTCGTCGAGGGGCCGCAGCTTGCCTCATCCGATAGCTGGCGGATCACTTTCCGGGGTATCGGTACGCACGGAGCAAAACCGCATCTCGGCCGCGATCCGATCACGGCTGCCGGCACTTTCCTTGCGTCTCTACAAACGATCGTCGGGCGGGTCGTCGATCCGCTTCAGCCGGCTGTCGTCAGCGCCTGTTCGGTACAGGCCGGCAATCCGAAGGCATTGAACGTCATTCCTGATATCGTCGAGATCGGCGGAACGGCGCGCGCCTATTCGCCCGAGGTGCGGGACCAGCTCGAAACGGAAATTGGCCGCCTGGCGCAGGGCACGGCCGCGATGTTCGGTATTTCGGTAGACTATGAATTCGAACGCCGTATTCCGCCCGTCATCAATGATGCGGACGCGACTGCACGGGCGCTCCGGGCCGCGCAGGCGGTCTTTGGCGAGAAGGTGCGCACGAGCTTTCCGCCATCCACCGCCGGCGACGATTTCGCGTTCTTCGGGCAAAATGCTCCAGGCTGTTATGTCTGGCTCGGCAACGGTCCGGCTGTCGATGGAGCGCTGCATCACAACACTGCCTACGACTTCAATGACGAGGCGCTCGGATATGGCGCGGCTTATTGGGTGTCGCTGGTGGAGCGGGAACTCAAGACTGAGGCGTAAGCTGCCTCAGAAGGTCTCCAATATCGGGCTTTCCAGCACCTTGCCCGTGATGACATCGGCAATGCCGCGGTCGGTCTGGTGCGGGCCGATATTGCAGGCAAGCGTCGCGCCGAAGCAGGCCTTGAAGACCAGATAGGGCGGCTTCCAGTCGACGATCTTCTCCATGGCCTTGCGGATGGCAGCGAAGCCGTTGGCGGTTTCCTGCAGGGAGGCATCGGTTACGAGGCCGGAGAGCGGCAGGGGCAAGAGGACTTCGACGCAGCCGTCCTTTGCCACGGCCATGCCGCCGCCGACTTCGATGACGGCGTTTGCTGCCAGCGCCATGTCTCGTGCATTTCCGCCGAAGACTGTGAGGTTGTGGCTGTCATGCGAGACGGTGGTGCAGAAGGCGCCGTGCCACTCACCCCAGCCGGTCAGGAAGCCGACACGCGGCTTGCCATCTGCCAGTCCGTGGCGATGTGCGACCGCGAGCATGGCGCTGCCGGCCGGCGGCACGACGAAACCTTCGCGAATATCTGCCTCGGCTTCGCCCCACCGGGTAAAGCGCGGGCGGTCGATCGTTGCGAGGCGTACCTTGCTTCCGTTCGCGGGGATGCGGAAATCATCGTCAGCAAACGGTGCGAGCTTGACCGACTGCATCAGCGGACCGGCATCGAGTGGCTGGATCGGATCCCTCACTGCGCCATCTTCGGCAACCAGGCGGCCATTGGCGATGACGGCGCGGGCTTTGAATTCGCTGATATCCTCGAACAGCACGAGATCGGCTCGGCGGCCAGGAGCGATCAGGCCAAGATCGGAGCGCTTCAGCCGCTGGGCGGCGTTGAGGGTCGCCGCACGCAGCGCCCATTCCGGGCGCATGCCGTAACGCACGAGGCGGCGCGCCACATCGTCGAGGCCGCCATTCTGGTAGAGCTCATCGGGGAAGACGTCGTCAGTGCACAGTGTGACGGTTGGCGGAAGGTGGCCGATGCCATCAAGCGCATCGACGAATTCCTTCAGCAGATGATCATGAGAGCCACGCAGCTCGATCGTCATCCCGGCTGCGAGCTTCTGCAGGAGGTCAGCGCCCGAGGTAAGTTCGTGATCGGAGGTGACACCAGCGGCCATGAAGGCATTGAGGTCGGCCCCCTCCAGCCCGCGGGCATGGCCGCAGACGAGCTTGCCGGAGGTCAGGCCGGCATTGACGATTGCGGTCATGCGCGGATCGTTGTCGATGACGCCGCGCATGTTCATCACCTCGGCGACACCGCCGATCGCTGGAGAGCGCAGCAGCTCGGTGATGAGGTCGGCATCGAAATCCGCGCCGGCCAGTTCAAGCCCAGGGGCAGAGGGAACGCAGGAGGGAGCAAGCAGGATCATGCGCAGCGGCAGATTGCGCGAAGCTTCGATCGCCCAGCGCACGCCGTCGAGACCATGGACATTGGCGAACTCGTGCGGGTCCCAGACGATCGTCGTGACGCCGCGCGGCAACACGGCTTCAGCATATTCGGCCGGCGTGACCATCGAGCTTTCGATATGCATATGCGTATCGATAAGGCCGGGAGAAATGATGCTGCCGGTCGCGTCGATTACATCAGCGGCATCGGTGCGGCTTGCCGGCGCGTGCACGCTCGCAATCAAAGCACCGACGAGGCCGATATCGGCCTCGCGGATCAGGCCGGTGACGGCATCGAGAACGCGGCCGCCGGCAATAAGCGTATCGAAGGGGCTGTCACCGCGAGCGGCAGCCACCGCGCGGGCGCGTAAGGCCGGTTCGTTGAGGTCGGCAGGTTCATGGCGCGAGTTGGCGGTCATTTGCGGGCCTCGTTGACCAGGGCGGCGAGAATGATGACACGCGCCATGTCGGCGTCGATGTCGGCAGCGAACTGCGCATTGAACGTTGCATGGGTGGCACGGGTTTCAACGACCGTACGCCCACGCGTGTGCTGTCCCTGTAATTCCACATCGATGCGGGCAGGGCGGAAGCTCACCACCTGCGGAGCGACGAAGGCGACGGCAGCCGAAGGGTCGTAGATCGCCATGGCGGGGCGACCGCGGCTGGTGCCGATTCTGATATAGCCAGCGAACATGTCGGCGATCAGTTCGGCATTTGCGCCGCCGGCAGCGCGCACTGGATCGTCATCCTCAGGCTTGGCAAGCACCTTGCGGCAGAGATCGAGATCGACCATGCGTAGCGGCAGCTTGTGGCCGATGACGATCGCCAGCGCTTCCGGATCGGCGAGCGAATTGAATTCTGAAGAGGCCGTGTGGTTGCCCGAGGTGACGCCGCCGCCCATCCAGACGAGTTCGGTGATGCGGGTTGCTAGTTCGGGCCGGGCGAGCGCCAGCGCGGCGATATTCGTCAGCGGACCAAGCGCCAGGATGCGATGCGGGCCTTCCAGCTCCAGCCAGCGGCAGAGGGCGAGGAAGGCATCGCTGTCTGGCAGGATCGGGGCCGGCGGCAGGTGTTTTCCCGTTGTCGGAATACCGCTTTCGCCGAGGATCGCCTGCGCCGTCTCAAGTTTGCCGAGCACGGGCATATCCCGGCCGGTGTGAATGGGAAATTTCCAGCCGAAGGCCTTTGCCGCACCCGCTGCATTGGTGCGTACCTGCGGCAGCGGCGCATTGCCGAAAACCAACGAGACGCCATCGATGTCGTGCTCGGCGTTCATCACCACCATGATGGCGGCGATGTCGTCGAAACCCATGTCTGTGTCGATCCAAACGCCCATGATCTCACCCGAACCGCTTGAGGCTTGCGGCGGCTGCAACCGGCAGGTCGAAGGCGATCGTGCTGCCGAGTTCGTGCTGCGGCAGGGCAGCGTCGACTTCCGCCTTGATCGGGCCAAGCGCGCTGTCCAGCAGGTATTCGCGGCTGTTGCCGGCAAAAGACGTGCCGCGCACACTGCCCTGAAACGGGCCGGAACCAAGGACAACCGCGCGGGGTCGCCATGCCAGGCCCGCCGCATCTTCAGGGGCAGGTGCGGAAAGCGCGACTGGGCCGTTCGGCATCGCAAGCTTTCCGTCCTTCAGCGCAAAGACATTCTCGAAGCCGACGAAATCAGCGACGAAGGAGGAAACCGGCCTGTTATAGATGTCCTCAGGTGTGCCGATCTGCTCGATACCGCCGTTCAGCATGACGATGATGCGATCGGCAAGGGCAAGGGCTTCCGCCTGGTCGTGGGTGACGAAGATCATCGTCACGCCTGTTTCCTTCTGGACGCGTTGCAACTCGGCGCGCATTTCCAGACGCAGTCGGGCGTCGAGATTGGAGAGTGGCTCGTCGAGCAGCAGCACCTTCGGTTCCATGACCATGGAGCGGGCCAGTGCTACGCGTTGCTGCTGGCCGCCGGAGAGCTCGCCGGGCTTGCGGCCGGCGAATTTTGTGAGGCCGACGGATTTGATGCCGGCATTGACCTTGTTGTCAAGATCCTGGCCGCGCAGCCCTTTCAGGCGAAGGCCGAAGGCGACGTTCTCATAGACACTCAGATGCGGGAAAAGCGCATAGGACTGGAAGACAAGGCCGACGGCGCGTTTATTGGCGGAGACGCGGGTGATATCGGCGCCATCAAGGTTGATGCGGCCAGAGGCGGGATTGAGCAGGCCGGCAATCGCGCGCATGGTTGTCGTCTTGCCGCAGCCGGAGGGGCCGAGGAGTGCCACCAGTTCGCCTTTGGCAATCGACAGGTCGAGGTCCTTCACCGCAACCATATCGCCATAGGCGAGCGTCAGCTTGTCGAGTTGAAGGTATGCGTCAGACATAGCGAGAGAATCCCAGGAAGCGTTCGGCGAGAAAGACGATGCCGATCGAAAGGAAGGCGAGCAGCGCCGAGAGCGCGGCAATGGACGGATCGTAGGTGGTTTCCATGTAACCCAGCATGTCGATCGGCAGCGTGCGCACGCCCGGACCGGAGAGGAAGAGCGACACCGGCACCTGGTTGAAGCTGGTGACGAAGCCGAGAATGAAGGCGGCGAGAATGCCGCCGCGGATATTCGGCATGACGACCCGGAGGAAAGCGCCGAGCCGCGAGGAGCCGAGCAAGACGGCTGCTTCCTCGATATCGGAGCGCAGGTTCCCGAGGCTCGCGGACACCACGCGCACGGCATAGGGCAGTACCAGCGCGGTATGGGCAAAGAAGAGCGCCAGCGTGATATTGAAGCCGAAAGGAACCACCAGATAACGCAGCAGCGCCAGACCGACGATGATGCCGGGCACGATGATCGGCAGCGAGACGATGGTTCTCACCGTCTCGGAACCCGGAAGCCTGTAGCGCGATAGCGCATAGGCGGCGGGAACACCGAGGACGAGCGCCGCCAGTGTGCCGAAGACGGCAAGAAACATCGACATGGCGAAGCTGTCGCGGAAGCTGTCGATGGTGAAGACCTTGGCGACCCAGCGCAGCGACAGGCCCTGCGGCGGGAAGGCCAGCGTATCTCCGGCCGAAAGCGAGGCGGCGATGATGATCAGGAAGGGGCCGATCAGGAAGACCAGCAATAAGAACAGCACGACAGGTGAGAGGAGGCGGATGCTCATCGGCGGTTCCTCGCGGTTGCGAGCCGTTTGAGCAAGATATTGGCGGCGAAGCTCATGACGATCAAGATGAAGGCGATGACGCTCGCCGAAACGAAATTGTTGGCGACAGACACCTGCTGGTACAACAGCGTTTCCAGCATCAGCACCTTGGAGCCGCCAAGGATGGCAGGCGTGATATAGGCAGTCAGTGAGCCGGTGAAGACCAACGTGCCGCCGACGACGAGACCTTCCTTCGTCAGTGGCAGGATGACCTTCCAGAAGACCTGAAACCAGTTGGCGCCGAGGACGCGTGCGGCGGGAATGGCATCCTTCGGTATGTTCTCGAGCGCACTGATGAGCGACAGTATCATCAGTGGCAGGAAGAGCTGCAGCAGACCGATGAAGACGGCGGTCTCGGTAAAGAGCAGGCGCAGAGGTTCCGCGCTCAAGCCGAGACCTGTAATGGCTTCATTGACGATGCCGGTGCGGCCAAGGATAACGATCCAGGCGTAGGTACGGGCAACCGGCGAAATCATCAGCGGCAGGGTGACGAGGCCGATCATGCGGCCCTTGCCGTTCGGCGGCAGATTGACGATCGCAAAGGCGGCGGCGTAGCCGATGATGGCTGAAACCGCCGTGACCTCGAGGCCAAGCCGGAAGGTGCGGAAGAAGACGGTGCGGTTCAGCGTTTCGGAGAAGAAATCCGTATAGGCAGCAAGTGTCCACGCGCCGCCGCTACGAAAACCTTCGGAGAGCAGGATCGCGACAGGCAGCAGAAAGACCACGGCTGCAAAGATCGCTGCCGGCAGGGCAAGTGCCAGTGCTTCGGCGCGGTTCTGGAACATGTAACGCCTTTCGAGCGGAGGAAGGGTCGTCCCGGCCGGCGCCGGGACCGTTATCGGCAGCGGCTTACTGGCCGACCTTTTCGTTCCATTCCTTCAGCCAGCCATTGCGATTGTCGAGAGCGGCTGCGGCGGGGATGAGCTTCAGGCTCTTGGCGGTGTCTTCGCCATAGGTGATGTTGTTGGCGACCTCGTCGGAGACCTTCACTTCCTTGTTCGCCGGGCTGTCGATCAGTTTTTCGGCGAGCTTGGTCTGGACTTCGGTCGACAGCCAGAAATCCATGAACTGCAGGGCGAGATCCTGGTTTTTCGATCCCTTGGTCATGACCAGCACGTTCATGCCGCCGGTCTGGCCTTCCTTCGGCGTTGCCCAGGCAACGGGAACATTGAGCTTGGTGAAGCCTGCCCAGGAGAAGCGGCCGATCGGAGCGGCCCAGATTTCTTCCTGCTGCATGAGCTGCACGAGCTGGGAAGACTTTTCGTAGAAGGTGACGATCTCGCCCTTCTTTTCGCCGAGTGCCTCGATCGGCGCCGTGAGGTCGGGCGCGTCCTTGCCGAGTGCAAGGCCCAGCATATAGAGCGCCGGCGGACCTTGATTGGTCGTGACGTTCGGGAAGGCAACGTGGCCAACATATTCCGGCTTCAAGAGATCGGCCCAGGACTCGATCTTCATCTTGTCGGAACGATAGGCTATCGAGGTGGCGTAGAAGGTGTAGCCGACACTCATGCCGTCGGTGTTCGGATCCTTGGCGATATCATAGAGCTTGGAGAAATTTTCGAGCTTGGAAGTATCGACCTTGTCGATCAGGCCGGCGCGGGCGGCGGCAAGGCCGTCAGCCATGGAGACGGCGGCAAGATCGACCACCGGATTGGCTTTGTTCGCTTCCATCTTGGCGATGCGCTCGACGCTGTTGCCGGTTTCGACAACGAGTTTGCAGCCGCATTTGGCTTCGAAGGGGTCGTAGACGATCGACTTGTAGTCATCCTGCGCGAAGGCATAGACGGAAATGGTCAGCGTCCGATCCTGTGCCGCGGCGCCAAGGGGAAAAAGCGCGGCCAGGGCTGCCGATGCAATGAGGGTTTTCTTCATTCTACATGTTCTCCATCTCTGAGGTTTTTGGTGCCGGGTTCGCGAGCCCGGATGACTGGCGGATGATGAGTTGCATGGGCACGCGTTCGGTCTCCGCCGTGACCAGCACGCCCTCCCGAGTGCCGCTTTCGTTTATTCTGTCGACCAGCGCGGAGATGGCGATTTCGGCGATAGTGTCCATGTCCATCCTCACCGTCGTCAGCGACGGCGTGACGACAGGCGACCAGATGAGATCATCGAAGCCGGTGACACTGACATCGGTCGGAACGCTGATGCCATCCTGCTGCAGTTCGGTCAGCGCCCGCAGGGCCTGCAGGTCGGAAAGGGCCGCAAAGGCGGTGAAGCCCTGACGCGTCTTTTCCGCAAGGCCCAACCGGCAGCCGGCGCCCATCTCGTGCTCCAGGCGTTCGATCCACAGCATTTCAGAGCGCATGCCGGGCTGCAGGCCGGCCCTGATGCCGCCGGCTCGGTCATTCTGGACATTGGATTCCTGATTGTTGCCGATGATCAGGATCTGCTTGTGGCCGAGGCCGGCGAGATGGGCGGCGATCTCCCTGCCGCCCTGCCAATGGTCGGCGGCGACCGTATTGCCGGGCGTGGAGGCAGTATCGATGACTGCGACCGGGCAGCTTGCGGCGGAAATGCGGGTGGCGCGGCGAGGCACGACAACCATGCCGTCGACACCACGTTCCACCAGCCGGTTGATTGCCTCGGTCTGCGCCGTGATGTCACCGCGGGAGTCTGCGATCAGTACCCCATAACCGGCGGCGGAGGCAGCAAATTCGATGGCCTGCGCAATCTTCGGGAAGAGCGGATTGGCGATATCAGGCAGGACGAGGCCCAGCACGCCGCTGCGGCCCGTGCGCAGCGCCCGTCCGGCCTGGCTCGGCACATAGCCGAGTTCGGCAGCATGCGTACGAATTCTCTCGATCAGGGCATTGGAAACTCGGCCCTTGCCGGAGAGCGCATTCGAGACCGTAGCAACGGAGACGCCGAGCGACGTCGCTATCCTGCTGAGATTGGGACCCGGGCGTTGTGAAGCCATGATTTCGAGGCGCTGCGCTTAATCGTTTAAGCAATTGCATAGCGTAGCGGTTAGGGCTTGTCGAATCCAAATTTACTCAGTGGGCGGATTATCTGTCCTGGCGGCATCAGCGCAAACAAAAAGCCCCGCGGAAACCGCGGGGCCTGAACAAGCAATGGGCGACGATTTCACATGCCCTTGGCAACTTTGGCCGGTGCCGGAGCGGTGGTCTTGCCGCCCGGAGCGAAGCCCCCGCCGACTGCGATGTTGAGTGCAGCATAGTCCTTGGCCATCTGCTGAACAGCAGCAGCGAGGCTTGCCTGAGCAAGCGAAACCTGGCGCTGGGCGTCGAGAACGTCGAGCAGCGAGGAAGCGCCGTCCTTATAGGACGCCGTCGAAAGTTCGAGAGTTTCCTGCGTCGTCCTGACCTGGGCGCGGAGCGCATCGACCGTCTGGGCATCGCGGCGGACGGACGACAGGGCATTCTCGACCTGCTCGACCGCCGTCAGGACGGTCTGTTTCCAGGCGAGGTAGGATGCCGCTGCGTCGGACTTGGAAACTTCGACGTTGGCGCGCAAGCGGCCGCCGTCGAGGATCGGCAGATTTAGGGTCGGGCCGAAGGACCATGCCGACAGCCCGCCGTGCAAGCCGCGCTGGTTGATGTAGCTCGGCGAGATCGAACCGGACAGCGAGATCGACGGATAGAGCTGAGCCTCTGCGACACCGATCTGGGCGGTGGCGGCCGCAAGGTTACGCTCAGCCTGGCGAATATCCGGACGGTTGCGGATCAGGTCGGCTGGGATGCCGGAATTGATGCCGCCGCGGAAGGTCGGCTGGCCGGAGCCACGCAGCAGTTCATCGACCATCGAACCGGCCGGCTGGCCGACGAGGGTGGCGATATGATGGGCCGAAACGCGGATGTTGGTTTCGAGGCCGGGGATTTCTGCGAGCGTCGACTGGACAAGACCTTCAGCCTGTACGACGTCGAGGCGGGACGCCGCGCCTGCCTCAAGCTGGAACTTGGTGAGGTCGTAGGTTTCCTGACGGGACTTCAGGTTGGCCTTCGAAAGCGCCAGGCGCTGCTGGAAGAAGCGCAGATCGATATAGGTTGAGACAAGGTCCGAAATGTAGGACAGCTTGGCGACATCGGCTGCTGCATAAGCGGAGTCAAGCGAAGCGAGGGCGCTTTCCTTGTTGCGCTTGTAGAGGCCGAACAGATCGAGCAGCCAGGACAGGGAAAGCTGTCCGGCGCTGGTGTTGCGGGTGTCAAACTGAGTGCGCAGTTCGCCGCTCTGGCCACTGATGGTGTGGGACGCACCGACATCAAGGGCAGGCAAGGCGCCGGCGCCGGCGATGGTCACGTTGGCAGAAGCGGAATTGATGCGCTCAATGGCCTGCTGAACCGTCAGGTTCTGGCTAAGGCCGGTCTGGACGAGGCTGTCGAGCTTGCGATCGTTATAGGCGGTCCACCAGGCCGTGGTAGCGACATCGCCGATGTTCGTTTTGCCACCTTCGCTGAATTTTCCAGGAAGCGACATTTCAGGAGGTACGTGGTCAGGGCCTAAGACGCAGCCCGAAAGCAATAATAATAGCGCCGGTGTGGCATAACGAAGGGGTACCATGCATTTCATCCTGTAACTCGAGCAAGTCAATTCTTGTCCGAAGCGTCATGCTTCACTATCGGCTAACGCGCCTCGTTCTCTACGCCAAACATCATGCCGAAGCAGTCCGGGCGCAATGTAGCAATCTGAAAAGCTTTCTCACAGTGCATTTATATCACACTCCCGCCTCATTTTTTTGCCGTGTGGCGAAGATGCGGCGGATGACGACGAAGAAGCTCGGCACGAAGAAAATGCCCAGCATCGCCGCAGAAAGCATGCCCCCGAGGACGCCGATGCCGATCGCGTTCTGCGCAGCGGAACCCGCGCCCGTTGCGATCGCCAGCGGCACGACGCCGAGGATAAATGCCAGAGAGGTCATGATGATGGGACGCAGGCGCAGCCTTGCTGCCTCCAGCGTCGCCTCGAAGAGGCCCAGTCCTGTTTCCATCCGGTCTTTGGCGAATTCCACGATCAGGATCGCGTTCTTCGCCGCAAGGCCGATGGTCGTGAGCAAGCCCACCTTGAAATAGACGTCGTTCGCCTGCCCGAAGAGCGTTGCCGCGGTAAGCGCTCCGAGCACGCCGACCGGCACTGCCATAATGACCGAGAACGGGATCGACCAGCTTTCGTAGAGCGCGGCCAGGCACAGGAAGACGACGAGAACCGAGATCGCGTAGAGCATCGGCGCCTGCGAGCCCGAGAGGCGTTCCTGATAGGAGATACCCTGCCAGGCAACCGTATAGCCGCCGCCAAGCTGTTCAGTCAGGGATTCCATCTCGTTCATCGCTTCACCTGAGGAGACGCCTGGTGCGGCGCCACCATCCAGCGGAATGGCGCTGACGGCGTTGAAGCGGGCAAGAGACGGCGCGCCGTCAACCCATTGGGTGGTGGTGAAGGCGGAGAAAGGCACCATCTCGCCGGCGTTGTTGCGGGCATACCAGTGGTTCAGATCGGTCGGCTGCATGCGGAAGGGGCCGTCGCCCTGCACGTAGACCGGCTTGATCTCGCCATTCAGCGTAAAATCGTTGACGTCGCGGCCGGTGAAGATGATCGACAGCATGGAATTGACCGAGGCAAGATCGACACCCATGGCGCCGATCTTCTCCTGATCGATCAGGATCTTCATTTGCGGCTCGACTTCCTTGTTGTTCGAGCGAAGTGCCACGACCTTGCCGGTGGCGCCAGCCATCTGGATCAACCGCTTAGAAGCGGCGGTCAGGGCTTGATTGCCGTGGCCGCCGGTATCCACCAGATACATTGAGAAGCCGCTCGATACGCCGAGACCCTGGATCGCGGGCGGCAGCAGCGCAAAGACCTGAGCCTCGCGGATCGCAAAGAAGCTCTTGAGCGCCCGGCTGACCACCGACTGCGCGCTAAGGTTGTGATCAGTGCGCAGCGAGAAGTCCTTGAGCTTGGTGAAGACGATGGCACTGTTCTGACCCGAACCGTTGAATCCGAAGCCGAGCGCGCCGAAGACGGATTCCACCGCATCCTTCTCGTTTTCACGGTAGTATTTTTCGACCTTTTCAACGACGGCTTGGGTCTGCTGCGTGGTGGACCCAGGCGGCGTGGTGACGATGGTCAGGAGCACGCCTTGGTCTTCCTGCGGCAGGAACGAGCTCGGCAGGCGGGTGAAGAGATACGCGCAGCCGATGCCGACCAGCAGGAAAACCAGCATGACACGGACCGGCCGCTTCAACAGGTAGCCGATGGTGCGGACATAGCCGTTGGTCGAGCGGGTGAAGTTGCGGTTGAACCAGTCGCCGATGCGATGTTTCTTGTGCTCGTTGACCGGCTTCAACATCGTGGCGCAGAGCGCCGGCGTCAGCACGATAGCGACGAGGGCCGAAAGCAACATGGCCGACACGATCGTGATGGAGAACTGGCGATAGATGATACCGGTCGAGCCGCCGAAGAAAGCCATGGGGATGAAGACGGCGGTCAGTACGAGAGCGATGCCGACGATGGCGCCGGTGATTTCGCCCATCGACTTCTCGGTCGCCTCCAGCGGCGAGAGCTTTTCCTCTGACATGATGCGTTCGACGTTTTCGACGACGACGATGGCATCGTCGACGAGAAGGCCGATCGCCAGCACCATGGCGAACATGGTCAGCGTATTGATTGAGTACCCTGTTATCGCGAGGATGCCGAACGTGCCCAGAAGTACGACGGGAACGGCGATGGTCGGGATCAGTGTTGCACGCAGGTTCTGCAGGAAGATGAGCAGAACCACGAAGACGAGCACGATCGCCTCGATCAGCGTATGCACGACCTTTTCGATCGACAGCTCGACGAAGGGGGTCGTGTCGTAGGGATAGGTGATCTCGACGCCCTCCGGCAGGCCGCGACCGATCGTTTCGAGAGCGGTGCGGACACGGGCGGCGGTATCGATGGCGTTCGCGCCGATTGCGAGGTTGATGGCGAAACCAGACGATGGCAGGCCGTTGTAGCGAGAGCTGCCGCCATAGCTTTCCTGGCCGATCTCGACGCGAGCGACGTCGCTGAGCCGTACCGTCGAACCGTCTTTTTCGACCTTCAGGATGATGTGCTCGAAATCGGCGACCGTGGTGAGCTGGCTCTGGGCGGTGATGGTGACGTTGATCTGCTGGCCCGGGACGGCCGGCTGGGCGCCGAGCGAGCCGACGGAGACCTGGGTGTTCTGTGCCTGGATGGCCGAGGTCACGTCGCCGGGGGTGAGTTGGTATTTCTGCAGCTTGAACGGATCCAGCCAGACGCGCATGGCGTAGCCGGAGCCGAACACATTGATGCTGCCCACGCCTTCCAGACGCTGGATCTGGTCTTCGATCGAGGTCGACATGATGTTGCCGAGGTCGACGGAACTGCGCTTGCCGTCTGTCGAGACAAGCGAGCCGACGAGGAGAATGCTCGAGGTGGAACGCGTGACGCTGATACCGGCATCGATGACGTCGCCCGGAAGCTGCGACTGGACGAGCTGCAGCTTGTTCTGCACCTGCACCTGCGCGATGTCAGGATTGATGCTCGTTCCGAAAGTCAGCGAGATGCTGGCCGAGCCCGTCGATGAGGTCGAGGTCATGTAGGTCAGGTCATCGAGACCGGTCATGCCGTCTTCGATGAGGGTTGTCACTGACTTTTCGACCGTTTCGGCGCTTGCACCGCGATAGCTGGCGTTGATGCGGACCGTGGTCGGCGCAATGTCGGGATATTGGGAGATCGACAGCGTGAAGATGCCGAGCAGACCGGCGAGCATGATGGTGATCGCAATGACCCAGGCGAAGATCGGTCGTCGGATGAAAAACTTGGCCATCAGTTATTCCTGTGCGGCTGGGACGGTGACGAAACGGAAGCGCCTGCGCATCACTTTGCTGCGGGCTTCGGTTCGCCTCCGGCCACGGGCTGATCGGCAGGGACAACCACGCCGTTATCATTGATCTTCATCGGAACCGGCTTCACCGGCATGCCTGATACAATCGACTGGAGGCCGCTGACGATCAGCTGATCGCCGTCCTTCACGCCCTCGGTTACGAGCCAGGAATTGTTGGAGGGCGTAGCATTCTGGAAGACGCGGGTCTCGACCTTGCCCTCGGCGGAGATGAACTGTGCGGTCAGGCGGCCGTTGGCATCGCGGGTCGTCGAAAGCTGCGGCAGGGAATATCCTGTCTCGGCACCGAGCTCGACCGTCGCGCGCACATACATGCCCGGCAGGACGACACGGTCCGGATTCGGGAAGACAACGCGGATAATGAAGGTACCGGTCGTTTCGCTGACGACCTGCTTCGACATGTCCAGCTTGCCCTTCTGATTATATTCGCGGCCATCTTCGAGGATCAGGCGGAAGGCAACATTGTTGTCCTCGCCCTTGACCTCCCCGGCAGCGATCGCATCGCGCAGCTTCAAAAGGTTGGTGCTCGATTCCGTCAGCGAAATATAGATCGGATCAAGCTGGCGGATCGTGGTCAGCGCGGTCGACTGGTTGGCGGCAACGAGGTTGCCGACATTATAGGCGGTCTGGTCGATAATGCCGTCGAAGGGCGCAACGATCTTCGTGTGGTCAAGGTCGATCTGCGCCGATGTCAGCGCGGCCTTGGCCGCTTCGACTTCGGCATTTGCCTGGGCCAGCGCTGTGCGGGCGGTTTCGAACTCGATCTGCGTCGCGCCGCTGCCGACAAGCCGCTGGTAGCGGTCGAAATTGCTTTGGGCGCTCGGCACGCTTGCCTGAGCCTTGGAGATGGCCGCCTGGGCCTGCTCGACAGCGGCGCGATAGGCCGCATCGTCGATCTGATAGAGCAGGTCGCCCTTCTTGACTTCACCGCCCTCCCTAAAGGCGATCTCGCGGATGATACCGCTCACCTGCGGGCGGATATCGGCCACCTGGAAGGCTTCGGCGCGGCCGGGCAGGATCGTGGTGATCGGATAGGTGTCCTTCTTCAGCGTGACCACACCGACCGGGGCGGCCTGCTGGGCGGCACCGCCAGCGCCTGGATTGCCGGCGGGCTTGCTGCCGCTGTCGTTGCAGGCGGCGAGGCCCAAAACGAGCAAGAGGGCCGAGGAGACGATGAGGGCGCGCCTGGTCATGCTGAATTTCCTGTGCGGTTGGCAGTAGCGGTTCAATCGCCGGCCCTAGGAGGCGCCGCTCTATATAGGAGTGATGATTGATCCGGAAACAGGTGCCGTTATCCGATATTAAGAAAAGCTTTATGAAGTGACGTAATTCAGCAATCGTCACTTAGCAAGGGTTATTTTGCAGTGCGGCATCCACGAAACACACGATTGTTTCCGCACGATGGACAAGCGTGTTTTTGTCGTCCTTGGCAATGAGAATGGGATGCAGAACACAGGCGAGAACGTCTGCAACGGTGCGGGCTGCCGCGTCCGTATTGTCGCAATGGTAATTGCCTACAGCCACACCTTCACGGATGATCTCGCCGAGTTTCTGCTCTATTCGCTCGCGATAGCGATGGCCAGCGTCGAGCTTGGCATCGATAGTAGAGATCACCATTTCGAAGATGTAGGGGTTCTGCTGGATGTCCTGCAGATGGCTGTCGAGGAGGCGCAGGACGAAGCTCAGCAACTGCTCCTTCGGCGGCAGGCTGGTGTCGACTGCGGCGAAGCGCTCTGTTGCATTGCCGAGATGGCGCTCGGCAATCGCATCGACGAGGACCGCCTTGGAGTGGAAATGCTTGAAGACGTTGGCCGGTGACATGTGTAGCGAGGCGGCGATATCGGCGATGGAAACCGCCACAAATCCGTGCTGGCGAAACAGCGTCTCCGCCATCGAGAGGATATCCTCCCGGGTCTCTTCGGCCTTGCGTCTGGGCCTGCGTGCCATTTGTCCCCCGCCGGGCTTGGCCCGACACCCCTTTTTTCAATGCTAGCGCGTTTGGCCGAAAGGCTGCAAGCCGACTCCCAGCCTAGTCACGCGGTTCAGGGGAAATAGGGCGCGAGATTTGTGCGGACACGCGCGGCGGGCGTTTCGCCGCGGTCGTCGGGTACGAAGTGTTCACCGGTGATCCACTCATAGGCTTTGATATAGACGGCCGAGGTTTGCTCGATCAACGCGACCGGAATTTCCGGAATCGCATCCTTGTAGGGATCGCAGCGTTCGACTACCCAGGCGCGGACAAAGTCCTTGTCGAAGCTTTCCGGGCGATTGCCCGCTGCGAAAGCAGCGGGATAGGTTTCTGCTACCCAGTAGCGGCTGCTGTCGGGCGTATGGATCTCGTCGGCGAGAATGATGTTGCCGTTCTCGTCCGTGCCGAATTCATATTTGGTGTCGACGAGGATCAGGCCGCGTTTTGCCGTTATTTCCTGGCCGCGAGCGAAAAGCGCCAGCGCATACTTGGAAAGCGTTTCCCACTGTTCTCCAGTCAATAGCCCGCGGCTGACGATTTCAGCCGGCGTCAGCGGTTCGTCGTGACCGCCGTCAAATTCCTTGCTGGTCGGCGTGATGACCGGTTCTGGAAGAATCTGGTTGTCGCGCATGCCGTCGGGCAGGCGCATGCCGTACATTTCGCGCTCGCCCTTCTTATAGAGTGTGAGGATCGACGTGCCGGTCGTGCCGGCGAGATAGCCGCGCACGACGATCTCGACGGGAAGAATATCGAGCCGCTTGCCAATGACGACATTCGGATCGGGATAGTCGAGAACGTGGTTGGGGCAGATGTCCTTCGTCGCTTCGAACCAGTAGCGGGCTGTCTGCGTCAACACCTGTCCCTTGTAGGGGATGCAGGTCAGAATGCGGTCGAAGGCGCTCAGCCGATCAGTGCTGATGATGATGCGCCGCCCATCCGCAAGATCGTAATTCTCGCGCACCTTGCCACGGTAGTAGTTCGGCAGTTCCGGGAAATGGGCTTCGGAGAGAATACGCACGGCGCTTGGCTGTCCTTCTATCGTCTGAGACTGTCTCTGCTCTAGTTTCATTGCCGGGGAAGTCAAGCAAAGGCTCATTCAAAGCCAGAAGAGGGCAATGAGGATGAGCGTGAGTATATAGCCGGCGAGCGTTAGCGGCCAGCCGGCGCGCAGGAAATCGCCGAAGCGATAGCTGCCGATGCTCATCGACAGCGTATTGTTGTGATGGCCAAAGGGAGTCAGGAAATCCTGCGATGCGCCAGCCGCCACCGCAATCAGATAGGCCTGCGGCGCATGCTGACCGACGCGTGCGAACTCCAGCGCTATCGGAGCCAGAACGATCGCAACCGTCGCATTGTTGACGAAGGGTGTCAGTGCCATGGCGAGAAACAGAACCAGCGCGATGCCCCACAAGGGATGGCCGATCGGGAAGGCAAGGCCTAGCCATGCCGCAATGGTCTCGGCCGTGCCCGTTGTCACCACCGCCTGACCGATCGGGATCATCGCTCCGAGCATGATAATGATCGGCCAGTTGAGATCCGCCATCGCATGGCGAATATTGAGATAACCGACCAGGGCGAGCGCCAGCACCACGAAGGCAAGGGCGATATCGGGGCGAAGACCGAAGGCGGAGGCACCGACGCCGCAGGCAAAGATCGCGAAGGGTCGCCACGAGGCCGACGATGTCGGGAAGGGCACTGCGGAGGCAAGCGGCAGGCATTCGCACTCCTCGAGCGCCTCCGCGATTGCCGCTTTCGGGCCTTCCAGCACCAGGATATCGCCGATCGAAAGCTGCAGATCGGCAAAACGTCCTTCAATACGGGGAGAGCGCATCGACAGTGCCGAGACAGTGACCCCGCGATTGCGGAAGACCTCCAGCGATGCGATACGCGAGCCGACGACGGTGCTTTCCGGCATGACGACGGCTTCGATGCTGGCGAAATCCGGCTGCAGCCCGTGCGGATGGGCTTCCGGCACCAGCGCCTGGCAGGCGGCCAGATTCGCGAAGATCAAATCCGCACCTTGGGCCAGGAGAACGTCGCCCGGCTGGATGACTGACTGTTCGAGTGGGCCGAAGACGAAGGCCCCGTCGCGGACGAGGGCATGCGGCTGAATGCCGAAACGTTCCGGACATTGAGCAAGTGTTGCGCCGACGAGTGGCGAATGTTCGGGAATGCTGCGCTCGACGACGATGCGACGGGCGGGGGGATGGGGCGCTGCCGCGGGTTCGTCCGGCTCGGAAAACAATCGCTGTGCGATCAGCGTAATCAGCAGAATGCCCAGAATGGCGACTGGCAGGCCGACATAGGCAAAATCGAAGAAGCGGAAACCTTTGCCCGTGGCTTTTTCAAGCGCATCACTGACGAGAAGATTGGCAGGCGTGCCGATCAGCGAAACGAGACCGCCGAGAAGAGCGGCGAAGGAGACCGGCATCACGAGCTGCCGACGCGGAATGCCCATGACGGCGCTCAGTCGCAGCACCAGCGGCAGGGTAATCGCGAAAGCGCCGATATTGTTCATGAAGATCGAGACGAAACCGCTGAAGGCGGAGACACCAGATATCACCTGAAAATGCGAAAGGCGCGATACGACGAAGCGCTCGGCGAGGCTATCAAAGAGTTTGGTTCGCGCCAGGACCTGGACGATCAGCAGGATTTCCACGACGGTGATGACAACGGGGCTTGCGAAGCCGGCAAAAATGCCGTCGGCGGGGTAAAGACCGAGCACATAGCCCGCAAGCAATCCGCCGATCGCGATAACTTCGATGCGCAAGCGATCGAGGGAGAACAGAAAGAGCATCGCCACCAGCAGGATCAGCAGGGCTGCTTGCTCAGGCGTCATCGGCGGTTCCTGTATTCGATCACACGCGGAATGTAGCTCTTCGTCCGATGCTGTATAGTCCGTTCAGATGAAAGAATGAATGGTACTCATGCGCGGTCCTGCCGTTGGTCAGGCCGGTTTACACCATTTTCCTTCGGCTGTCCGCTCGAGGATAGGCGTTGCGAAAACGCCTTTCGTGCGTGCCTGCCATTGAGGTCCCGCGCTGTCGAGTTCCGCGCGCCAACGGTCTGATTGCAGCATGGCCGCACCGACGACGACGGGTTCTATGCCGCAGCCTGCCAGCAGACCGAGCCCGGCGACAATAGAGGTTCCGCTCGATATAACGTCGTCGATCAGCGCGACACGGCGGCCTTCCAGAAGAGGCAGCATGCGCGGATCGACGTACAGGCGCTTCTCTTGCTCCGGTGTGGTGATCGATGAGAGGGCGACCGACAGTTCTTCGCGATACCAGAATTTGCGGGAGGTACCGAGCGGCACATAACGGTGATGGCCGAGCTTCTGGGCCACTGCCGCCGCAAGTGTGAGACCGAGTGTCGGCAGGCCGGCGATCACGTCGATGGCGAAAGGTTCTATCTTTGCTGCGAGGTTTTCAGCGAGCGCATCCAGCACCGCGAAGCTCGCCTGATTGATGATCAGCGAGGCCAACGCATGCTCGCCATCAGCGAGCACGCGGATCGGCAGCCGCAATTGCCTGCCATCTTCCAGCTCCGCTACGAAGAAGGATGTGAAGTCGCCACCTGTTTCGAAACTGCCGGGTGGATGGATTTGCTGCCAGAAATCATGCGGCATCATTTCGTTCATTCTCAATCCCGTATTTTCTTGCTGGCACTGACCTTCCGGCGAAGATCCTTCAGTTCGGCCTCGTTGAGCGCCCTGACCGATCCCCTTGGCAGGTCGCCGAGCTCCAGCCCGCCGATAGCCACACGTACGAGCCGCAGGCAGGCGATATCGAGTGCTTCCAACATCCGGCGGATCTGCCGGTTGCGGCCTTCCTGCAGCTCCACTTCGATCCAGGAGTTACGGTCGCCCTCGCGCAGCTTTCGCGCAGATGTGGCGCGCAGCAATTCACCGTCGTGCCGAAGGCCTGATGTCATGGCCGATAGCATGCTGTCGTCGGCGATCCGGTCGATCTGCACGTGATAGGACTTGGGGACGTGCGTGATCGGATCGAGCAGTGCCTGCGCAAACTCCGTGTCGTTGGTAAAGAGCAGAAGCCC